>CALBFM010000046.1:0-7120 GCA_937893445.1 uncultured euryarchaeote
GTCAACCTGGAGCTAAAGCACCTCAACGCCATCTTTAACACCGCGATCCGGTGGGACTACCTGAAGGAGAACCCGGCGAAGGGCGTGAAGCGGTTGCGGGAGACCGAGAAGGAACCCCCCACCTGAACCTGGACCAGGTAGCCGCACTCTACAGTGTATGCCGCGACTGGCTGCATACCTTCGTGGCCATCGGATTGAACACAGGCCTACGGGTTGCCGAGGTTCTGGCGCTTAGATGGGAGGACATCGACCTCAGACACCGCGTTGTCAAAGTCCGCTCAGATGATGAGTTCACCACGAAGGGGAGACGCAACCGGGTTCTCCCACTCAAGGACTTTCTTTACGGCGTGCTGCGGATGGCTCCCCGGCACATCAGGAATCCTCACCTCATCTGTAGCCGGGAGTGAGAAACCATTATCTCCACTCCCGCCCTTCAGCGCTTCTATCGGGCCGTAAAGCGGGCAGGTCTGCCCCATATTCGAGTCCATGACCTTCGACACACGTTCGGAACCATCATGGCTGCCGAGGGCGTAGACGTGGTGACAATCCAGAAACTTATCGGACACCGGGACATCAAGACGACTATGAAATACCTGCACGCGGCCCCCGATAGGATGCAATGGGCCGTTGAAAACCTGCACCTGGACGGCACCACACAGGCTGAAAAAGACGCAGCGGAGAGGCCAAAGCCGCACCGACATGGGCAAGATTTGGACACCGAGGCCCAGGTGTGAGGGATTGAAAAATCCCAAGTAATTGCAAAGCAGTTGGTTACAGGGATAAAACGCCATTGTGCTCTACTACGATGCGTAGCGTTCAGGGGACTTAGCCGCTCAAACCCGTGTTCGTGACCTACTGATTGTTTCAAACGGCACAAAATGTTCAAATCGTTATAGCCGGGATGTGAGGCCGCTCACAGACACTCACCACCCGTGTACCCAGTGTCCCTGCCCCGGAAACCAAATCGCATCCACCAGCGTGGAAAGCCCGACCCCCACAAGGTAGCCCACGATGATCCCGTAGCAGAACGGTAGCGACCCCCGATAGAGGCGGACCCCGCCGTACCGCAGCACAATCGACTTTGCCAGCCAGACCAGCAGCGGGCTGAACCCGTAGAGACGCACCGGGAACGCCACTGCCGCCGGGTGGAAAGGCCACCCGACGAACCGCGCCCTCATGTAGGTCAAAAGCCCCGCCTCGGCCGCCCCCAGCAGCCCGGCGAGATACTTGCGCGGATGCAGGGCAAAGCCCATGGGATGCGAGACGGCGCCCTCGACCAGTGCCGGATAATTCTCGTGGCAGTCGTAGACCAGCGGCGCGCGCAGCAGTTTAGCCGCAAAGAGGGCGAGCGGCAGCGTGTCCAGGTCATGTGCATGAATCACGAGGTCACGTCCCCGTAAGGTGAACATTTGCCGCAAACACCAGCACCAGAAGCGTGGAAGCTCGCGCACGAAGGCAAACGGTGCGTTGAGAGGGCAGGCGCGCCGGTAGCGCACGAGGCGCCCCCACTCCGCCTGCGCTTCCGCTCCAGCGGTGCAATCGCGGTCCCACGCTAGCAGTGTTACTTCATGGCCATGTGCAGCAAGCGAAAGAGCGGTGTCAGCGATGACTGGCTCTGGCTGCGCGCCGGCGGTGAGGCGGGTGCGCAGCATCACGACGCAGGTCACGCCGGTTCAGCCTGCACCGGTTAAAGAGCGCGCTCCCGCGCTGCTATGCGCAGGGCTGCCCTGCCTCACTCGTCGAGGTAGAATTGGCTCTGAACAGGTGTGAGCGGCCGCCCCATCCAGAGCGGCCGGCGCAGCCCGTCAGGGTGGGTCTCGGCATCCTTCGCCCATTGGTTCCACCGCTTGTAGTATTCGAATGACTTGTCCGTATCGACCTCGATATCACCGTATCTGTCGTCGGGTCCCGGTTTTGAAAGTTTCACTTTCTGGAGCCAGCAGTGCGCTCCCGATATGGGGTCGGGCTGCACCGCGTGTGTCAGGTTCTGGTGCACGCCGCCATCGCGCCACCACACCCTGCGGGTGTCTGCGTCCTTCGATTTCCACGGGCGGATTCCCGCGAGCGTTTGCATGCGCCACCGCCCCGGTTCCGGATTCGTGATGTCGACTTTGGCCGACATGTAGCGGTTTCCGGCGTCCTGCTGTCGCCGCCATCTCCCGATGTGGTGCGAGCAGCCGACGATGCCTGGCTTGATGGACTCGGTGACCCACACTTTGTCGACGAAGTGGCCGATTTCGGTCTCGATTTTCAGCAGGTCGCCGTCGGTGACGCCTAGCTCGCGGGCATCATGCGGATGCAGCCAGACGGGGTTGCGGTGCGCAATCTCGGCAAGCCATTTCGAGTTGGCCGAGCGCGAATGGATGTGTGTTGGCAGGCGGAAATTGGGCAGTAGAACATACTCACCCTCCTCGCGGTCGAGGCGGTCCGGGTGGATGTGCGAGCGGATGTGGTAGTCGGGAATAGCATGCTCGGGGTGGCCGAAGTCGACCATCGTCTGCGAGAAGAACTCCTGCTTGCCGCTTGGCGTCGGGAAGCCGAGCCGCCGTTTGCCGTTGATTTCGACGCCTCCGTTGGTGACCTCGGTCTCGTGCTTGTCGTAGACCGCCGACTCGACGAGGAAGGCGCCATGCTTGCGCATGTAGTCCAGCGGCGAGAGCTCTTCGGTGGCGGCCGCCTCGGGCAGCCCTTTCACATGCTCGAACAGGTACCGGTAGTACTCGTCGACGGTGATGCATTCGCCGGCTCGCCAAGGTGATTCGAAGTGCTTGCGGATGCCGAGCGAGCCATCGTGGTCAATGCGCCAGGAGAGCTCAATCCAGAATTCATCCTCCTCCCACACCTCGCCGGGATTAGCCTCATGGGTGAAGCGCACCGGCCTGCCCTGGCGACGGGCAAACTCGCGCAGCACCGGCTGGCGGAAGGCAATCCACATGCCGGCATGCGTTTCGTAAGAGTTGATGTCGTGCCGCTCGGAGGCGTGCCCCATCGGCAGCACGTAGTCGGCAAAGAAGGCGGTCTCGTTCCAGGTTGGGGTGAGCGCAATGTGACAGCCGATTGCCTCCTCGTTCGAGAGCATCTCGATCCACGAGAAACCGTCGGGGTAGGTCCAGACCGGGTTGAAGACCCGCGTGAAGTAGACGTCGAGCGTGCCGCGCCCGTCCTTCATGAGGTGCGGCAGGATGTGGCTCATCTCGTAGTGGGAAAGCGTGTACTCACGAGGCCAGATCAGCTCGTTCCACGCATCCGGTGGAGGCGGCACATCAAAGAAGGTTGGGCGGAATTTGGTCCACGCGCTGGGTGAGGTCCCTCCTTCGGTCCCGATGGAGCCGGTGAGGACGTTCAGCAGGTGCAACGTGCGCGCTACCTGCCAGCCCCCCAGATTGCCAATGGCTCCCGCCCGCCACACGTGGGTTGAGAGCCGGCTGCCAGCGCTGGCCACCACTTCCGCCACCTCGGCGACCTGTTCCACGGGAATCTGGCATTCCGCGGCGGCGAACTCAAACGTATATTCCGCATATTGCTCGATGAGGCGCTCGACGAAGCGCTCGAAAGCGGGTTCATCATTCGGGTGCGCGGCAGTCATCCATTCCTGCCAGTTGACCCACTCCTCGAGGAAGCGTCGGTCGTAGAGTTCGTTAGTGAGCATGTGTCGGGCGATAGCGAGGAACAGCGCCGACTCGGAGCCCGGATAGACCGGCAGCCAGTGGTCGGCCATAGAAGCGGTGTTCGAGAGACGGGGGTCAAGCACGATGAGCTTGGCGCCGCTCATCATACCTTCCACGATGCGCTGCGCGTGCGGGTTGAAGTAATGCCCGGTTTCAAGGTGTGAACTCACGAGCAGGATGACTTTGGCGTTGGAATGGTCGGGGCTCGGCCGGTCGAACTTGTGCCACAGCGCATAGCCGAAGCGGGCGCCCGCCGAGCAGATGTTTGTGTGCGAGTTGTGACCGTCAACGCCCCACGCCTTCAGCACCCGTTCGGCGTAGCCTTCGTGCCCGGGGCGGCCGACGTGGTAGACAACCCGGTCGCGTGCGCCGGTTTTGAGCGAGGCGCGAATTTTCGCCGAGATTTCGTCCAGCGCCTGTTCCCACGAGATACGTTCCCATTCGCCTGCGCCGCGCTCTCCCTTGCGCTTCAGGGGATAGAGGATGCGTTCGGTATCGTTAATCTGGTTGATGGTCGCCGGTCCCTTGGCGCAGTTGCGTCCGCGGCTGGCCGGATGCGACGGGTTACCCTCGAACTTGCGCACCAGGCCGGTATCCTTGTCGACGTAGGCAAGCATCCCGCAGGCCGACTCGCAGTTGAAGCAGGTGGTCGGCACCAGCGAGTAGCGGTGCTCGACCCGTTCCGGCCAGGCGTTGGCGTCGAGTTCGACATGGTCGTGCCACTCATCCGGGTCCGGGTAGTGGCGCAAGGGGCCTTCGGCACCATGCGCGTGTTCGCGGTCCGAGATGTGCGGAATGATGCCGATTCCCTCGGCAATCCGTTCGATGATTGACCTCTTGACTACCATATTCTCACCTCACAGCAGTGGCTCCATCTGTGCCTTTTGCAATCCCTTGTTGATATGTTTGAACGCGAAATAAACGAATGTCAGGAGAAGCACAGCACCGACAAGTGCCAGTGGCGTTTGAATCTCCGTTTTGCCAAAGGTGTAACTCACCAGACTGTACGGCACCAATGCTAATGTCATCATCTCGAGGGTAGCGGTCGATGAAATCTCAAAATTCGAGCGGGAAGCCCAGACCGTTCTGCCCTTCGCTTGTTTGAACAGCCAACCAGTGTAAGCACCTGTCATCCACGCAAGCGGGATACCAACGATTGCCAACGGCCGGTGGAATGAAGCATCGAGTTCGAGCAACTCAATGCCAATATGCGCGGTTAGTACTGCCCCGAAAGCACCCAAGACATAGGCACCTCGAACCAACCAAGAATCCCAATTCGGCCGGAGAAGCACATACAGGAAGCGCTCAGGCCGGTCCAGGTCCTTGACCAACAACAAGCCGGTCAATCCCAACAGGGTGATGCAAGGGGCGGCTACCCAGATGATAACGTCATTACTGGTTACAAGCCTATTGCCATCCAACAGGACCCCGAGCATGGCGATGATGTAGAAACCGGCTGCCATAGACTTCGTCATGATATAGGCTGAGACCTCCCAGCCCCATAAGATTCCCTTGGAAGGCTGGTCATAGGAGCGCTTTGCCTTAGGTGAGTCGTCGCCGAGCTTTGCCATCACGTCCCGGATGAGGGCTTGGTCCCGCAGCGGCGCCTCACTCGCCTTCTTTTCCAGCGCGAGCTGGACCAGTAGCGAGTCGGTATCAGCCGCGTCGAGCCGGTTCTCAGCGTACTTGGCGAAGTGGCCGACGCCAGCGATCTGTTCGCTCCACATGCCGGTCCCGGTGCGCTCGGTGGCGGCCGGGTCGAGCATCTCTTCGCTGGTCTCGATGTAGAAGACGTTGGGTTTGGCCCCTGACTCGGGCTTCCTCACCGTCGTATCGTGTGAGGCCACTAACTGGGCTATCCTGGAGGCTGGATCGTCAAGGTCGCCCGATATGATGGCCTCGGTGGGGCAGACGATGACGCAGGCCGGTTCGTAGGAATTCTCCAGCCGGTGGACGCAGTAGTTGCACTTCGCTGCGGTCCCTTGGTTGGGGTCTATGTAGAGCGCGTCGTAGGGGCATGCCTGCATGCAGGCCCTGCAGCCGATGCAGCGGTCATCGTCGAAATCGACGATGCCGTCCGGGCGTGTAAACAGGGCCGTGGTCGGGCAGATAGTGACGCAGGGCGCGTCCTCGCAGTGGTTGCAGCGGTGGACGCTGAACTCGCGGCTGCTGTTAGGAAAAGTCCCTTTCTCGATGTACTTGACGTGTGTGCGGTTAACCCCGATGGGCACGTCGTGCTCCGACTTGCAGGCGACCGTGCAGGCGTGGCAGCCGATACACGAACGGTTGTCGATTACGAATCCGTAGTTCACCATAGAGTTTCCGGCAGAGGGGATTCAGACCCGCTGCGTGCCTCCGTGACCGGAGGCCGCACATTCATTCTTGCCAAGGTCCATCACGTTCTGCTCGTTGGGGTTGGGTGTGAGCCGGCCGGCGTTTACCAGGCGAATCTGGTTGTAAATCTCCGGCTGCGCACGTATATTTGCCTGGATATACTCGACAAACTCCGCCTCATCCTCGATGTCATAGATGGCTTCATTGAGGGATTTAACTGTGCCAAAATCGTTGACGATTCGCAATTGTTCATCGGCTTCCCTCTCCCAGTCGGTGAAATGGGCGGGCAGCACTAGCAACGTGTCCGGCAGGACCGTGATGCGTTCCTTGAGGGTCGTATAGAGGGTTCTGGCCCATTCGACGACTCGTTTGCCGAGGTCGGGTCGCCCAATGCTGAGGATAAACACCGTGTCCCCGGAGAGCATGTACTTTTCATCAACTATGTAGGTGGTTGAGCCGGGCGTGTGCCCGGGCGAATGTGTGCAGAGCACCTCCGGACCACCTGCCTTCGCGAACTCGAAGACCTCGCCATCGGCGAGGGCGTGGTAATCGTAGAGGCTGGTGCCATAATCACCTTCGTGGGCGACAAAGGTCGCTCCGGTTTTCTCGACGAGAGCGGGGCTGCCGGAGATATAGTCCGCTTGCAAGTGCGTCTCGAAGGTGTATGTGATCTTCGCACCGCGAGAGGCGGCGAACTCGACCAGAAAGTCCGTCGCGCGCGAGGGGTCGAAGATGAACATCTCGCCCTCGTACACGATGCCGTAGCCACAGGAGGCCTTGGCAGGGCGGTTGAACTGCCAGACCTCGTACGCCTCCTCCTCATTGTTGATGCGGCGTGGAATCAGGACATTGCCCCAGGTGTTGATGCCTCCCTCGAGCCAGGTGATATCCTTGCGGCCGCAGCCGTCGAGTATGTCTGCAACGAACTGGGAGGAGTCCTCTTTTGCGCAGACGATGCGCACGGGCTTGCCTTCCGGAACCTTGGCGGCGCTCTCTACAGGTTCATCGATGAAGTCGAAGTAGGGGATGTTGAGCATAGTAAAGTTGTTCGGCCCCTCAATTGTGAAGCGTTCGAAGTCCAGTTCGTGCCGGACATCTAGAAGTATGAATTTTTCATC
>CALBFM010000047.1:0-3963 GCA_937893445.1 uncultured euryarchaeote
AACTAGCGCTGAGCGTGTGCATTCCCAACTCAGTTATGGCGGGAACAGGCAGCTCGAACTGTAGCGCGCCATCGGCGCCGGTAAGTGCCTCGCCTACTGCCGTGCCGTCGAAACTGTAGCTCACCAGCTCACCCTCCAGCCCAGCACCGGAGGAGTCGAGCAGCGACCCCTGTACCGCAGTTGAGATGTTCCGTAGCGCCGGTCCCCACTCCAGCTCCAGTACCGTGTAACGCTGCACCGTCACGGTAGCTGTGTCGGAGCTGCCACGTAACCAGTTCTGGTCGTCTGAGGCCAGCGCCAGTGTGAAGTTACCCACAGGCGCAAAGGCTTCCAGTGCAAAGCTGCCAGCAAATTCGCCGTTGACAGCATCGACCGTAGTGCGAGTGATATCATTCCAGCGTACCTGCAGCGTGCGATCGAGCGACTGTCCCAAGTCATCGACCACGTTGCCAGAGTAGGTGACGTTGCTACCGGCGATGACAACTGGCGCAAACTCATCGATGGTGACGAGTGCCCGGCCCCAGACAGTCCAAGTCGCGACACGCTCGGCCGGCAAGTACCAGCCGAAACCACCAAAATCGAGCCGCACTTCCACGGGACCGAGCGGATGCGCCGGGTCAGCGCAGGACCAGGCGGCGTCGCACGCTACCGAAAAATTTCCTTCGGCGTCGCTCTCGAAATTCGTCAGGTAGCCGTCAGCCCAGAAGAGGTTCAATGCCAGCTCCGGGACCGGCTGTCCGCGGTCGTCGAGCAGGGTGCCATTGAACCATACTGGCTCGCCACGGTAGGATTCCTGATCGGAGAGCTGGATAGTTAGCTCGCTCACGACCGTGAAAATGGCACTGGTATTCGCCGAGTCGTAGTAGGGTTGCGTCGTGTTATCGAAGCTCGCCGCCACCTCGGCGTAACCGAGCAGTTGTGCCTGCGGCACGCTGTAACCACTGCTAAAGCCGCCGCTACCGCCGGTGATAGAAGGGTCGGGGTCACTGGTGGTGGCGGGCCAGTCAAACTCGATTTCAATCCCATCTACCGGCATCGAGCCATGGTCGTGCGCACTGCCCGCTAGCGTAATGGACTCACCGCGCAGCACCTGTTGCCCTTCCAGTGCCAGCACAACCTGCCGGTGCAGGAACACCGTACGCGAGGCGCTGGCATCAAGCACAAGTTCATCACCACTATAGCGCAGCTCAAGCTGGTGTGAGCCGACGTCTAGATAGGAAACGTCAGGAGTATGGAGGAAGCTGAAGCTGCCATCAGTCGCGAAGGTAGTGACAAAAACACCGTCAATCAGCAACACCAAGCCGCCTGCCAGCGAGGTTCCGTTGTCCATCGCTAGCGTGCCATTAATCCAAAAGCTGTCGCCAGGGTAGAAATGGCGGCCTGCGACATCGAATTCGATCTGCGGCTGCATTACAACCACTACGTTGCGCGTGCTACTGCTCGCTTCATGCAAGAAATCGCCCGCAAAGCTGGCACTCCACTGGGCTGCGCCGAGCGGATGCTCGAGCGGTAGGAAATGGTCCAGCCCGAAGTCACCGTCCGGGGCGGTCTGCCGGTCGCCCGCCGCGACACCCTCCCAAACGAGCGAGACGGTGCGCTCCGCCAGCGGCTGGCCCAAGTGGTCGAGCAGTCGGCCGGTGAGCGAGGCGTTGGCGTTGCGTGCGAAATACTCTTCGCCAGTCAATGCCAGCGTCGAGGTGCCTCTCAGAGTCAACGTCAGTGAGACCCGCTCCTCGGGCAGGGTCGATGTCTCGGGGTCGTCGGGATAAAAGATGACTAACACAGTGTAGTTACCGGCAGGCAGGTTGCTGGGCGCGGTTACGCTGAATGACCAATTCGAGTCTTCAACCGCGCCGGAGGCGATGACGCTGCCGTCGAGTTCGATGGAGATGTTGCCGTTGTCGATTGCCGCCTCGATGATGGTGCCATTGACCCAGAAGGGGTCGTTGATGAGCACCGTCTCCGGGTCGAGCCATGCATCCAGTTCGACCGAAGATTCCAGGATGCGCAGGTCGGTCGTCTCGATAGTTGTGTAGCGATAGGTAGAGCCTGCGAACAGAACCTCGATATGGTAGTCGTTAGATGCCGTCGGCTGGCCTGTCTCGGGCACAGTCCAGTTAACAACGAAATTGCCGAATTCATCTGTTTGAGTAGTTCCCATCTCGTCACAGCGATAACGCTGCCACCCCGTTGGGTTGCAACGAATAGTGCCCGGCTTTGAGCCACCCCAGGCTGGTTCCCAGACCTCGAACGCTAGGGTCTCTCCTGGTGCAGCTACTCCGCCAATGTCGAGCAAGCTGCCGGAAACCACCAGCTCCTGTCCCTTGCCGACCGACGCTGGCGCGTCGACCGTCAAGTTGGTGTCAGTGTAAACCTCGACCAGCTCAGGGCCGTCAACGCCGAGGTAGCCCGACTGGTACACCGCAGCGTAAATTTCGTTCTCGCCCGGAATTGCCCCGAGAAAGCCGCTGGCGTTGAAGTCGAAATCTCCGGTAGCGTTGGTGCTACCAATGCCAATTTCGAATGCCGGCGTCGCATGTGGCTCGTCCCACATACCACCACCAACACCGAAGCCGGGCAGTCGCGTGCCGTTACGGTCCTCGACATAGCCCCAGAGCCGGAACTGCGTGCCCTTGTCCGCTTCGGAGGGAGAGACGCCTTCCAGCACCACGGTGACGCGTTCGCCTGTCATGTTGTCAATATCACCCGGGTCGTTCTCGTCAAAGTCAAAGTCGTCGCCCTCCCCGTCGCTGTCGGGCCGGTCCAGAGTGGTGCTGCTGCCGGTTCCCCCAAGGTTAATGCGTTTCCAGTGGCTGGCCGAGAATGTCAGATTGTCTTCCGGAATGTAAACTTCGACAAAGGCATGCGCCTCGTTGGAGACGTAGCGTGTCGGCAGCCCCATCACATTGGCCGTGACGAAGAACCCAAACGAGCGGTGGCGACAGGCTCCGATGCCGTTGATACAGATGGACTGGTAGACGTCCCAGGGCGGCTCGGGGTCGGGGACGTCTCCGTCACCTTCGCGGAAATTGGAGAAATACCAAGTGAGGTTGGTGACTATCTTGGCCATATTGGTTTCGCGACTGCCGTTCTCGGGCCAGAGCCAGTAGAGTGGTGGATTGGCCGGCTCGGTCCCGTTCTTCATCTGCAGAAACTGCTTCACCTTCTCTTCCACTTCGGACTGGCCGAAGATGGGGCGGATTGACTCGGGCGGCAGGTCGTCCAGTGTGAGGGTTTCGGAGACCGGCCGGTTGAAGTAGGAGCCATTGGTCCCCATGCGGTACCTCAGGTCGATGACTACATCCTGATTGCCGCGGATGAAGTAGTTGTCAGCGCCATCCTTGTAGAAGCTGACATCGACCCCGGTGGCGTTGGAATCGTAGTCTATGACGTCAGCGTCGGGCGCCACGGACGGAATGGGGGTGTATAATTCGGTCGAGAGTGTCACTCCCATCCAGAGCCAGCCCTCGAAAACGTGCGTGTAGTCTGTCGTCCCCGTCGGCTCAATCTCAACCTTGTTCCTATCGTAAATGTACATGCTGTAGGGGTCAGGCAGCGAACTGTCATAGTAGAGCGCATCCTGCGCGTACCAGCGCTTGAGCGACATCAGTGGCGGGTTGAAAATTTCGTAAATCGTAACCTCACCGTCGGTCCGGCCGGTATCGGGCTTGGTGCCGTTCTCCTCCCCTGGTGGTAGCGGCGGCGGGTCGCCGCCGTCAGGGTCGCCGTCGTCGTCGATATCGAAAGCGCCGACGATGCCGTCTAGATCCATGTCGCGCCCCTGGCCGGCGTACCCGCTCAGACGCTTCGTGCCGTTGCCGATCTTGACCAGGCCGAACTTGCCTGCGCCGACTGGCTTACGGCGCTTCGCTTTCGCCGCGTACGCCTTTGAGGTGGCGACGCGTTTCTTCGAGACCTTTTTCTTGGCAACTGCGTAACCACTCTTAAGCTTAATGGTGCCCA
>CALBFM010000048.1:0-8707 GCA_937893445.1 uncultured euryarchaeote
ATTGTCGGCAACGGTGCGGCGCCGATTCCAGAAATCGCCCTAGATTTTGGCGATTTTCCGTGGCTCAGCTATCTACTGGTAATCCCACTGCTCGGTGCAATGTGGTGCTGGGGCTTCCGACACTACCCGGAAGCACCACGTGTTATCGCGCTCGGTACGACGCTAGCAACGCTGCTACTCTCGGTCATCATCTTTCTGAAAGCAGGCTCCAGCAGCGGATACAGACTGATGGAAGAGTATGTCTGGTCATCCCAGTTCGGTGTCTCACTACTGCTAGGTGTGGATGGGCTCAGCGCACCTATGGTGCTGCTGACAGGCATCCTAGGCCCTCTCACCGTCCTATTTGCGTGGGAAGAACAGAAACGACCTGCACTATTCTTCGGATTACTGCTCTTATTACAGACTGCCACACTAGGAGTCTTTGTGACGCTCGACTATTTCGTTTTCTACCTATTTTGGGAGGTCGTGCTAATTCCAATGTTCTTCTTGATTGCCATCTGGGGTGGCCCTGCCCGACGATATGCTGCCTACAAATTCTTCATCTACACATTCACCGCCTCGCTGGTAATGCTGGTGGGTTTTATGGCGCTCTACTTCGAGGCTGGAGTAAACACGTTCTCGATGATTGAAATTGCAAAACAGTCGAGCAATTTCGCACCAGCATTCCAGAAGTGGGTATTCGCCGCGCTCTTCATCGGTTTTGCGGTCAAGATGCCAATGGTCCCATTCCACACATGGCTGCCTGACGCGCACGTCGAGGCGCCAACCGCGGGTTCAATCGTGCTGGCGGGCGTTATGCTGAAGCTAGGCCTCTATGGTCTTATGCGTGCTGCGCTGGCGCCACTACCACTCGGAGCCGAGTATTTTGTGCCGGTAATGGTAACACTGGCAATTGTCTCGATTATTTACGGAGCGGTGCTTTCACTAGCGCAAACCGACCTGAAGAAACTAGTTGCCTACTCTAGCATCTCACACATGGGTATTGCACTACTAGGAGTTGCGACGCTTACCGAGCTTGGCCTAGCAGGCGCAGTCTACATGATGTTTGCACACGGGTTACTAAGCCCGGCCATGTTTATGATAGCTGGAGTTGTTTTGCACCAGTTAGGAACACGAGACATCCCGAAACTTGGTGGACTGGCGCAGAAACAGCCCTATACTGCGACTCTGTTCGTAGTAATTTTCCTAGGGAGCCTGGGGTTGCCGGGAATGGCAACGTTTGTGGCGGAACTCTCCGTCTTTGTAGCATTCTTCCAGAGTCATGGCTACTGGCTGCTGCTTCCAATTTCAGGGATGGTGCTTACTGCCGGCTACCACCTCTGGGCACTACAGCGATCCGTGTTTGGTCCACTCAGCAAGAAAGTTGATATTGAGAAAGTTCACGAAGCACCCTGGTACGAGCAATGGCCTTTGTTCGTAATCGTGACTCTAGCGGTGCTTTTCGGAGTATTGCCGCAGCTCTTGATGTCACCAGTAACTGTGGCGTGTTATGACATCCTGCGGCTAATGGGAGGGGTGTAGTGGGGCTGGAGCTACTCTTCCCGGAGTTCTTGCTGGCCGCCGCTGCATTGCTATTGCCCGGCACCTACCTTTTGCACCGCAACGCACAGCTCTGCGGCCGGTTAGCTGTCGCAACACTAGCTGTCGCGCTGAGCGCTACGTGGATACAATGGTTCGGTGAAGGCCTCGTGACACCTGCGAGCTATTTCGGTCACCTCCAGATTGATGTTTTTTCACAATTATTTAAGTTCGCTTTCCTTGCAATTGCACTTGTAGCTGGGATTGTCAGCCTGGCTTACTTGGGCGAATTGCCACACCGTCCCGAATTCTTCACACTGCTGCTGACCGCCACGCTGGGAATGCTCATTGTGGCCTCAGCCAGCGACCTGCTGACACTGTTTATTGGCCTCGAACTGGCGGCTTTCAGCAGCTACGCGCTGGTTGCTTTCCAGAAGAGCGAGGATGGCTCGACTGAGGCGGGGGCAAAATACCTACTAATTGGATCATTCTCCTCGGCACTCACACTCTACGGCATTTCACTATTGTATGGCTTGACGGGGACCCTTAGTATCGCCAGTCTCGCAGCTCATGACTGGGATGCCGGCTTTTCCGGCGTGCTTTTCGTCGCCATCCTGTTCATTACCGGCGGCCTTGGCTTCAAGGTCGCGGCGGTACCGTTCCATGCTTGGGCGCCTGATGTCTATCAGGGCGCACCAACTCCTGTCACTGCCTTCCTTGCTGCCGGCAGCAAGGCAATGGGTTTTGTTGCCCTACTACGCATTTTCGTTGTGGCGCTTGGCTCAGAGCTGATAGAATGGCAATTGCTGCTCGCCATAATCGCGATTGTAACTATGACTGTTGGCAACCTAGCGGCGCTGCGACAGCAGGATGTCGGCCGCATGCTCGCGTATTCATCGGTTGCGCAGGCAGGCTATATCCTAGCTGCTTTCCCCGCTATGACCGAGTTGGCGTTAGGCGGCGCGATTTTCCACACGCTGGTACATGCCGTAATGAAAGGCGGTGCGTTCGTAATCGTTGCAGCAGTTGGGATGGCGGGACTCGGCTATGGAGTTGATGGGTATCGCGGACTGGCACAGAGGTCGCAGCTTCTTGCCTTGACGATGACTGTATGCTTGCTGTCACTGGTGGGGATTCCGCCTTTCGGCGGCTTCTTCAGCAAATTCTGGCTATTCTATGGCATATTCCAAGCTGGGATGGCTGGGCAACAGTGGTTGCTCTGGCTGGTAATCGCGGGCGTCCTAAATTCGGCGTTGTCACTCTTCTACTATCTGAGAGTTATCCGCAATATCTATGCTGAAGACCCGCAGGGTGAGGCACGGCCTTTTGGAGGACACACCCGTTATCCAGCACTAGCAGTGCTTCTACTGCTCATACTCTTGATTCCATTGCAATACGACTATATCCTAACACTTTGCCGTGATGCGGCGGCATCACTGCTGTGAGTAGTGCTGAGAAGAAACGTCAGTTCGAACGGCTCTGGAAGGGCGAAACACCCAAAGGTACAAACCCGCAGAAGCGAGACGTATTCCGCTCCAAGATGAAATCGGCCTGCCAGCAGCTTGGCCTCCGATTTGGCAAGATAAACTCACAGCGAGTTTATCTAGGCGAGACGAGGGCAGATGGCGATGATTTTACCCGCGTTGGCGAAGTTCGTGTGCGCCACCCTCCGCGGCGTCACCTCCGCGGACACTAGTTGATATCAGCGTGTAGTAATTCGGTTGCGAACGCGGAAGGTACTAATTCGAGCAAATCACGGTAGGGTGAAGGTGGTAGCTCCTGTAGATAGCCTCGCGCACGTTCCCGCCACGGCTCGAGAAGCTCCTCGTAAACATGGTGTGCGTCTTCCGGCTGACCATTAGCGATGAGCGGGGCTGCGTCCTTGTCTGCCAAGAATGCCTGTACCCAAGGCTGGTAACCGGGCAAGCGCGCAAGTCGTGTCAACGGCAACGTTGGTATACCTAACGACAAATCACCGATTGGTGTACCTGTGAGCAACGATTTGAGCAGGTCCACGAAATCATCTGCCAGTTGATACATTATGCCGACGCATTCACCGTAGCGGTAGAGCAGCGGCCCCAAATCGATACGAGGTGAGACCAGTGCACCAAGTTCTGCAGAGGTGGCATAGAGCGCTGCAGTCTTGCGCTTGATGCGCTTTAGGTATACGGCTTCAGTATAGTTAGCATGGTCGGTAAAATCAGCTATTGCTCCTTCGGACAGATTTCGAGCGGCTTTCGCTAACGATCGAGATGTGGCTTCCGTGATGGCACCATGAAGAGAACCTGTCGCAATCAACAGGTCCGCTACTAAAACAGCGGTGCGTGGTCCCAGTTCCTGCCATAAAGCGGGTGCATCACGTCGGAACACGTCTCCGTCAATCCAGTCATCATGAATCAGCGCACCGCTGTGAATCAATTCTAGCGCGACGCCGCACTCGAATGCCAAATGAGCGTCGCCATCAAGTGCGTCAGAAACCAGTCGGCAGAGCACAGGCCGCAATCGCTTACCACCACGGGCGCCACGCTTGAGTAAGGGCACAACGTCCTGTGCTTCTGCAGTGAGTGCCGCAGCCAGGTGGTCCTCGAATTCCTGTCGTACTTGTTCACTATAGGTCGATAATGGTTCGTAGGATTCCAGTGAAAAGCTAAGGCTGGTGGAGTTGCGCATGCTGGGCCAAAACCTCGATGACCCGTTAAAAGTCTGCTATAGTAACTAATGGCTGTATCTCGCCATCTCCAGGCTCCGCTAGCGCTTCTACCGCAGCATATGCGCCAGTGATAGTAGTGATAAACGGGATTCCAAGTTCAACTGCCAGCCGCCGCATCTGTGCGCCATCAGTCTGTGCGCGGCGTCCTGTAGGGAGATTAACTACCAAGTCGACATCACCGCTGCGCATGAAGCCCAAGATATCTGGCTGTCTTCCTTCCGAGATACGCCAGACAGTCTCGACCTTGAGGTCGGCTTTTCGGAGGTGGACTGCGGTTCCGCGTGTTGCGACCAACCGGAAGCCAAGTTTAGTAAGATGTTGCGCGACATCGACGAAATCTACTTTGAGTTGATTGGATACTGACAGGAATACTGTCCCTTTACTCGGTAACGAGCGGTTGCCACCAGCTAGTGCACGTCGGTAAGCAATTCCAAAACTTTGGCCATGCCCCATAGCCTCGCCGGTAGATTTCATCTCAGGTCCCAGAACCGTGTCGAGTCCAGGAAGTTTAAGCCAGGAAAAGGTAGGGACCTTCACAGCTACATTATGTATGGGGAGTGGGCTCTGCAAGACAGGCAGTGGCTGCTCAAGCATTGCTTGCACGGCCAAACGTGCCAGTGGCACTCCGGTCGCCTTGGATACGAAGGGTAGCGTGCGGCTAGCACGCGGGTTTGCTTCGAGGAGGTAAAGTTTCTCACCATGTACTGCAATCTGCAAGTTGGCGGCACCGATTATGCCCAGTGCACGTGCAATCTGCGTCGAAAGTTCAACAACATCCTGTAGTTGTTTTGTCGAAAGTGATTGCGGAGGGATAACACAGGCGCTGTCGCCCGAGTGGACACCTGCCATCTCGATTTGCTCCATAATCGCACCAACCAGTACCCGCTTGCCGTCGGACACCATATCCACATCTAACTCCAATGCACCTTCTAGGAAATTATCGACCAGTACAGGTTTCTCCGGCGAAGCGTGTGTCTCCAGTTTCAGGTAGCGTTTGAGTTGTGAACGAGTGTGGATTATTTCCATCCCGCGCCCACCAAGTACGAATGATGGCCGTACTAGCACAGGGTAGCCAATACGCTCCGCGCATTCGACCACCTCGGCAGCTGAAGTCGCGGCCGCCCATTCGGGCATGCGTACGCCGATTTCCTCCATCAGCGCACCGCATTTCTGGCGATTCTCAGCATTGTTCATGTTTTCGACACTGGTGCCAAGAATACGAGTCTTGAGTCCACTGGTAGCAATATGCTCAGCAACAGTGTCGGCTAGGTTGACTGCAGTCTGCCCGCCCAGCTGCAGAATTATCCCCCACGGCTTTTCGGCGTCCAATATATCGCAGACGGCCTCAGTATCCAGCGGCTCGAAATAGAGTCGATCTGATGCGTCAAAATCTGTTGAGACCGTCTCAGGATTGTTATTGACTACAACTGCCTCATATCCCGCGTTGCGCACTGCCTGCACGCCGTGGACCGTTGAATAATCAAATTCGATTCCCTGCCCAATGCGTATCGGCCCCGAACCCAGGATAATTACCGAACGACCTCGCTCAATAGTGCTACCGGCATCACTACAGGTCGAATAAAAATATGGCGTCCGAGCAGCGAATTCTCCAGCGCAAGTGTCGACCATCAGGTAGCTACCACGCAGTCCTGCTGCGATACGAGCCTCACGGACTTTTACCTCAGGCAGGTCACAAACATGCGCGATGTGCGCGTCGCCGAAACCCATCTTCCGGGCACGTACAAGCAGGTCAGGCACCAATCCGGCTTCAGCCAGCTCTGCCTCGAGTGCAACCAGCGTTCCAATGCGTTTAGTAAAGAAAGTGTGGAAACCAGTCAGCTGCGCCACCTCTTCTGCCTTGAGGCCTTGACGCAAAGCTTCCCAAATTGCTTCAAGTCGGCGGTCATTCGGCTGACGTAGTAGGGCCTCTAACTTTGCTTTCCGTTCAGGAATGCCCTCTGGAAAACCGCATCCTTGCCCTAATGAGCGCCACCCCTTCAGTAATGCTTCCTCAAAGGAACGGCCGATAGCCATAGTTTCGCCTGTCGATTTCATCTGCGTCCCAATGTCACGCTCGGCAAGTTTGAATTTGTCGAAAGGCCAGCGCGGGATTTTCATCACTACGTAGTCTAGTGCCGGCTCGAATGCTGCGCTAGTATTGCCGGTAACAAGGTTAGGTAATTCATGCAACCTTCGCCCAAGTGCGAGTAAAGTGGCAATGCGCGCAATTGGCACACCTGTGGCTTTTGAAGCCAGTGCCGAAGAACGTGAAACGCGCGGGTTGACCTCAATCAACACGTACTCTCCACTAGCTGGTTCAAATGCGAACTGGACATTGCAACCACCTATGATTCCGAGTCCGCGAACCACCTTCAATGCTGATGTGCGGAGCCGCTGGTAATGTACATCTGGTAGCGTCAGCGCTGGCGCAACGACAATTGACTCTCCGGTATGGACCCCCATAGCGTCCAAGTTCTCCATCGAACAAATGATGACGGCATCATCGCCACAGTCGCGCAACACCTCGAACTCGAACTCCTGCCAGCCCAATACCGACTCTTCGATGAGCACTTGTGTTGTTGGCGAGAGCGCCAGCCCACGCCCGGCGATAACCTCCAACTCCTTGCGTGAGTGGGCAATGCCACCACCGGTCCCCCCAAGCGTGTAGGCTGGACGAACAACGGCTGGATATCCGAGTTGTTTTCCAAGTGCAAGTGCATCTTCGAGTGTCTCCGCCACGTCGCTCTGAGGCACGGGTTCACCAAGTTCGACCATGTGCTGGCGAAACTTCTCGCGGTCTTCCGCCATTGCAATGCTATCAAGCGAAGTACCGAGTGGCTGCACTCCGTATTTTTCCAGCACGCCTGCTTCTGCTAGCTCAGTAGTCAGGTTCAGCCCAGTCTGCCCTCCCATTCCAGGCATGATAGCGTCTGGTCGCTCTTTCTCAATAATGCGTTCCAACGTCGCGACGTTTAATGGCTCAATGTAGACCGTGTCTGCGGTCTCCGGATCGGTCTGGATAGTAGCGGGGTTGCTATTGACCAACACTACGGAATGCCCCTCCTCACGTAGTGCGGCGCAGCACTGGGAGCCAGAATAGTCGAATTCGGCCGCCTGACCGATAATAATCGGCCCTGAGCCGGCAACTAGTACCTTCAGTGATTTAGCCATTGATCATCTCCCGCACACGATCGAAAAGTATGTTAGCATCGAGTGGTCCTGGTGACGCTTCCGGATGGAACTGGACTGACCAGCAACTGGGGCCGCGGATACCTTCGCAGGTGCTGTCGTTCAAGTTGGTAAATACTTCTTCTATGCCATCAGGCATTTCACCAAGAGCAAAGCCATGGTTCTGCGAAGTAATGAATAGTTTGTCTGCGTCAGTGTCATACACCGGCTGGTTGACACCGCGGTGGCCGAAACGCAGCTTGTAGGTACTACCCCCTAGCGCCAACCCAAGAATTTGGTGGCCAAGGCAAATGCCTACGACAGGCCAGCAATCAAGCGCTTGCTTCACGGTCTCAACCACAGGAACCATGTCGGGATGAGCTGGGTCACCTGGGCCGTTGGACATGAAAATTAGATCAGGCTTAGTTTTCTCCAATCCAGACAGGTCTGTATCCCACGGTACAACCGTAACACGGCATTTCTGCGCCAAGTTGCTGATGATGGACTGCTTAACTCCCCAGTCAAAGAGCGTAATTCTAGGGCCTTTGCGACCGTGGCTATATTTTTTAGTCGTTGAGACTTGCGCGACTAGGTTAGAATCGGAAGGCCATGCCATTTTTGCGGCGCGAGCAACGCCAGCCTCTGGCTCGAGAGAGCCGTCGCTGCACATTACGGCGCGCAGAGTTCCAGCTTCTCTTGTCCTGATTGTAAGCGTGCGCGTATCAATGCCTTCCAGTCCTGGAATGTTTTCGGCCTGTAACCATTCGTCCAGCGTCTGCTGACCCTGATAGGGGGCCTGGCAGCACTCACGCACGATGCAGGCGCGTACCTGTGCACCAGAAGACTCCATCCAATCCGGGTGGCAGCCATAATTCCCAATTTGCGGGAAAGTGAACATCAGCAACTGGCCGGCGTAACTGGGGTCTGTGAGAGCTTCCTGATAGCCAGTCATCGAGGTGTTGAAAACAAGTTCTCCCTCGACTGTTCCAACGGCGCCAAATGGGCGTCCGTGGACTACGGTGCCATCCTCTAGAGCAAGCCACCCCTGCATCTAGGGCGTGCCAGTCGGCTAGGGGATAAAACGCTGCCGTTCACAGGACGATAGGGACAATAGTTTTGTCCAACTGAGGCAAACCCCCACGAATAGCGTGAAGAGTTACCGCAATCCATGCGCAACAGGTCCGAAAAGTATTATATTCTGACCGCTCAGTGACAGACCGGTGGGCCTTCGGAGTCGGATTGCCTCAACTTTCTAGCTTGAGGGTCGGCCACCCCAGAGCACACGCGAGCTGCAACCCCCGAAATTTTTCC
>CALBFM010000049.1:0-2146 GCA_937893445.1 uncultured euryarchaeote
CGCCGGTAACTGGTCGGTTGCCGCGCCTGTCAACCTCACAGTCAATGCCTACTCGACACTAGAATTCAACGTTACCATTACTGTTCCTGAAGTCCTTGCCGACAGCCTGCTACTGACCACCCTGCGAATGGTCGCCGAGGAAGCGAACGCGACTGGCGAGCTGTCGCTAACGGTTGAGCAGCGTCACCAGCCGGAGCTTGAACTGGCGCTACCGTCAGAGTTCCGCCCGGGCGAAACACGCGACATGACGCTGACTCTCTACAACCACGGCAATGGCCCTGCTAGCATGGCGCTCTCACTGATAGCGCCCTCTAACTGGACGCTTGGCCAGTGGAACACAACTCCTGTGCTGGCGCCTTGGAGCTCGACCGTGCTGGCGATGCAGCTGACTGCGCCAGAGGGCGAGGTTGTCGCTGGTGCCGGGGTCATTGAGGTGACCCTGCAGAGTGGTAGCGAGTCGACGTCCGCCAATGGGACGCCATTGCTGAACCAGACCTACCGCTTGCGCGTTCTGGTCGAGGGCGACAGCGTCCTCCCACAACAGAACGCGACCGCGACCGCCACCATCCGCAACCGCGGCGACGGACTCGTGCACATCACCTTGGAAGCCAGCAGTGATTGGGAGTACGAGCTGGCACAGTCCACAATTTGGCTCGCTGCCGGTACTGAGCAGGATGTGCAGCTGCGCGTGACGGTGCCAGAGCACACACTCGCCGGTACGCTGGCCGATTTCATGGTCAACGCGTCAGACAGCGTATCATCTGACGAGGCAACTGGCGTAATCGAGGCATTGCAGTACAGTGGTGCCCGCTTCAGTGGTGCTTGGGAAGCGCTGGTGATTGACGGACAGCCCGGCTCGCACACGCTCTCGCTGGTGAGCGAGAGCAACGGTTTGCAATCGCTGGTGCTGGAGCTAGAGGGTGACCCCACCTGGGAGTGGTCGGTGCTGCCCTCTACTGATGAGCTGGCGGCGTGGGACTCACGGCCGGTGCAGTTGCTCTTCAACCCGCCATACGGCACCTCTGGTGGGACTATTGGCAGCGCGACGCTGCGCTGCTGGTACGGAGTGGAGTTGCTGGCAGAGCAGCAGTTCGACGCCACAATTTTGCCGGAGGAGTTCTACACGCTACAGGCTGAGCCCTTCGTTGCGGTTGCGCCGGGCGATTCCGTGGAACTGCCGGTCGAGGCGTGGAACTACGGCAACGTCCCACAGGCTGCGAAGGTTGTCGCGGTCGTCCCGGGTGGATGGCAGCCACTCCCGGTAGAGTTCCCTCTCACGCCACGGGAGCGGCAGGTGCAGCAGCTGACGCTCTTCGTCCCGGCGGGCGTCGAGCCCGGCATCCGAACCATCGAGTTGCAACTGCTCAGCAGTGACGGCGAGCTGCTTGCCTCCACGGAAATGCAGGTCTCTGTCGTCGGCGAGGAGACGAGCCTCCCCGCCGTCGCCATCGTGCTGTTCAGCGGCGTGCTGCTAGTGGGCGGAGTGGTAGCGGCGTGGATGTGGCGGATGGCGGGGAAGTGAGGAGCCGGCGTTTCGATGCCTTTAGTTACAATCGGTAATTTACTTGACGGAGATATCGGAAGTAAAGAACGTAAGTTACGATACTGTCAACAAAGATTCCGGTACCAAAAAGAAGTGCTATCCCCATCAGGGTTGGATCGAAGGTCCCCATGCGAAACAGGATGAACGCAGTGCCGTGAACTGTGACGTTGGTAATGATCGATTGAAGGGCCAGAAGTTCGGTCTTCCCCTTTCCGTAGAAAACGCTGTCTGCCAGTGTGTTGTATACATAGAGGACATAAAACGGAATCAGGACCAGAACCAGTTCAAAGATTGCGTCTGAATCGGATACGTTGAGCACTTTCTCAAAGAACAATTTCCAGAATGGAATAGTTATGAACCATAGCAAGATTATGCCTGTTGCGATGGTGAAGTAAGCTGCAGTTTTTTCCTTGTGATCAATTACTTTCCTGCTCGCAACGTCCTGTTTCAAAAGCTCAGCGAGTGGATAGAATGGGAGCAGCAACCAAGCCCAGATGAAGCCATTGGCGACCCAGTAAGTTCCCTGTTCGCTGATGACATTCATCATCCTTACAATGAATATTACATAGAATGCGTTCCTGATGAATGAGTCGAGGCCTGAAT
>CALBFM010000050.1:0-6148 GCA_937893445.1 uncultured euryarchaeote
GTATATAAATTCTGGAGCTCCAGTTTTGGGAGTTTGCAACGGCTTCCAGATCCTTGTCGAGACTGGCGCACTGCCGGGCACCCCGGATGGCCTTAGTGAAGGTCCGCAGGCGGTGCTACACACCAACGACTCAGATCGTTTCGAGTGTCGCACAGTGATGTTGCGTGTCGAGGGTAACGGTGACAGCCCTTTCACGTCGCACTACGAGCCGGGGCAGGTAATTGCGGTCCCGAACGCGCACGCAGAAGGGAAGCTGCAATTGCCTGAGGCTCGACTTAATGCCTTGGAGCAGTCCGGACAAGTGGCTTTCCGTTACTGCGACCCGGAAGGCAAGACCAGCGCTGGCTATCCCTGGAACCCCAACGGTGCGCCGGGAGACATTGCCGGAATCACCAATCCGCGCGGTAATGTACTAGGCATGATGCCACACCCCGAGCGGGTTTTCCACGGCTGGCAGCATTCCGACTGGCCCAGCAGCGGGCGCGACCCGGCTGGGCCGGGCGACGGACGGCTGCTGTTCGAAGGCGTCGTCAGGCACCTGTGTCGCTGACCGACATGGAGGTGGCGGCTGCCGCCGCGAAGGCGGGTGCTAAGGCAATCCACGCCGGTTTTGGTCATCCACAGCAGGTCGAGCTGAAGGGTCCGGTCGATCTTGTGACAGAAACTGATCGCGCTACGGAGGCGATAGTCATTGAGGTGCTTGAAAGAGAACGGCCGCAGGATGGTATCCGGGCAGAAGAGGGAACTGAACGTTCTGGGAGCAGGACCTGGGTCGTAGATCCAATCGATGGGACAACCAATTTCGTGCATGCAGTTCCGCATTGCTGTAGCACGCTGGCTCTGCTGGATGAGGGAAAAATCACTGCCGGTGCTACTGCTAACCCCTTCACTGGCGAACTTTTTCTGGCTGCACGAGGCGAGGGTGCATGGCTTGAATCGGGTGGCCTGCGTCGCAGGTTGTCGGTGAGCAGGAACACGGAATTCGTAAAGGGGATGTTCGTAACCGGTTTTCCCTATGATCGCGATGGGCCTGGTTATCAGCAGATAGCCTCAACATGGGATAAACTTTCCTGCATTTCGCGCGCTACGCGTCGGACAGGCTCCGCCGCCCTCGACATTGCCTATGTTGCGGCGGGCAGGTATGACGGCTACGTGGTCTCAGGTGCAAAAGTCTGGGATATCGCGGCCGGAATCGTAATGGTTGTAGAAGCGGGCGGATGTATCAGTGACCTAACGGGAGGCATATGGGACGCTGACAGTGATGGATGCATCGCCAGCAACGGTATGCTGCACGATGCGCTGCTGGAGCTGGTTTTGGAAGGTTAGGAGACTGACAGGCTAGACCCAAATAGCGGTGCCACACTCGGCAGTATGGATTTGGCTTCACGCTTCATGCTCAACAATGGCGTTGGGATTCCAGTATTGGGTCTTGGCGTTTTTCAGACCGAGCCCGGTCAGGAGACACACGACGCGGTGCTGCACGCACTTGAGACAGGATACCGGCACATAGACACGGCTCGTGTATACCGTAACGAACGTGCCGTTGGTGATGCACTGCGCGAGAGCAGTGTCCCGCGCAGCGAATTGTTCGTGACTACCAAGCTCTGGAACGGCGACCAGGGTTTCGAAAAGACACTGGCGGCGTGCGATGCGAGCCTGAACCGGCTGGGGCTCGACTTCGTCGATTTGTATCTTATCCACTGGCCCGTGGAAGGACTGCGCAGCGAGTCGTGGAGTGCGCTGGAGCAACTCTTTGAGGAAGGCAAGTGTCGTGCCATTGGCGTCAGCAACTATACCGTGCGCCATCTGGAAGAGCTGCTCGCAGAGTGCAGCGTTGTGCCCGCGGTTAACCAGGTCGAGTTCTCACCCTACACCTTTCAGGTCGAGCTGCTTGATTACTGCCGCAGCCATGGCATCCAGCTCGAATCCTACAGTCCACTCACTAAGGGTCTGAAACTCGACGACCCCTATTTAAGTGAAATCTCCGCAAACTACAGCCGCACACCGGCGCAGCTGCTGCTGCGCTGGTGCCTGGAACTCCAAGTTGTGACCATCCCGAAATCTGTTACTCCGGCTCGAATCGAGGAAAACGCGCGTGTCTTTGACTTTGAGATTGCCGCTGAGGATATGCACAAGCTCAATTCGCTCGACCAGAATCTGCGAACTGGATGGGATCCGACTGATGCACCCTGATTTTTGTATGCATATTGCATAATAATACATAATGCATACATTTTTATATGGTGCTGCCTAGGATTGCTTATGCAAGATTACACGTCGATACGTGTCACGAAGGAAGTGCACCAGCAGCTACAGGGCTATGCTGATTCGTGCTACGACGGTCTTTCACTCACGGCCGTGCTGGGCCAGTTGCTTGCTGACTTGGGCGAGGGGCATGTCCGCTTCCCCGAATATGGTCTGTTCCAGTGCCCTGCTCACCGTCGCGAGCAGTTACGCGCTGCAGTTGGTGCACTTTCAGCAGCTAGAGTAGAAAATGTGTCCGGACAGGTGGGTGCATTACCAGCTGATCCTTACACGCGCGTCGAGAAGGACACAATGGGTGAGATGGAGGTACCACGCGATGCATTGTGGGGTGCTTCGACGCAACGCGCCGTGTTAAATTTCCCAGTTAGCGGCCTGCGCATGGGTCGCAGCTTCATCCGCGCTCTGGGCTACATCAAGATAGCTGCTGCACGCGCTAATCGAAAGTTGGGACTTCTCGATGTTAAGATGGCGGAAGCAGTAGTGCAGGCTGCACTGGCTGTGGCGAACGGCGAGCATGATGATCACTTCCCAATTGACGTGTTCCAGACTGGTTCTGGGACTTCAAGCAATATGAATGCCAACGAGGTCATTGCCCGGCTGGCAAGTGAATCGCTTGATGCTAGGGTACATCCGAATGACCACGTTAACTTGGGACAGAGCTCCAATGATGTTGTTCCGACCGCACTGCACCTGTCGGCAATGTTCGAGTTGCATGGGCTGCTGCTGCCAGCGTTGCTGGCGCTACAGAAGGCACTTGAAGAGAAAGCGACGGACTTTCATGATGTCATCAAGACCGGCCGTACGCACCTGATGGACGCTACTCCCATCCGGCTGGGGCAGGAGTTCCAGGGCTATGCTGGCCTTGCCGAGCGGGCGCTCGACCGGTTGCTGGTGGCGCAGGATGAGCTAGCGCCGCTGGCGTTGGGTGGCACTGCGGTCGGCACTGGCGTCAACACCCACCCTGAGTTCGCGGGTCTGGCGTGCGAGGAGCTATCACAGTTGGCGGGAATTGACGTTCACGAAACTGACAACCACTTCCTGGCGCAGTCATCGCTCGACGGAGTACTGTCACTGAGTGGATCGTTACGCTGCCTGGCGGTGGCGCTGCAGAAGATCGCCAACGATATTCGCTGGCTCGGCTCTGGTCCGCGCTGTGGGTTGGCGGAGCTGAAGCTGCCATCAGTGCAACCCGGCTCCTCCATCATGCCGGGCAAGGTCAATCCCGTAATCCCTGAGGCTGTCATCCAGGCGTCGGCGCAGGCGATTGCCTGCGACACTGCACTTCTACAGGCAGCGCAGGGCGGCTACTTGGAGCTGAATACGATGCTGCCACTTGCATCACACAATTTGTTGCAGGCCATCCAGTTGCTTGCCGCTTCCGCGACCATCTTCCGCGAGAAGTGTATTGCTGGCCTGGAGGCGACCGACCGTGGACCGGAGCTACTCCAGTCGGGACTTATGCTGGCCACTGCGCTCGCACCCGCGGTCGGCTACGAGCAGGCTGCGAAGATCGCCAAGGCGGCGCACGCTTCCGGCCGCACCGTGCTGGAAGAAGCGCTGGAGCTCACTGACTTGCCTGAGCAGGAGCTGCGCGAATTGCTCGACCCAGAACGGATGGTCGCGCCGGCATCCTAGACTCTTCCTTCAACAAGAGACTTCACGACCGCTGGGTCTGCCAGCGTGCTGGTATCACCCAGGTCGCTGACGTCACCGCTAGCAATATTCCGGAGGATACGGCGCATGATTTTGCCGCTGCGTGTTTTGGGGAGACCATCCGTGAACTGAATTTTTCCGGGTGCCGCGTGCGGCCCAATATTTGCGCGTACTTGTTTCACGATTTCTGTCTGTGTTGAGTCGGTTGGCTCTTGCCCAGTGCGCAGTGTTACGAAGGCGTAGATCCCCTGTCCTTTGATGTCATGCGGATAGCCGACGACAGCAGCCTCGGCGACCGCGGAATGGCCACCGATGGCCCCCTCTATTTCCGCCGTGCCTAAATTGTGGCCGCTGACAATAATCACGTCGTCGACACGACCGGTAATCCAGTAGTAACCGTCCTTGTCGCGGCGACACCCATCTCCCGAAAAATACCTGCCTGGGAAGCGCGCGAAGTAAGTATCGAAAAATCTTTGCTGATCACCATAGATGGTGCGCATCTGTCCCGGCCACGACTCCTCAATACAGAGGTTGCCACTGACGTCATTGCCCTCGAGCAGATCACCCTCGTCGTTTACTAGAGCTGGTTTTATGCCGAAGAAGGGCAGTGTGGCGCTGCCGGGCTTTGTCGGGGTGGCTCCAGGCAGTGGTGTAATCAGAATGCCGCCTGTTTCTGTCTGCCACCAGGTATCGACAATCGGGCAGCGTCCCTCCCCGATGGTTTCGCGATACCACATCCATTCCGGCTTCTTGATAGGCTCGCCAACGGTCCCGAGCAATCGTAGGCTGGAGCGGTCGTGCTGCTGTGGCCACGTATCACCCTCTTTCATCAGCGCGCGCAGCGCGGTTGGCGCAGTGTAGAATATGTTAACGCGATGTTTGGCGACCACCTGCCAGAAGCGGCCAAAATCGGGGTAGTTGGGCACCCCCTCGAACATAAGTGTCACGGCGCGGTTGGCGAGCGGTCCATAGATAATGTAGGAGTGGCCAGTAATCCAACCGATGTCTGCTGTGCACCAGTAGATGTCGCCGGGATGGTAGTCGAAGATGTAGTGGTGACTCGTCGCTACGTATACCAGATAGCCGCCAGTGGTGTGCAAAACTCCTTTCGGCTTGCCGGTACTGCCGGAAGTGTAGAGAATAAAGAGTGGATCCTCGGCATCCATCGGCTCCGGTGCACACTCGGCGTCAGCGGTGCCGAGAGCATTGTGCCACCAGACATCGCGCCCGTCGGCCATTGCGACCGTGCCACCAGTGCGCCGCACCACCAGCATGTGTTCGATGCTTGGAGTCTGCGTGACTGCCATGTCGGCGTTTGCCTTCATTGGGATATCCCGCTTGGTGCCGCGCACACCAGTATCCTGCGTGATAATCAGTTTGCACTCGGAATCGTTGATGCGCGAAATCAGGCTTTCGGCTGAGAAGGCGCCGAAGACGATGGAATGCACTGCGCCAATCCGTGCACACGCCAGCATTGCAATGGCAAGCTCGGGCACCATCTGCAGGTAGATGCAGACGCGGTCACCCTTGCCGATGCCCAATACCTTGAGTGCGTTGGCGGCGCGCTGCACCTCGGTGTGCAGCTCGGTGTAACTGAAGCTGCGGCTCTCATCGGGGTCGTTACCTTCCCAGACAATGGCATTTGTATCACCGTGGCCGGCTTCGACGTGGCGGTCGACGCAGTTGTAGCAGGCGTTGAGCTTTCCCCCCTCGAACCACGCGATTTTCGCTGTGCGGTAGTCGCAGTTACGTACGCGGTCCCACTTGCGGGACCAGCTAATACGCTGCGCCTGTTCGGCCCAGAAGCCTTCGGGGTCGCTGACTGATTCGCCGTAGAGTTTCTGGTACGCATCAAGGCTGGAAATGTGTGCCCGTTCCGAAGTTGCTTTCGGGGGGGGGAATACTTTCACCATCTCTCTCACCGTGAGGCGACGCAGCTTCCGGTCGCTTAAGAAGCGTGCGTCGCGCAAATAGCATAACTGGCCGTCGCTGCCGCGCCGTGCAGCAATGTCTGAAATGCGGCGCTTCGCCGCCGCTCGCGCGAAGCATGTGCCACGCTTGTTTCGCCGCCGCCTATAGCCCGGCCGAGCTCCCGCAGGCGGTGCAGTTCATCTGCTGCCGCCACTGTTCGGCGCGTGAAGTGCCTGGCGGCTGGGAGCTGCATGACTCGTCGGTGGACGCGGCTGAGGCAGCGCTGCGTGGGGCGCCTTCGTGGGCGAATGGTTTGGTG
>CALBFM010000051.1:0-2454 GCA_937893445.1 uncultured euryarchaeote
TTATTCGACTCTTGACCAGTTAGAAGTACCTCACATGGCCCCTAATCTTGCAAATGAGTTATCGGGAGGTCAAAGTAAGCTTGTTGATATCGGTCGCTCTATGGTGGGGGATCCACGACTACTACTTCTCGATGAGCCAGTAGCAGGTGTCGCTGGACCTTTGGCGATGAAGATATTCGCTAACCTTAGAAAAAGTGTAGATGACACTGGAGTATCTGTTCTAATTATTGAACACAATATGGATTTTATCTTACGACAGGGCGTTGATCGTATTGTAGTTATGAACGAAGGAGAACTTTTGATGATTGGAACACCAGACGAAGTTCGATCGAATAGAGCAGTAATAGAGGCTTATCTTGGTTCCGGAGGAGACACAAGAGAGGATTCAGAATGACACGAGTTCTAGAGGTATCAGGACTTACTGGTGGCTATGGTTCAGTACAGATTATCTATGGAATCGACTTATACGTCGACGAAGGAGAATTTGTAACAATTATTGGACCCAATGGATGTGGCAAATCTACACTAATCAAGATTATGTTCGGTATTGCTGACTACTATAAGGGGAAAGTGAAGTATCGAGGGAACAGTGTTTCTGGTATGAGAACAGATCAGTTGGTTAACCTGGGTATTGCCTATGTTCCACAGGTGGACAATGTATTTCCATCTCTTTCCGTAGAAGAGAACTTACAGATGGGAGGCAACTTGCTGCCAACAAATTTGTTGAATGAGAGGATTGAACGGGCCTTGGACATGTTCCCTGACTTGCGCCATAGAACTTATGATCTTGCGGCATCATTATCAGGTGGTGAGAGGCAGATGCTGGCCATCTCAAGAGCGTTAATTTCTGATCCTAAATTCATATTGCTCGATGAGCCCACAGCAGCACTTTCACCGCTATACCAGCAGCAGATAATCGAACGAATTGATGCTTTAAGAGAAGTAGGAATAACGATCTTGATTGTAGAACAAAATGCACGACTGTCTTTAGCTAGATCTAATAGAGGTTATATTCTTTCAAATGGTGAAGTTGTTCATACTGCAGCAGCATCAGATATTCTCGACGACCCACATATAAATGAATATTTCCTAGGTACTATGCATGACTGAGTTACGGTGTTTAGTCCGGTGCGACAGGTCAGTTACTTGCTAGGCTTGGCAGCAGATTCCCGGCCAGCTCGTGGAACAGTCCTTCTGCCAGCAGCTCGCGAGCCGCGGCGATATCGGGTGCGAAGTAGCGGTCGCGCCCCCATGGCTCCACGAGTTCACGCACAGCCGTCACCGCGCGCTCCAGTGGCGCCGAGGATTTGAGCGGACGGCGGAACTCAATTCCCTGACAGGCGGCGAGCAACTCGAGTGTAGTGATGGTACCGGTGTTTGTTGCCATCTCGCCCAGTCGCCGCGCGGCGAAAGTGGCCATCGAGACGTGGTCCTCCTGGTTGGCTGATGTGGGAATGCTATCGACGCTGGCGGGGTGCGCTAGCGATTTGTTCTCTGACGCCAGTGACGCGGCGGTTACCTGCGCCATCATGAAACCGGAGTTGAGTCCACTTTCTTCGACCAGAAACGGCGGTAGTCCGCTCAGTGCCGGGTCTACGAGCAGCGCTAGCCGCCGTTCCGACAGTGCACCGATCTCGGCCGCTGCCAGCGCCAAGTTATCGGCCGCCATGGCGACCGGTTCGGCGTGGAAGTTACCGCCCGACAGGATGTCGCCTTCGTCGGGAAACACTAGTGGGTTGTCGGTTACGGCGTTCGCTTCACGCTCCAGGATTCCGGCCGCGTGCACAATCTGGTCGAGGCAGGCACCCATTACCTGTGGCTGGCAGCGCAGCGAGTAGGGATCCTGCACCTTGTCACAGTCGCGGTGCGACTCGCGAATTTTCGAGCCGGCCAGCAGTCCTCGATAGCATTCAGCCACAGCAGACTGCCCAGATTGGCCGCGCAGTGCCTGAATGCGCGAGTCGAACGGCTCGTCGCTTCCGAGGGCGGCGTCGACTGAGAGCGCACCGGCGACCATTGCGCCGACAAACGCATCTTCGATGGCGAACAGCCCCCTGAGTGCCAGTGCTGTCGATACTTGTGTGCCGTTGAGCAGTGCCAGCCCCTCCTTGGGCCCCAGTTCAATTGGCTCCAGCCCAGCCCGTTCCAGCCCTTCCGCGGCGGAGAGCAGTTCCCCATTGCAGCGGACCTCCCCTACGCCCAGCAGCACTGCCGCGAGGTGTGCTAGCGGTGCTAGGTCACCCGATGCACCGACCGAGCCCTTGGCAGGGATGACCGGCCAGATAGCATGGTTATGGAGCGCTAGTAGCGCCTCGACTAGCTCCCAGCGCACGCCGGAGTTGCCCGAAGCAAGCGTAATCACCTTGAGCGACAGCACCAGTGGCACCACCTCATCAGTACAGAGCGGCTCGCCGGTGCCGGTGCAGTGCGACAGCACCAAGTTGCGTTGTAGTT
>CALBFM010000052.1:0-3815 GCA_937893445.1 uncultured euryarchaeote
GCAGAAACGGGCGACCACCGACTGGATGTACAGCTTTCGGGAGCGTCGCCGCAGGAGGCGTCGACCGCTAACAACCAGCTCACACTCGACTTTAATATCGAGGCTCTTGAACCGCAATTCAGCGTCACTGACATCAATTATGAGGGTACTCTCACGCAGGGTGTCGCAACGACCGTGACGATTACAATAGTCAATGAAGGCAGCGCCGCCGGCAGCGTAGAGCTTGAGCTTGACGTGGAGTTCACGCGCATCGGAACGCAAACTGTCGAAATCGAGGCAGGCGCAACTAGGGAAGTAGTGTTCGACTGGACTCCAGCCAATGGAGGGTCGAGCCAACTGATTGCGACCGCTGCCGACAGCTCACTGTCGAAGTCGGTGTGGATTTTCGCGCCCGTGAACCAACCGCCGCTAGCGGTGGCGCAGGTAGCGGTAGTTGGAGGTGCGTGGACGAGCGGAGAAATTATGATTGAGACGGGACTGGAGGTTAGCTTCTCGGGAGAAGAGTCGAGTGATCCTGATGGGGAAGACCTGCTGCTAGAGTACGCATGGAGCATCGTAGACCAGAACGGAATGCCGTTCAGTCTTTACGGACAACAAGACGCTCAGAGCTTCACAACCATCTTCAACGTAGCCGGTACCTACACCGCCACGCTTACCGTGAGTGACGAGCACGAAAGCGAGACCGCAATGGTCAGTGTCGTGGTCATCTCAGCCCCAGTCACGACCACCCCGGACAGCAGCGGGGGCGACGATAGCGACTGGTTACGAAGTATAGGTACACTTCTGTTCGGGCTGGTAGTCCTAGCAGCTGGCGCGCTAGCGCTAAATCGGATGCGCAGCGAGGAGGATGACGATGACTACTTCGATGATATCGACGGACCGCTTCAACTCACATGCCCCGCCTGCCAGGGCTCTATCAGTGTCGCTACTCCCCAGAGACCAGTCCAGCTGGGCTGCCCCCACTGTCAGGCACAGTTTGTCCTGCGCGAGTAGCGTGCCCCGGGCGTAAGCCGTCTTTAAGTGGGGGCGACACAACTGTCAGGGCGGAGGCAGCAGCGTGGCCGACCTGAGTGTGGAACTGGCAGGGCTCGAACTCGCCAATCCCGTTCTGCTCGCCTCTGGAATACTGGACTCGACACCAGGCATTCTGGAACGGATGGCAGACTCCGGAGCGGGAGCGCTCGTAACCAAGTCCATCTCGCTGAAGCCGCGCCCCGGCTACGCTGGCCCGACGGTGGCGGAAGTCGCGCCAGGGACCTGGATAAACGCAATGGGGCTGCCCAATCCCGGGCTGGCCGAATTCCTCGACGAGTTCGACCTGCGCGGCGGCAAGGTGCCGGTCATCCCCAACCTAGTCGCCGATACACCGGCGGAGTTCGGCAAACTGGCTGCAGGCGTCGCCGAAGCCGGCGCGAAGCTGGCCGAAATCAACCTGAGCTGCCCACACCCGCAGGCGGCTTACACAGGATTACTGACCGCGCAAGATCCTGAGGCTGCGGCGACAGCGGTCGCCGCCGCTTCGGAGCATTTGCCGGTCATCGCCAAACTCTCGCCCAATGTAAGCGACATCGGCACAATTGCCGTGGCGTGCGCCGAAGCGGGTGCGGCGGCGGTCAGCGCCATCAACACCATGCCGGCGCTCGACATCGACACGGAGCTGGAGCGTCCGGTGCTCGGTAACGCCTTCGGCGGACTTTCAGGGCCGGCGCTGCTCCCCATCGGCTTGCGCTGCGTCCTCAAGGCAGTGCGCGCTCTGCGCGATGCGGGGCACGCAACGCCAGTCATTGGCATCGGCGGCATTTCCAGCGGTGAAGACGCGGCAAAGTATCTCCTCTGCGGCGCGCAGGCGGTGCAGGTTGGCACTGCACTGGGCGGCAATCCGGAGCGATTGGGCGAGATTGCGACCGAGTTGGGCGACTGGATGGAGCGAAAGGACTACGCTACTCTCGACGCTTTTCGCGGTAACGCGCTGGAGTGGCTGCCGTGATGCGGCCCGTCGCGGCCGAACTCACGGAAATTGACAATCGCACCTCCGTAGGTCACTCGTTATGGCTCACGCCCCGCAGCGGCTGGGAGGAGCAACCGGAACCGGGACAGTTCGTAATGGTCTCGCTACCGCACCCTCCAACCGGCTTCGGCCAGGAGGTATGTGACGCTGTGCCAATGTCTGTCGCTGGCTGGGAGCCAGGACGCCTGCGGCTGACGGTCAAGAACCTCGGCCCGACCTCAGCTGCGCTGTTGGCGTGCAAGCCCGGTGACATGCTCACCGTAACGGGTCCACTCGGCCGCGGTTTTTCGCTCAAGGCAACGCAACCGCTACTGATGGGTGGGGGCGTCGGTGCGCCACCGCTGCTATTCCTTGCGCAACGGTTCGCTGCGCAAGGCGTGGAGGTAGTGACTCTGCTGGGCGGCACGACTGCCGACGAAATATTCCACCGCAGCGAGTTCCCCGGCACAGTAGAGATTGCGACCGATGACGGTTCAGCCGGCCATCACGGCTTCGTGACTGAGCTGCTGGACAGCCGTAATCCCGACATGCTCTACAGCTGTGGCCCTGAACCCATGCTGGTCAAAGGTCTGGAATGGGCACTAGTCAATGATATTCGAGCCGAGCTCTGCCTCGAGCGTTACATGGCATGCGGCGTCGGCCTCTGCGGTGTCTGCACCATCGACCGCCAGCTGGTGTGCCAAGACGGCCCCGTACTCGGCAGCGAGCAGCTAGAGCACTCGGTGGAGTTCGGCAAGGTCGTGCGCGAGGCGGGCGGCATCGTACGCCATACAGCCTAGAGCCGCATAGTGCGGAACGCAAGCGTGCCGACACCGAGCAGCGCGAGGCAGAAACCGCCCAGCACCGCGAGGTCGAGCGCCAGCCCGAACTCGTTGAACGCCTCAACCGGCAGCAGCGTGTAGCGGATGGCGTCGACCGCGTAGCTGACCGGGTTGGCGACCGTCGCCCAGTAGAGATAGGGCGCCTCGTTGATCAGGTTCTTCTTCAGGAAGAGCGCGCCGCTGAGGAAATACATGGGGAAGACAACCAGGCTCACTACCAGCGAGAACCCCTCCGGGGACTCCATGCGCGAGCCGATAATCAGCCCAATGGAGGTCATCGTCACGGCAAGCAGGAACATGAAGAGGTAAACCACAGCGAGGCTATGGATAGTGTAGGTCGCCTCAGGGAAGATGAAGTAACCCAAGATGACGATTATCGTGACCTGCACCATCGAGTCGGTGACCCCGCCCAGCACCTTACCGAGGAAGATGGTCGAGCGATTAAGCGGTGCCGCGAGCACCTCCTTCAGGAAATCGATTTTCCGGTCCCAGACGATGTAGAGTCCGTAGAATACCGACTGGAACAGGACCGTCATGCACAATATTCCGGGAAAGATGAAGGTATCGTAACCGACCCCGCCAAAGCTCTCGTCGTCCACGATGGAGGCGCCGATGCCCTTACCGACCACGACGAGCCATAAAAGCGGCGTCAGTACGCTCCCGACTAGCCGCGAATACTCGCGGAAGAATACCTTGACTTCGCGCAGCCAAATGGCGTAGAGCCCCGAGAGCTGGCTCATCGGTTCACGCTCCGCACGCGATGCATGTGCTTCGCGACGCCTTCGGCACCCTCGTTGCGAATGTCGTGACCGGTGTAGTGCAGAAAGACGTCGTCGAGCGTGGTGTTGCGGACGCTGAAGCTGGCGATGTCGCCCGCCGCGGCAAAAATGGAGGGCAGGTTCTGCGCCACATCCTGCACCGCGACGTCGAGCCGCCCGTCGCGCACCTCGCAGCGACTGACGCACTCGAGCGCTTCCAGCGCCGCT
>CALBFM010000053.1:0-1244 GCA_937893445.1 uncultured euryarchaeote
TGAACCAGGAATGAACACAATGCATCCCACTGCGTATAGCAATGTTGGCAGTCTCATCTAGATTCATTGCAATTTCATGGCTGTCGAGCCCCGCCAAGTTGAACGAGAATATGCCGCCGCGCTCCACAGGTTCGGGCGGACCAAGCAAAGACAGCCCCTCCATACTCTCAAGGCGCTGTGTCAGCCGTGCGTTCAGCGCCACCTCGTGCGCGTGAATCTTGTCACGACCGATTCCAGCAACATAGTCGGCCGCGGCACCGGCACCAATCATCCCAGCGTAGTTCTGGAGCCCAGCCTCGAAGCAGGACGGGGGTGGCAGAAATTCACAATCGTTGTAGGTCGAATTGCGCACCGTAGAGCCGCCAGCAAAAGTCGGCTTCAATTGGGCTAGAGCTTCGGCCTTGCCGTATAACAGACCAGTGCCGCTAGGACCGCAAAACTTGTGAGCACTCGCGGCCAGAAAATCGACATCCAGCGCCTGCACATCCACCTCAGTATGCGCAGCCGACTGCGCAGAGTCCAGCATTACCTGCACACCAGCATCATGGCAAATTTCGGTAATGTCATGAACTGGCAGTGTGTAGCCATCCAGATTAGAAGTGTGGACAAAACTTGCCAGCTTAGTGTCGGGTGTCAGTGCCTCTTTCAGGGCTTCCAAGTCGAAATATATGTCATCGCGCGACGGGATGGTCGAATAGAGCACGCCTGTCCGTTGAGAGAGTGTGTGCCACGGCACAACATTGGAATTGTGTTCACGGTCGCTCGAGAGCACTGTATCGCCGCGCTGCAAATCTAGGCCCCACGCAACTATATTGATAGCCTCAGTTGCGTTACGCGTAAAGACTATTTCACTCGCATCGGCAGCGCCAACAAAGCGCTGGAGCTGTCCGCGAGCAGTCTCATAGTGTTCAGTAACATCGAATGCCAGCCTGTGCAAAGAGCGCCCACCACAAGTCGGGAAGTTGCGGTAATAATCATCCATCGCCTGGAGCACGGGTTCCGGTTTCATCGGCATACAGGCGTTATCAAGGTAGACTGGAGGGTCGTCACCCGCCAGCACCGGGAAATCCTGCCGCAACTTCAGCGGGTCCACGTGATGTGATGCTACCTTGGGTTAAGAGGTTGCGCTCCTGCGCCATAGGAAAACGCCCGCGGTGGCAAGAATTCCCAACAGGGCACTCACGACCATCAGCAACGGCAGCCCCGCTTCCGATCCGGCAGTGGGCAGAGGTTCGGCAAGATGG
>CALBFM010000054.1:0-10101 GCA_937893445.1 uncultured euryarchaeote
ACCAAATCCATGATGCATTTCCAAGCAAAGGTGCAAAGGCTAGAAGGAAAGTTGCACCAGCTCCAACATAAGTCAGAATTTTTAACCACTTTTTCTTAATCAGCCGACGATCTGCTATTACACCAAAAGAGGGACTGATAATTGCAACAAGCAAAGTAGATATTGCAATAACCAAAGACCATACTGCATCCGCAGTCATCGTAGTTGAGCCAAAAGATGTAGTCAAACCATTAGCTTCAAGAAACAAAAACGTATACCAAAGAGGGAGTATTGCAACAGTAACGCTAGTCTCAAAAGCTGATTTTCCCCAATCATAGTATCCATAACCGCTTATCGCTTTTTCTTTGTCCTCGGAAAGATTCTCCAATTTGGAACCAAAACTGAATAATTTAGAAATGGGATCTAGCATAACTAACTAGAGGAACCCCCGTTAAAAGTAAACAACCACTGTATTTCTGTAAAGTAATGGTGCGGATCTAGATATTACTCATTCCATTCCAAAGCTTTGTTCAAAAAATTCTGGAATAATTCTGCGCCGTATTCCGAATGCTCGACCTCGGGATGGTATTGCACTCCCGCATACGGTAGCTTGCGATGCTGCATTGCCTGCACCGCGCAGTCGTCGCTCGACGCCAGGATGTCGAATCCGTCAGGCAGCCGCGTCACCTCGTCGTTATGACTCTCCCAGACCGTTAACTCGTCCGGCAGTCCCTCCATTAGCCAGCCCCGTTCGGCGACCGTGACCAGCGCCGACCCGAATTCTGGCACCTTCGCCGGGCCGGCCGCACCGCCATAGTGGGTCGCTATATACTGGTGGCCGACGCAAATACCGAGGATGGGCCAGCGGGCAGCGTCAAGATATTCGGCGGTGAGGCCCAAGGCTTCTGACTCAGACTCTATACGCGGCGCGCCACCGGAAAGTACCAGCGCCCGGAAGCGCCCCAGCTCATCGAGTGGCAGCGTGTTAGGGACAATCTCCGCGTCACAGCCGAGATAGTTGAGCACTCGCCATTCACGGTGCGTCCACTGGCCACCGTTGTCAATGACAGCGACCGGCATTCCGGCGAAACTCACGGCTGGCGGCAGGTAGCAGGCGCTAAAAGGGTGGCGCGGACCAGGTTGCCCCGGGCGGGATGTGAGAGATAGATAACGGTGAGCTCTCCTCCGAAGCCCGAGGCAGGTGGAAAGTGTGAAGGAAGAATATTAAGGATTCGGTCGGAAAAAGACTGAATGACAATAAAAGAGGCTCCTGCTCGCGGCGTTGGTAGAGGTCGTCGCCAGAACCTTCAAAAGTACATCCATAGTATTGTCCATGAGTTATGGACAAGCCAGCAGTGTTAAAGCAAAAATATCAATACTGGGAAGTCACCAAGGACCTAATTGACCAATGTATAGATATATCCCTAAATCTGAGTCAAAGTGGCCATCCTGGAGGTTCCCGTTCAAAAGTTCAGGGGCTGTTGATTACACTTCTTTCTGGTGCCATGAGATGGGACATTCGTGATCCAACCAAGCGTTTTGCAGACAGGTTTGTACTGGTAGCTGGACATGACAACCCATTGGTCTATGCCACATTGGCCATTCTCAATGAGTCCCTCAGAATAAAACACGAACAGACTCAGGATTCCAAGTACCTAGTCAAGAATAGTGAAGAATTTCAATTGACTTGGGAAGACCTCCTGATGCTTCGCAGGAACAAGGGTTTGCCCGGCCATGCGGAGATGGAAGGCAAAACCCTGTTCTTCAAATTCAATACGGGCCCTAGTGGCCATGGCTCTCCCCCTGCGGCTGGAGAAGCTTTAGCCCATAAATTGGCGGGGACGGACCAAGTCAAGGTCTTCGCTTTCGAAGGTGAGGGAGGATTGAGTACGGGAGCCACCCATGAAACTCTGAATTCGGCTTGGGGTTTAGGTCTTGGAAATATAGTATACTACATAGATTGGAACGACTATGGCATTGACAGCCGGCCATTCAGTTCCATAGTCAAATCAACTCCCCGAGAACTGTTTGAGACAAAAGGATGGCATGTTGAGGGCACTGATGACTGTGAAGACTGGGAATCATTTACAAAGGCATACTATGATCTATTGGTCGGTAAAGCAAAAACCAACATCCCAAAGATGATTTATGCTAAATCACGTAAAGGCCGTGGTTACCATGTATTTGACGAGAAATCACATGGAGTGCCTCATAAACGCAATTCTGAATTATTCTGGAAAACCAAAGAGGATTTTGCTACTAAATATGATATTTCTTTCGATGGATTTGGGGAATCTGCGGCGGAAACAAGAGAGGAACAAGTAGAACAAGCAACAACCTATCTCAACACCGTATTATCGGTACTACGCAATAATCAGGAATTGGTGGATTATCTAGCAGAACGTCTGGTCGAATTGGGAGATTCAGTACCGGAAACAATTGAGAGCTGTATTATTTCAGATTCCAATCCCCTTAACGATAAAGCACTATTTGATTTTGAGAAATATCCGGATGAATTGTTTGTTGAACCGGGAACCAAGATACCTAATCGAGTCGGTTTCTCTAAGGTCGCATCTTGGTTAAATACTCATAGTCGACAAAATTACGGGAGACCACTGTTCGTAGCAATGTCTGCGGATTTGGCAGATTCCACAAATATTTCAGGTTTTGCAAAGGGCTGGGGAGATGTTGAAGATTTAGGAATGTATGATAAGGAAAATAATCCAAATTCACCATTGATGCCCCAAGGCATAACGGAATTTACAAATTCAGGAATGATGGCAGGGTTGTCGACAGTTAATTTCAACAGAGATACTTTGGATCAATACAACGGATTTATTGGTTCTTTCAGTACTTATGGTTCTTTTAGTTATCTAAAATACGGTCCGATTCGATTATTTAGCCAGGTTGCACAAGACTCACAGATTAAAGTTGGTAAGTTACTATGGATTGTAGGTCACTCAGGTCCCGAAACCGCTGAGGATAGCCGCACGCATTTTGGCATTTTTGCACCCGGAGTTACACAATTATTTCCTGATGGCCACATAATCAACTTGCATCCTTGGGAACATAATGATGTGGCACCTGCGTTAGCAGCAGCTTTCTCTACGGATGTACCAATTATTGCACTTCATCTGACAAGGCCAGCAATTGAAGTTCCAGATCGGGAAAAACTGGGCATTGCAAGTCATTTGGATGCTTCAAAGGGAGCCTATCTGATTAGAGATTACGACGACCGTCCTAAAGAAGGAGTAGTGATTGTCAGAGGCACAAGTGCGACCAGGACAGTTGTCTCAATATTGGAACAAATAGGCACTGACCATAATGTGAAGATTGTTTCCGCAGTTTCCTGGGAATTATTCCGGAGACAAGAGCAGGCTTACAAAGATTCGATTATATCTAAGACCGAATGGTCAGATTCTATGATAGTCACAAATACAGGACTTCGAATAATGCACAATTGGATTTCAAACCGTGTAGTTTCAGAATATTCAGTATCTCCTGATTGGGATGATAGCTGGAGGACCGGAGGCAGCCTAGATGAAATCATAGATGAAGCACATTTGAGTCCTCGTTGGGTTTTGAAGGCAATTCAAAAATTCACGTCTGAAAGATCTTCCAGATTAGAAAGATTACGTTCTGAAATCCCATAGAATTATCATTCTAGAGTCATCTGTGTGCGAACATGACGATACCGCACTACTCCACCTGCCGCGCCAGAAACTGCCTCGAGAATGTTGTCTGCGCGATGGCCCACAGTGTGAAAAAAACCATTACAGAGAGAGCACGACCGTAGATGGTGTTGAACTCAATGGAATTGCGGAAGCGGGCCGGCAGCACTTCACCTAGCACCTCGTGGAAGCCAAAGGCAGCGGCGGTCAGAGCGGTGGTGCAGGCGAGCGTCAGCAGCAGCATCACCCCGAACCAGTTGAGCACTGCCTCGAACTCAGACGAGTGGTGCATAATGCGTGCCAGCCGCGCGTAGCGCAGATGGTCATATGCCAACTCAATGTATAGCATGAAGCAGATGATAAATCCCAGAATTGGCAGCAGCGCCGCGACATCGTTGCCCTCCAGCGTCAGTGGCTGCACTAACAGCAGCAACGCTCCCAGCGCTATGGCAGGAAGGTTGTCGCGCCAGATGCCAGGCACGCCGCAGAGCAGTGGCAGTCCTAGCCAGCCGTAGTTGGCGAGCGCGTGCAGCGTCGCAGGCGCGACCGGAAGACGGTCAGTCAGCGAGAGCCATGAGAGCAGGAACGGCAGTAGCGCCAGCAGCGCCAGCACGGGCGGAACGCGACCGCGGGAGTCGGCGAACGCTAGCGTGCCACCTAACAGCATCCCGAGCAGGATACCGCCGCCCACGGCAGCAGGATTTACTAGAAAGACAGGGTCCAGACCGCCCCAGCCGAGCATTACATTGAGCGCTTGTGTCAATAGTGGCGCCTGCGCCTGCGTAATGGCATGGGCAAGGAGGGTGCCCATCGCCAGTGCTGCGGTCGCAACCACCTGCATTGCCACCAGCCGAGGGTTCAGCGCACCACCTCCTGCAGCGCCGGCCCCAGCACGCTTGATGGATCCCAGCGCAGCGCACGCGCACCGAGCGAGCGTGCTTCGGCGATTGTGTTGTCCAGCTCGGCCGAAGCGGTGAAGTAAACTGCCGGCGAGATGATTCGCGACTCCCTGTCATACTCCAGTGTGTCGGGTGCGATGAGCGTCAGTCGAAAGCCGTGTGCGGTGATTTCGCGCAGCGCAGCATGCACCGTGCGGTCCTGCTCCAGGGTCGAGATTACTATCACAGGCGAGCGTGGAGTAAAATTGCGCAAGTCGCCAATGACTGTGTGCAACCCCAGTGAGCCCGCCGGCCGCAGCTCCGCTAGCCGTGTAAGCAACCGATACATGTGCCGCTCACCGCTGTCGACGCTGATGGTCTCCACAGTTTCGCCGTATATGGTGAGGCCGACCCGGTTACGGGTGTGCAGGAAGTAGCGTGTCAGCGCCGCGGCGGCGCGGCAACTGTAGTTCAAGGGATTGTGCACTGGGGTGCCAGTGCCGGAAATCTCGCGGGTGTCAATTACCAGCATCACGTCAGAAATATCTTCACGCTCAAACTGGTTGACCATCAGTTTGCGGGTGCGGCCGAAGACACGCCAGTTGATGTTCTTGAAGTCGTCGCCTGGGTAATATTCGCGAATCGAGTAGAACTCGCCGCTGGTACCAACCCGCCTAATCGGTATCGCACCCTGGTACATCTTAGGGAAGTCGCTCGAGAGGTCGAGTCCCTCTATTTCCTCAATTTTGGGGAATACGACCAGTTCATCAGTCGAGTCCACCTCCGATTCGTGATAGAAAAGGAAAGACGGGTTGTAGAGTCGTAGTTGCGGCCGGCCAAGCGTGTACTGGCCACGTAAGTGGCACTCCAGTTGGTAACGCGCCAGTAGAACCTCGTCCCGCTGCAGTCGCACGATAGTGTGGTTGGCCACCTTTTCCGGTCCCAACTCACGAGGCAGCTGGTCGTAGACTTCAAGGCAGCCGATGGGGCGGCCTCGGTTCTGGATTACCAAGTCCACCTCGGTCTCCTGTCCCTCGAACAGTTGCGAGTCGGAGAAGCGGCGGGTGATTTTTACCTCCACTGGACGCGTATTCACGAGGCTGTGGATGGCGACGAAGCCAAGCAGCGTGATTCCCAACAGCAGCAACTGCAAGTTGTTGATGAAGGGCGCGAAGAGCACCAGGATGGTCCCGAAACCAGCGTAGGTGACCGCCTTGCGGGTCCACATCTATACGTCTTCGACCGTGATCGCTGGCACCTCTACCGAGGTCAGGAGCTCTGCCAGTATTTGCTCTGGCTTGACGCCACGGATGCGCGCCTCTGGCTTCAGTATCAGCCGGTGGCTCAGTACAGGGATGACAGAGCGCTTGACGTCGTCCGGAACGACGTAGTCTCGCCCCGCAAGCAGAGCCAAAGCGCGCGAGAGTTTGAACAGGCCGAGGCTTCCACGCGGGCTTGATCCAACAGCTATACGCGGGTCCGTTCGGCTTGCTTGCACCAGACGCACCATATACTTCATGATTTCCTGCTTGACAAAGACTCCCTCGACCGCGCGATGCATCCCCACCACCTGCTTCGGCGAGGTGACGGATTCGACAGTGAACCCGTCGCGCTTGCGTTCCGCGCGGTCGGAAATGATGGATGTCTCGACCTCCTCGTCAGGATATCCCACCGCCAGTTTCACCAAGAATCGGTCCATCTGCGCCTCCGGCAGCGGGTAAGTTCCCTCGTACTCGATAGGATTCTGCGTCGCAAGCACGATGAAAGGACGTTCCAGAATGTGGGTGGTGCCCTCAATCGTAATCTGCTTCTCCTGCATCGCTTCCAGCAGCGCGGCCTGAGTCTTGGGCGGCGCGCGGTTGATTTCGTCCGCAAGCAGGATGTTGCAGAAAATAGGCCCCTCACGGAAAGTAAATTTGTTTTTCTCAGGGTCAAAGAAATAGGAGCCAGTGATATCGGCCGGTAGCAGGTCAGGGGTGAACTGGATGCGCTTAAACTTGCACCCCAGCGTGTCAGCTAGTGTATTGGACATCAGCGTCTTCGCTAAGCCCGGAAAATCTTCGAACAAAATGTTTCCGTTGGCGAGCACTGCTGCAAACACCATCTCAATAGTCTGTTGCTTGCCCAGGACCACCTTGCCAATCTCTGACTGGATATCGGTCGCTAGTTTGCCAGTCTCTTCAATGGAAAGTCCTTTCTCACTCACAATGACCACCTCTGGATTTTCTGTGCCAGCTGCCGCATCTCTTCGGGCTTCAGCTTCCCAGGACGCAACAGCAGGTCACTCAGTCCGGCATCCAGCAGGATATTATAATGCTTGACCAGCTCGGGGGCCAGTTTCAGACGCTCTTCGGATCCCAAATTATCCAACTCGTAAAGCTGGTACTTCAATCGCATCCGTTCCAGTAGGACTTGCTGTAGTACCTCCACACCCGGGTCACCCAAGCCTCGCCATGGTCGCGGACGGTGGATGTCGAACAGATGGCGCCAGCGTGCTGGGTCGGGCTGCCGCAGCGCCAGCATTAGCGTTGCCAGCACTACCAACACCAGTACGTTTAGCCGAATAGCGTGCAGAATCAGCGTCTGACCCGCAAGCAGGAAATAAAAGCCGATAGCGGCCTGAAACAGGCTGGCGCCGAACGAATCCTGCGTGTGGCGCGACTCGTCAAACAGAACCATTCCACCATCGGGCAGAAGCTCCGCCACCAGCGCCAACAGGAAGGGGCCGTTGTCCTCGTACCCCCACATACGGTTGATGCCGGGGCTGGAGTCGCCTAGGAACAACGCCTGCCCCCGCTCCTCGCCCTCTACCTTCAGGGTGCAGCGCACTCCTACTGCGAATCCAGCTGAAGAAGCGACCTCGTCAGCTGGAGTGATGGCGCCATCGTCATCCAAATCCAGATATGAGTTAGGCGAGGTCGAGGCGAACACCTGCTCGGTCAGCTCGACTCCGCTGCTCCAGAGGCTGGAAGCCACGGGCTGCCTAGTCCGCAGCGCTGTGGGCTGATTCAGCAGCAGCGTGTACTCCTGACCATTGGCGTAACCGTCGACCCTTAGCATAGAGACGTTACCTACATAATTCTGGTCCCAGAGCCGGTGGCCAGCAAAGCGTACTGTGAATAGCTCGGCTAGCGTATTGGAGTAGTCGAAATCTCCCATCACCAGCATTCGTCCACCCGCTTCCAGGTAGGCAACCAGCACCTCCACTTCCAGCCCAGAGTATGGCGACTCGGTACCCGCCACTACCACCAGCGTCTGCGAAGGATGCTTCAGGTCGGCAATCACCGCAGGACTGGAGAGCACCGAAGTGATATTGTACCCTTCAGTCTCCAGCGCATTGCGGAAACGCGACAGGTCGTTCCAATCGTCACCATACGCAGAAAGTTGCGGCTCGCGCGAGACTGTTCGCTGTAGCAGCGGGAAGAGCACAGTGCTGCTCACCAGTACCGTTACCAGCAGGATAGCGAGTCCGGCACGATTCGAGATGCGCATTGGCTCAGGTAGGTGCGTGTAGCATTGCCTCGAGGCTCTCCAGTACTACCCGCAGAGAAGCTATCGCCTCGCTGCGCGCCTGCTCTCCAGGGTCCGGCAGCGCGTAGTCGGCGATCTCGTAGAGTCTCGTCAGTCGTGACAACGAGTCTTGGTCAAGCGGCATCGCCTGCCGCAGCGCCTGCTGGAATTCGCGCACGGTCTCGAAGCGACTGCGCAAGTAGCCGTGTCCTTGCAGCACACGGCACATTTCGCGGTACGAACTGATTATTGCGTCGCGGAAGTCCAAGTTTGCCTCCAGCTCGGTGGCTGTAATTGTCAGCACCTGCCGAATGGCGCGGAGGTGGCGCGTAGAGTACCAGCGGTAGCCGTACGCCGCGCCACCCGTGGCGGCGACCGTCGCCGCAACCAACAGCCAGAGCAGGTAATTGGGAATTTCAGGCGGCGGTCGGAATAGAATTGCTTCCTCGACCGAATTCTCAAGGTATAGTTCATCACCATCGAAAGTAACACGGACCAGCATGGCGTGGGTGGTGTTGCCAGCGAACTCGGCGCCGAAAGTGGCACTACCATTATCGTCAGTAATCGCCAGCATGGTAACACCGGTCGGCTCGAGTCGCACCAACAGTGGCATCCCTGCCAGCGGAGTGCCATCCTCCAACATTAGCGTCGCGCGGCCGGTGAAAGTGACACCAGCCTCGAGCGCTGCTGGCAACTCCAGCCGAGTGATAGTTCCACCCTTTGCCAGCAGGCTTCCGCTGGTTGTACTGCCGTAGTAATAACTGCTACCCAGCACAGTCGCGGTCAGGTTATGCTCACCTACACCGAGTGCGAACGATGGAAGCAGACCGGCTGCGAACTGGCCGTTAGCGGTGCTGATAACTGTGCTAGAGGTGCCATCGTCAAGTGCAACAGTCACCACCAGCCCCTCGACACCGCGGCCAGCGCCGTCAATAACGCGTCCCGTGACGTTCGCGGTGTAGTTCAGGACACCACTGGCAGGCTCGAGCAGCAGTGAGGTGGTGTGGTAGGTGTAAACTTGCTGCGAGGCGTTGCCCGCCAGGCGATACCCCGCACCCGGGTACTGCGCGCTGAGCTGTAGTGGACCGGGCACCTGCTCTAGCGGTACCGCCCATTCCCAGCTGAAACTGCCGGCAGTATCGCTCTGTACTGTCGCCAAGTGGAACCCCCCTGCGAAGAGAATCACCTCTGCGTTGATGAGGGGCTGACCAAGGTCATCCTCGATATTACCGGCGACACTATAGCTCTGGCCGGCCAGCACAGCCTCTGCGACCAATAGCTGGAGAGTCGTAGGTGCGACTACTACAAGCTCCTGCACTGTCTCCGAAGGCAGGTACCATTCGCGGCCCGCGTAGCTCCAGATTGCGTCTAGTGGCCCCAACGGCCAGATTGCCGGCAGCTGCTCATGCGTAAATGTCACGCGGCCGTCAGGACCAGTCTGCAGCAGATGCAGCTGCCCCGCCAAACTCAGGTTGACTGCCTCGCCCGCGAGCGGTAGGCCGGTGTCATCACGTAGCACCGCCTCCAGACTAAAGCTAGCTGCGCGCTGCAGTTGCTGCGGTGATACATCCAGTATAGTGGCAGCGACTACTGCGCCCTGCACCTCAATGCTTGAGGGCAGGTAGAAGTAGGAGCCAGTGAAACTAGCGCTGAGCGTGTGCATTCCCAACTCGGTTGCGGCGGGAACAGGCAGCTCGAACTGTAGCGCGCCGTCGGCGCCGGTAAGTGCTTCGCCTACTGCCACGCCGTCGAAACTGTAGCTCACAAGCTCACCCTCCAGCCCAGAACCTGATGAGTCGAGCAGTGACCCCTGTACCGCAGTCGAGACGTTCCGTAGCGCAGGTCCCCACTCCAGTTCCAGCACAGTGTAACGCTGCACAGTCACAGTGGCCGTATCGGAGCCGCCATGCAACCAGTTCTGGTCGTCTGAGGCTAGTGCCAGGGTGAAGTTGCCCACAGGCGCAAAGGCTTCCAGCGCGAAGCTGCCGGCGAATTCGCCATTAACAGAATCGACAGTAGTGCGAGTGATATCATTCCAACGTACCTGTAGCGTGCGGTCTAGT
>CALBFM010000055.1:0-1287 GCA_937893445.1 uncultured euryarchaeote
CTGGGCATCAGTCAGTACCGGTGGTAATCACACCTGCGGTGTAACGACCGCGGGCGACGCGTACTGCTGGGGACGCAATGTCTATGGCCAGCTCGGTGACGGTACGACTACGGAGCGCCATGAGCCCGTGTTGGTCAGTGGTGGGCATACCTGGGCATCGGTCGGTGGCGGGCGCGGCTCGTATGACAGTGAGCACAGTTGTGGTGTGACGACGTTCGGCGAGGCGTACTGCTGGGGGTATAATCTCTATGGCCAACTCGGTGACGGCACGACTACGGATCGCCATGAGCCCGTGCTGGTCAGTGGTGGGAATAACTCGGTATCGGTCAGTGCCGGTAGCTACCACACCTGCGAGGTGACGACATTCGGAGAGGCGTACTGCTGGGGAGGCAATTCGTATGGCCAGCTCGGTGATGGCACAACTACGCAACGTAGCGTGCCCACGCTGGTCAGCGGTGGGCATGCCTGGACATCGGTCGATAGCAGCCAGTATCACACCTGCGGGGTGACTACGGCAGGCGCGGCGTACTGCTGGGGGAGCAATGGCAATGGCCGACTTGGTATCGGCACGACCACCAGCAGGTACATCCCGACCAAGGTCGGCGGGAACTGGTAGCCTGACACCGATGCGTGTGGGCTAGGACGAACTTTCACTGGCTAGATTCCCGAGCATCACCGCAGATTAGGCGTATGCGCTACATCCGACTCTCAGCTGTGCTCTTGCTCGCAGCCTGCGGTGACGGCGGGGGGCTTCGCGTGTGTAAAGCCAAAACTCATGGGGGGGGTCTAGCTCCCTGAAATGGCTCAACCGTGCCTCAAACCCAAACCAGTTCAGAACACTTTGTTGCGGGTGAATCCCCACGCACGCCCGCATGCGATAGCGTCCTCACTGTAGGACCACTTCTCGACGTTTTCCGCCAGCAGCTGTTGGCAATTGCTATCCAGAGCCACACCGAACGCCAGCACCATGAGAACCCTGTTTTGAGGGATATCGATAATCCGCCCTCCAAGACTGGGTAACTCAGGGTGATAGCAGTGATATCACAATGAGGATTGGGTAGGACAGATAGGCGAAGTGGAATACTAGGGCATATCTCTGTGCTATCAGCGCCTGCATAACGTGATGTATATCACCCCCGACTGACCGAATTGGGGTATTACCCTGTGTAGAATAAGTGCCTGTTGGGCCGATTCACATTTTGCAGAATTTTTTTGGGGCTTGGGACTCCGAAGGCGTTTCAGAAAACGAAATCGCCTGAGCAATCACTCATCTGGACTGTCAGGTAG
>CALBFM010000056.1:0-1711 GCA_937893445.1 uncultured euryarchaeote
CCCTACAAGCAGATTATGCGTGAGACAAGCGATCACCGTGTCCCGTTCGACCTGGACTGCGGTGAGTTATACACGCCCAACAACTGCTACGGCTGGGGTACTGTTGATGCCCTTGGCGCCGTACAGCGATCGCTCGACTTGCGGTCCGGCAGTCTTGCAGGACCGGCTGAAATCCCGGTACTCGAGAACGAAAGCTTCACGCTCGCGATGGATTACACTCGCACCGCGTTCACCACCCGTGGCGAGGATGGTGGTACTATCCAGAACTATCCACAGGGCGAGCTGCCTGATTCAGTCAGAATGGAGGTGCGCTGGTCAGCAGCATGGCCGGCACCCAGTAATTTCGAGCTGGATGCTGGGACGGCGGATGGCCTGAGCGCTGAGGATGGGCTCTGGTTCGGCGAGCAGGACGGCGAACACTTTGTGCGCGCCTGGTTCAACTACACAGGTGAGCCCGGTGCGGACGAGCTGCTCACCTCGCATCCGACACTGCGTTTTGACCTGGGAGCACCGGCCACAGTCACCGAGACACAGCTCCGCGCCAGTTTTGCCCTCAATAACAATTCTGGCGTCCCGGCCATGCTTGATATTAGCAGCTACAGCGACCCTCCCGACCTGCGTATAGAGGAATTGAGACTACAGCCCGAGGTGCCGCTGCCTGACGAGGAGGTGCAGGTAATCGCACGTATCGTTAACGAAGGTGATGGACGGGCGCGCAGCTTTAGCGTCACATTCACAGCTGACGGTGAGTCACTCGGTACCAGCGAAGGGTCATTGGACCCTGAACAGGCACTCACACTGGCAATTGACTGGACTGCTACGCTTGGCGATCACACGCTGACGGCGGAACTGGTTGACATCTCCCCAAGCGACGCTGACGAGTCCGACCACACTGCAGAGCTCACAGTCAGCGTGGTGGACGTAATCGATACCCAACCACCGTTATTGTTCATTACCAGTCCCTACCAGAATCAGATTGTTTCTGGTCTGGTTGCTGTTTCTGGTACCGCCAGTGACGATTGGGTAGTGCGCCGTGTCGAGGCGCGCGTCTCTCCTGGTGAGTGGGAAGTAGCAGACGGCACGACTGCTTGGAGCTGGGAGTGGAATACGACGCAGGACCTGAACGGCCGCTACCGCGTTGAGGCGCGGGCGTGGGACGGCTTTAATTACTCATCGTTAGCCACAGTCGAGGTCGAGGTGACCAATGATGGTGCCAATCGCAGGCCGACGGTGCGATTGACAGTCGACCCGCTAGAGGTACCAGTTGGTGAACCTGTCAGCTTCAGCGGAAATTCATCCAGCGATGACTCTGGCATTTCCGCCTACGCCTTCGATTTTGGTGATGGTGAAACGACTGGCTGGGGCTCGCAATCATGGGTGCTGCATACCTACACTGTCCCGGGTAGCTATGTCACGACGCTCGAGGTCGAGGATGACGAAGATGTGCGCTCGTCTGCCCCGGCCAGCGTTACCGTAACCGTTCTGGAACAAGCGCTCAACGGCGCTCCGCAGGCATTGATTGCACTGCCACTCCCTGGAACGCAGTTGACAGAGGGTTCGCCCCTCACGCTATCTGCCAGCGGTACCAGCGATCCGGACGGCGACCAGCTGCTTTTTGTCTGGAGCAGCGACCGTGATGGTCTACTCGCGACGACGACCGAAATGTCGATCGAGGTCCAGCTTACTGCCGGTGCCCATACGTTGACGCTGG
>CALBFM010000057.1:0-41935 GCA_937893445.1 uncultured euryarchaeote
TGGAAGAAGGCAGCGCCTACGAGAGCGCAGGTGGAATCTGGCTCTCTGTTGAACCAGGACAGCACGGCGCACTGCTTGGTACCGAGATTGGTGCTACTCTCTGCGAGTCGGCTACCGCGGTCAACCCCGGCCCGAAGCGGGGTCCGTTCGATTTCATGCTCTGGGGGCCGCTGCAGCCCGGCGGCCGGAGCTGGTCGCCTGACGGAATTTCGCCGGGACGACCGGGGTGGCACCTCGAGTGTACACTGATGGCGTCGCGTGACCCTGGACTGCCACTCGATATCCACTTCGGCGGAGCTGACTTGGCATATCCGCACCATGAAAGTGAACTGCTGCTGGCAGACACCCTGGGAATGGGTGAATTCTGTCGCACATGGATGCACAATGGACTGATGGAAGATGCAGACGGCAAACTGTCAAAATCGCACGGAGAACGACTCACGCTGGCGACCGTCTTCGAGGAGTGTCCGTCCGCAGCGCTCCGGTTCTACCTGCTACAATACCACTACCGTGACTTCACCCCTTTCAGTGAGGCGGCACTGAAACAAGCGTGTGCCGAGGGGGAGCAGCTTGGCTGGACCGCTGCCGAAGTGTTGGCGTCCGGCGGCGAGGGGGACCCACACAAAGACACACAATTAGTGAACGGCGAACAAGTCACGGAAGCACTGCTGGCGCGATTCGAGGCGAGCATGGACGACGACTTTGATACACCACAGGCGATGGCAGTTCTGCGTGAGCTGGACACGCTAGCACGCGAGTGGATTGACAACGGAAACGAAATAGGGGCAGTGGCTGCACTTTATCGCGTCTTCCAGCGTGCGCTAGGGGTGTTCCAGTGGCCCGCGTAGAGCAGTTCCAGGTTGGGCCGATGGCCAACTTTGCCTACCTGCTCGGCTGTGAAGAAACACGTGTCGCGGCGCTAATTGACCCTTGCTTCGAGCCAGAAAGGCTGGTCACAAATGCCAAAGAGCTGGGCTACCGCGTCGAGTGGGTAATCAACACCCACGGACACCATGATCATGTCAACGGCAATGACCGTGCAATCGAGCTGACGGGCGCAAAAGTAGCAGCGCATAGCAAAGCAATATTTCACGTCAACCAGTATTTAAATCACGGTGACACGCTACAGGTCGGTAATATTACGGTTGAAGTACTGCACACACCGGGCCACGCGCACGATTCAGTCTGCCTAGTGGCCGATAGGCATCTGTTCACCGGTGACACGCTTTTTGTCGGCGAGTGCGGTCGAACCGACCTGCCCGGCAGTGATTCTCGGCAGATGCACCACTCGCTCTTCGAGGTGCTGGCGGTGGTGCCAAACACGGCGATTGTGTGGCCCGGTCACGACTACGGCCCGCACCCGTCTTCGACGATGGGCGACGAGCGGCGCAGCAACTACGTGCTTGAGCCGCGGTCGCTGGAGGAGTTCGTTGCGTTTATGGCAGAGCCATAGCGCTCGAGCAGTGCATTAGCGACAGCGCCAGTCGGAATATTCTGCTCGGTGAGCCAGCCGAACCGTTCGAGCGAGACAGCGACGCCGTCTTCCGTGGGTTTGACTGAGAGCACGCGCGCGAGCGGGATGCGCCAGCCGTCGAGCAGTAGGGAGTCGGACTCCAGCGCTAGCGAGCGCGGCAGCGCCAGGTATGCCATTGTCAGCGCCAGCAGCGTCAGCGAGGGCAGTGGCGAGTTGCCCTGCAGTAGGTCGAGGACCAGGATGAAGGTGACCACCAGTGGCATTAGCACCATGTTCACCCCCTTGCGTCGCAGCTCCTCGCTCGCCGGTAGTGTGGTCACCACCGCTCCCTCTGCCGGCCGCCGCAGTAGCAACATCACATCGAACAGCAGCACCGTTCCCAGCGCAATTTTCAGTAACAGCAGCCAGTCAGTCACGCCATCGCCTCCGATACCAGCGCCCATACATCGGCCGCCACAGCTACAGGCGGCCGTGTTGCATCAAGGATGCGCACCAGCGGGTCATCACGCAGCGCGAGATAGGCGGCGCGGACACGTTCCAGGTGTGGGGCACGTTCGAAGGTATCGGCGACCGAGTGTGAGTGGACTCGCTCGAGCGCCTGTCCTACAGGAAGATCGAACACCAGTACGATGGTTGGTGTGGGTGCGAAAGCGTTGACGGCGCGGATGCGCTCCGCAGGAATGCCAGCGGCACATTGGTATGCGAGCGTCGAGTAGTAGTACCGATCCATCAGCACGATTTCGCCGCGTTCTAACGCCGGTACAATGCGGGCAGCAACGTGCTCGCGCCGGTCGTCGGCGAAGAGCGTTAGCACTTCCTCGGCATTTGCGTTACGTTCACCTCGCAGCACTGCCTTCAACTGGCAGCCGTGCGGGCCATCGGTGGGCTCTTTCAGCACGACCACTGCGTGGTCAGCATCGCGCAGTCGTTGAGCCAGCAGCTGCGCCTGTGTTGACTTGCCGCAGCCGTCAATTCCTTCTAGGTCAATCAGCACACAGTGGCGAGCGCGCGGCTGCTTATGAGCCATCCTGCGCAGACTGCCGCCCGTGGGCCAACGCCCGTTCCTCGACCAGCTGTGGGTTCAGGTTGGGACGGCAATGCCAGTGGAAGTGGTTTGGAAACTCGGCTGGAAAACGGTCAATGAGGAAGTTACCGCGACCATAGTGCGTGTTGCCATAATCACGCAGTGCGTTGCGCATCTCACGTCGCTGCGTCCGTTGTGGTTCAAAGGAGTGCTCGTTCCAGAGCAGCAGCGGTAGCTCGCATTCGGGACAGTTGGTGATGCGCCATGCGGCAGTGTCCGCGGGGAGTGTGCAGAGCTTGCAATCCATACCTTGCCGCAGGACAGCATAGCCGCTATATCCCACCTCCTGCCATCAGCGCCGATGGCAGATTTCAAGGCATTCATCAAGGGCAAGCCAGTGAAACTGGCGAACTGCTCACATTGTGAAGCCGAATTCTGGGCGCCACAGGAGCTTGACACAGTAATCTGCTCCTCCTGCACCCCCAGTCACGGAGACCAACGCGACTAAAACAAGGCGCTACTGACCCAGCGTGCCAGTCAACCGCCTGCGCGTAACAGCGAACATGTTCATCGCACTACTTCTCGTCGCGAGCCTACCTCTTGCCAGTGCGAGTGAGGACGATGACCCTGCTCCCGGAAACGGGGAAATGTGGGCCTATGGCACGATGCAGAACGGGAATGGTGGACTCTCAGCAAACGAGAGCAAGGCAGCTGCTGGAGAGGGAAACTGGGACGGTGGTTCGACCGATTTGGCGTATGAGAGTGAACATCTCTCCGGTGACGTCCAGTTGGACGAGGACATAGTCCACGTTCGCCTACACTTGGAACGGACCTGCCTCGTCTCTTCGTGCAACAGTGCCGATGTCCGGCTTTTCGTTAATGACACGATAGTCTCTGAGGCTCAGCTGACGGCTGGCGGCAATGGCATCTATGAGGCGGACCTGACCATCACGCAGGATGAAGGAATCATCCGACACAACACTACAATCCGCCTCGAATTTTCTTGGACAAGACCCGCTGACACGACCGATGAGACGCTCTACGATGGAGCAAACGAGACTGGCGTGACTTTCTATGTTGCAGATTACCTTCCCTTTGTGCCAAATCCTCCCCCAATAGAGCCAGAGCCTACTGAGAATTCAAGGAGACACACAAGTGGCCTAATTTTCCTTCCATTCATCATAGTCGCCCTGGGTATGACTTTCTATATCTTTCAGCAACCAAGGAGGTCTGAGACAGGTCTGGAGGTAGAAGGATCCAGTGTGGAAGAAACAATCGTTTGGGATGATGATTCTGACCAATTGAGCTTTACTACTAATTGGAAGCTCAGGGCCACAAGCCTTTGTGCGTTATACACGGCCCAAGGAATTCCTTCCGGATTCATTTCCTATACCCTAATCGCTTTTTTTGCAGAGAGGGGGTACAGCGCTGCGGCCATTGGAAACATGCTCTTCTGGGTATACCTGCCATGGGTTTTCAAGTTCTTGTGGGGTCCCTTCGTCGACACCTATCATTACTTGCCGATGGGGAGGCGCAGACCATGGATACTGACGGCCCAAACTGGAATGATACTAACTGTTTTCATCATAGTCTTCATACCTTCTGTCGAAGAGAAAATCTTCCTTCTGACATTTTTGCTATTCATTCATAATTTATTCGCTTCTTTACAGGATGTGGCTGTCGATGGTCTGGCTGTCGATATCCTCAGTCCCGAGGAGTTCGGAAAAATCAATGGATTTATGTTTGGTGCCAAACGTTTTGGTACTATGATAGGAGGCGCTGGAATAGGTGTGTTGATTGGCTCTTGGGGCATACGCGGCGGAATTTTCCTCATGGTACCCATGCTCGCAATGATTATGTGTTTGCCATTGTTCTTTAGGGAACGACCCGGTGAGAAATTATTGCCTTGGACGGAAGGAGAAGCTGTAATCAAGAGTTCAAAATCTGAAAATTCAAAAGAAACCGGAAAAATGAAGGATCCGGGATATGTGAGGGGGGAACTTAGTAACGAGAATCTGATTAAGGCCTTACTGATTGACTTTGCACTGTTGATCTTCATATTCTTATTCCTTAAACTAACAATTGGGGACATTGAAGTGCCAATTCTTGGAGAGGTGCCCCCTCATTGGTCAGTCTGGTTGATTGTATTAGCCTCCTGGGGTTACTTCTTCTATTGGGCTCCCGTGGAAGAGTGGGACTCTTTCGGTATGCAGTTCTTCAGCCTGTCCAGAGAAAGAAGTGATATCGTGAAGGCCTTGTCCCTTAAGGCACCACTTATCGGTATACTCCTGGCGATGTTGACTTACTTCTGGGAATTCTTGATTCCCGTGCTGAATGTCCTGTTCATACAGCAATTGGGATGGACTGACACTGAGTATGTGAAAATTACTGGCGGTCTGGCTGTGGCAACTGCGATTGGTGGAACGTTGCTTGGTGGAATTATTGCCGACTGGTTTGGAGCACGGCGCGTTGCTAGCTTATTTGCTGTCTTGACAGGGCTTTCAATCTTCACCATAGCCCTCGCAGAGCCACTGTGGAACAACAGGGCTGTTATGACCTTCCTGATTGTGTTATATCCTTTCCTGGGGGCTGCAATGGGGATTTCTCTAATATCTTTGTTCATGAACGTTACGTGGCCAAGGGTCGGCGCCACTCAGTTCACATTATATATGGCTCTTCTGAATTTTGGGGCTCTGTTTGGTCTGAAAATGGCAGGCTATTTTGAGGAAAATTTCGATTACACTAGTACTATAATGATTGGGGGGGCTTGTCAATTGATGATTGCCTTCGTCCTACCGTTTATAGACCCAGGCCAGACTCGCAGGGAACTGGGGAACGAATTCTGATTATGAAGCCAGTCGCTATTACACTCAGCCAGGAGAAATACATGAAGAATTATGCGGCGTGGCTGGCGGAGGCAGGCTTTGCCGCCGAACGCATTACCAGTGTAGAAGAACTGGAAAAATACTCGTTGCTAGTCCTCTCGGGCGGCGGGGATATGACGCCTGGCAGTGGTGCGTTCCAGGGCAAGGTTGACGAATCACGTTTGCGACACCCGAAGCCAGAGCGCGATGAGCTGGAGCTGGCGCTGCTTGCATCCGCACGAGAACGAAAGATGCCGGTTCTCGGTATCTGCCGCGGTATGCAGGTTCTCAACGTTGCCTGTGGCGGAACGTTATGGCCGGACATCAGTGACGGTGGCTTCGAGACCGCAGCGCACACTGGAGGGACGAAAGATACTGATGACGTCCACCATTGGGTTGAGATGGCTGGAACTGATTTCGAAGTGACCAGTCACCACCATCAAGGGGTACGCGACTTGGGTAATGAGCTAAAAGTCATATCGAGTGCAGAAGACGGCATGGTTGAGGCATTCAAACACAACGAATTGCCGTGGCTAGGGGTGCAATGGCATCCAGAGCGTACACCTGACGGTGCGGGGCGGAGCCTGATGCAGGAATGGTTACGAACGCAATGCTGACCGCGGCGCTTCTCGGCTCGGCACAGGACGGAGGAGTCCCACAGGCAGGGTGTCACTGCACCCACTGCGCTGCTGCAATCGCTGACCGAAGGTTTGAGCGGATGCCTGTCTCGCTTGCCCTCCAATCCCCAAGTGGGATACAGCTGTTCGAAGCGACGCGCTCTCTGTCACGCCAGCTAGCTTTGGCCGGGGCGCAGACGCCAACTGCGATATGGCTGACACATGCGCACCTCGGCCATATTGACGGGCTGGGGCAGTTCGGTACAGAGGCGATGAATACCCAAGGAATACCGCTACACTGTTCTCCGGCAGTCGCAGATATTATACGCACGACACCAGTCTGGCGCACGCTGCTAGATCAGGGCAACCTGCTGCTCCAAGAATTCTGTAGTGATGAGCCGGTCGAGTGCGGAGGCTTCACGGTCACACCACTGGAGGTGCCACATCGCGACGACCTGAGCGACATGCACGCATTACAGGTAGACGCAGAACAAAAATTGCTATTCCTGCCCGACCACGATAGCTGGGGCGCAACGCTAGCAGCAGTCGACGCCACTGACCCACGCGACTGGTTCCAGCAGTTGGGCATTGATATCGTGCTGCTCGACGGCACTTTCTGGTCTTCCGACGAACTGCCGCGACAGTCGGAGGTGCCGCACCCGCCGGTACGCGAAACGCTGGAATTACTCGGCATGCGGCAGGAGGACGACCCGCGCGTTGTCTTTATCCACCTGAACCACACCAACCCGCTCTGCAACCCCGAATCCGTGGAGTCAACCATACTGACACGCTTCGGCTGGGAAACGGGGCGGGAAGGAATGTCCTTCCAGCTCTAACCCCGCGGCCAGTTCCCGAGTTCAGTGCGGTAGAGCCGCTCGGCGGCGCCCGTGAAGCGGTAGTTGCGGTGAATAAGCTCAAGGGTCGCTTTCTCGATTGGGCTGAACCACCCGGTCCCGCTGACGATGGCCATGATTTCTTGCAGGTCGCTGCGCGAGATGCGGCCGTCGCCATACCCTGCGACCGCGCCCTCGGCGGCGCAGAGCAGTTCCAGATCGAGCGGCTTCATGCGCTGGCGACAACTCGAGCAGTAGCCATAGCTGCGCTGGAAAACCTGCCCGATTTCGAACTGGTCGCCACAATTCCCGCAGTCAATCCAGTCACTCACAGTGTGTGGTTGTCTAGGGTGGGATAAAAAACCACAGGCCACTTCAGACGTTTAACTACGTAATTGTGCGTAATGCCGCAGAATGTTACCACCCATATTTCTCCGTAATCTTGAGGCTGGCCTTGATTTTAAGCAGTTTGCGCGCCATTGGAGCCAAGTCAGGGTTACGCACAAGCACAGCTAGCATCTTGAGCCACGGCAGGTCGGAGTAGTTACGGCCGTCGTAAATTTCGCCAATCAGATTAAGGACTCTTTCGTCGAGCGAGTAAATCAGTTTTGACTCATCAACGAAAACTTGCTGGGTCCAGGGCTGTCGCTTCAGAATGCGGTCGTACCAGACATGTGGTTCCAGCTCCGGGTGCAGTGCCTTGCCGACGCGCTCCCAGTAGCGGCCTCGCAACTCGTGGGTGTTGGTAGCGTGTGACGGCGGCTCTAGCTTCCCGCTGCCAAGGGCGTTCTGAATGGCGATGGCGGCATATTCTCCAGATAGCATCCCGACGTGGACGCCACCCTTAGTGATAGGGTTTGTCAGTCCGGCTGAGTCCCCAACGACGTAGGCGCCATGTGTCGCGAACTGCGGGATGGGGCCATCACGCGGAATCAGTCCGCCATTTTGCCGGTCACCTAGGTCGTTAGGGATGCGCTGGTCCGGGTCAACGTGCATCTGCTCGCGGCAGAAATGCTCGAGCCCTTCCTTGGCGCCGTTGGTCGCGACAATGCCGACGTTGAAAATATCATCGCGCGGAAAGACCCAGACGTAGCCGTTGGCGTAGCGGGGGTTGATGTAGAAATCAAAATAGTCGGTATCTGGGAAGTCGACATCGCTGGTGCGAAACTTGTACTGGAGGCCTGGCAGCAGCCGTAGCTTGTTGTTGCCTTTGAGGCCAACTTGTGTTACCAGTACAGGGATGCGCCCTTCGGCAATCACTAGCTGTTGCGCCTGCGCCACCTGCTGGTTCTTGGATGTGAGATTCCAGTGTCCATTCTCGCGGCTGACCCTCGTAACGCGAACGTCCTCGTGCCGCTCGGCTCCGGCGCTGACTGCGTCATCGGAGATGGTTCGGTCGAGTCCCCAACGGTGGATTGAGTAGCCGGGTGACATCAGCCCCACCGACTTGCCGTTGGGCATGCGGATACGGTTGCCCTTCACTTCACGGATAGCCCAGTCGCCGACAGGGTAGTTCGTGTGCTCGAGCGCGATACGCCCCAGCCCCTCGCCGCAATGAATAGGGTCTCCCACCCTTTTCTTCCTCTCAAAAGTGACTACAGAATGCCCCGCTTCGGCAAGGCGGAGTGCTGCTATTCCGCCCGCGGGACCCTGCCCCACGATGGCCACATCATGCATGACTGGCGCAGTTCCCCTGTGTTAAAAACTTGCGGACAGACATCGTAACAAATGGTCGCGATGGTCATTTGTTCCGACACATCCTTTTTAGGCAAGAGTGGTGTACGGTTTATTCGATGAAGCAATGGTGGTTTTCGGATGGTGATTGACCCACTCAAGGTTCACCCCAAGGAAGCGGCAAAGGACTACAGTTTAGTCAAGGCCCTGGTAAAGTATCTCGAACAGGAACGTATTGCCCTTCACCGGATTGCCGAAGCGATGGGCCGTATGCCACCGCTCCAGCGCGAATCAGATGCCGCTGGGATGATTGAGAAGATTCTTGCCAGCCGGCAGAAGAAGCTGATTGAGGCACAGCAACACCTGCAACCGCTGGTTAAACAGGCACGCAGACGCGCCAATGCGGCTGGCATGACCAAGAGTGGCAGAAAGCGTACTGGCGCCGAGCTCAAGGAGCAGAGGACAGGAGTCAAGTTTGGGTCTGCCACCTGTGTCGACTGCGAAAAGGTGCTGAAGAGGGGCAATCGCGTTGCGACCTGCAACCACTGCAACATCAAGTTCCACACCGCTTGCATCTCGCCTATGTTCCTGTGCGGGCAGTGCAACGCTGACCTTTCCCAGTTCCAGGCTGTTTACTGAGAATCACGCAGCACTGGTCGTGCTTCCCTAAACGACGGTAGCGTTGCGAGGTCGATTTCCGCCACCGCGACACCTGCTTCGAACGCGTGCACTGCATCGATGAAGCGCCCTCGCGGGTCCAGAATGCATGATTCTCCGCCGAAGGTCAGTGACCCCTGTACACCGGCGTTATTGGCGAAAGCCCAGAAGCAGGTGGTTTCGATGGCGCGGGCAGGGAGCATGCGGTGGAACAGCGGCCGCGACGTTGTGGGACTGGCCGAAAGGTTCAGGATAATTTCGGCTCCGGCATGCGCCAGCGCCTGTGATTGCGCCGGGAAGAAGATATCATAGCATACCTGCATCCCGATACAGCCAACTGGCGTCTCAAAGACCGGCTCGTCGGACCCTGCAGTGAAGTACAGCTTCTCCTCGAACGGTCCGAAATTGGGAAGGTAGCGCTTGCGGTAGTGGCCGATATAACCGTCGGGACCAACCAGCAGTGCGACGTTGTAGAGATTTCCGTGGCTGCGTTCGACTAGCCCTGCAGCGATGTGGACGCCACTGTCGGCCGCTAGCATCGCCAGTCCCGCCTGTGCCTCTCCATCGCCCGGCACTGCTTCGGCGACACGTGTGTAATCATCGCGCAGCAGGTAACCTGTCAGGAACAGCTCTGGCAGCACTAGTAGATCCAGCCCGCCTTCGCAGGTTGCCTGTGCCTGCTCTAGAAGCTTCTGGGACTGTCGGAGATTAGCTTCGACGTCACCTAGCTTGACCGACGCCTGTGCCACAGCTAGCTGCATACGAGGTCGTAATCACGCTGCTATTAAGCGGTAATTGTTATTATTGGGTGCCGCCTAACACGATTGTATGCACTCGTTCCGACTATTCCTATATGCGCTGGTCGCTACAGTTTCGCTTGCAATAACTGCAGCTGCGGATGATGGCTACGAGGACAATGACGATTCAGAGAATGCCGCTATAATTGTGCCTGGGGTCTATCCTGGGCTATCACTTGAAGACGATGACTGGTTCAGTTTTGACGTAAATAACCATGACCTAAAGGTAACTGCTTGGTACAAAGAGAATGATGCCCTGCAACTTGAGCTATGGGCTTCGGGAGGCAGCTCGGCAATTGTTACTTCTACTGGAGGTGAAGGAGAAGAACAGGTAGCTGCCAGCGGTTTGACCGGCACTTACTATGTGAGGGCAGTGTATGTTGCAGATACCGATTATGCACTAGCGCTAGTCGCACAGCCGGCCGATGAGCCAAGTTGGCTCTACATGCTCTATTTGGCTGGCGACAACAATCTCGACAGTGCCGGTGATGAGGACATTGAGGAGATGGCAAAGATTGGGTCAACGGAAAATGTTTGGCTGCTTGTGCTACAGGACAAGTGGAGCACTGATGATACTTCAATTCAATTTGTTCGCTCTGGTGAAATTGACGTCCTGCCTCTTTGGGTTGTTAACCAGACCTGGGGCAATGAGGTTGACACTGGTGACTTCACCGTTGCGCGGGACTGGGCGGATTGGGCCATCCGAGCCTTCTCGATTGATTCAAAATTGATGCTTGATTTTTGGAACCATGGAGGAGGTATCTATGGCTGTTGCTGGGATGATAACAACAACCACAACTTCCTTTCCTATAGCGAGCTTTCGACTATACTCCAAGCGCTCTCTGGCAGCTACGGTAAGCTAGAGCTAGTAGGATTTGATGCCTGCTTGATGCAAATGGCAGAGACACTGGTAGAACTGGGAGAGTACACCAATTTTATCGTTGCAGCTGAAGAGACAGAACCGGGTGATGGCTGGGAATACAACTACTTCCTGGATGATCTCGTTGCTAACCCAGGAATGGATGGTGGTGAATTGGGTGAGGCAATCGTCGTTGGCTATTTCGAGTTGTATGGTAACAGCGGCGGTGAGACACTTTCCGTCGTGAATGCTAGCTATAGAGCACAGATTACGCAACTGCTAGATGACTTTGCCAGTAAAGCACTAGATGATGGTGCGATTACAGACGTTGCAGCTGCACGTAATGACACGTATAAATTCTATATGACTGACTTTATCGATTTGTCACACTTTGCCAGCAATTTCATTGAAGTTCATGACGGCACTGAGCTTGACACGTTGGCGCAGGAAATAGTCGCTGCGATCGATGACGCAGTCTACTACCGTGATCAAGGCAGCGGCGCTAGCGTTACGCGTGGTCTGAGCATCTACATGCCAAGCGCAAATTATGCTAGTGAATACGACGGACTGGCGATTACAGCCACCAAGTGGGATGAGCTAGCAGCCGCAGTAGCCGGTAGCGGCGGTGGTGGCGGTGGCGGCGGAAGCTCCGAGTCACTATGGTGGTATAGCGTAGACTATGAAGTGGCTGACCTGGACGGGGATGGGGACCCTGATACCGCCTTGTTCTGGTTCGACCCAGATACCGTTGCTTCTAGCATGGATATTACTGTCTCGGTTGAGGTCTACTACTACGATGAATACGTGGATACTTTTTCTGGTGAATTTACCATTGGCGGGGAAGTCTGGGACTATCTAAGTTTGGATTGGACTCCCGATACACCTGGTGCATCAGGTACCTACGAATTCTGGCTGTACCTGCTGGACGATAACGGAGAAGAGCAAGACTTGACTATTATTGACACAGTCTACCTTGTGCCACAGGGTGAGGGGCACTCAACCGTCTGGCTATACAGCTGGTCATACGAAGCAATTGACAGTGATGGTGACACCGAGCTGGATGAAATCCAGTTCAATTACGACCCAGACACCAGCGCTGGAGCCGCAGAGGTGCATGTCTTTCTGGATGTATTTGACAACACGGGCGAGTTTTACGATAGCACCAGTGCTATCCACTACGTATTGGGACAGTCACTTGATCACTTCAGCCTGAATTGGACTTGTGACCTAACAGGAAACTACACCTTCACTCTGCGTTTGTTAGATTCAGAAGCCATTGAACGTGAGACTGCGGAGGTCAAGGAACCAATTGCCTTGGTGGCGCTCGGAGAGGGAGATGCACCTGAATGGTTCCGGGTCTGGAGCTTTGCCGCTTCTGACCAAAGCGGCGACAGTCTAGATGACACGCTAACCGTCAGCTATGACCCGCAGAGCGGCTGCTACTGCATGATTGACGCGACAGTCGTACTAGTTGCTACAGATGGCATAGGGCCAGTTGGAAACGTGACTGTGCCACATTCAATCTACGCGACCGAAGAATTCTCCTACGATATTGAATGGAGCCCAAGCGTCTCGGGGAGCTACTACTTCGTTGTGACACTATTAGATAACATGGACCGTCAGGAAGACCAGTTCGAGTTCGGACCTGTCCAGCTTACGATTCACGACGCTACCTATCCGGTGAGTAATTTCACGGTTCTGGCTGACGGGGAGCCATACAACGGTACCAACATTATTGGTGGGATTACCGTTGTTACGCTCGATGGGTCCGAATCCAGCGACTTGGAATCGAGCATAGTTACCTGGTATTGGGAATTCGGCTCGAGGAGAGTGCTGGTGATGAGGGGTGAGATTGTCATTCCTGGTGACGCTGAGGTGCTAGACGAGGGGCAACAACTAAGGCTACAGTTCAATGATATGGGTGAACTACCGGTAATCCTCACAGTTACCGACGCGGCCGGCCACAGTAGCAGCTCCGAAATGAGCATCATGGTGGCCGATACTATGCCACCAGAACCTGTCATTAGTTACCACTACCTACAAGGTACACAGGCAGTTCATGGCGAAGCAATGGCACTGGTACCGCTCAGGCTGGATGCTAGCCTGACTCGTGATAACTTGGATATGCCAGCATTCCTGGAATATGAATGGCATTTTGGTGACGGCGAAATCGAAACTGGGATGATTGTAGAACACACCTATGCAGAGGGTGGTAACTATCAACTGCATCTTATTGTACGTGACTCGTCTGGGAACGAAGCGAGGTTGGAAGAGACGCTACACGTTGCAGATGCGCCGCCAGTGGACTTGTTTATCAGTGATTTACTGCTCTCTGATAGCAACCCCGTGCCGGGACAGGAGATTACACTTAATGCACTTATTGGAATTACCCTCGAAGGGGAAGGATGGGGTGCCGAACAGGCATTTCTAGTAACTTTCTACGTTGACGAGCAGAGTGAATTAGGCTATCTGGGATCGTTGGAACTGGGCGAGGCATTCGAAGGAGTTGATTACGAACTACAGCAAGAGTGGACTGCAACTGCAGGCAACCACACTATCTATGTTGTAGTTGACTCTGAAAATTCTGTAGCAGAGCGATACGAGAACAATAACGTCTTTGCACTGGAGCTGGAAGTTGCGAGTGAGCGGCAGCCGGGCGATGGATCGGGTTGGTCAAACGGATCGATTGCACTATTATTCTCAGCCCTTTTTATGGGGGGAATCGCAATTTTCATGGGGCTGCGTTTGAGTCGGGGGATTTGAAGCCTCAGTGGCTCCCCTAATTTTCTGATACTTATGCGTCTTCCCAACGATTGCCGTAACATTATAGCCGGTTTCATACAGCACCGCGTAGCTGATGCCAGCGCCAGTGGTGTGGTGCTTGGTCTTTCGGGCGGTATCGATTCGGCAACTGCGCTGGCAATCGCGGCAGAAGCGCTGGGGCCCAAGGCAGTATACGGGCTTTTACTACCCTATGGCGACACTGTATCAACTGAAATGGCTTCTACCCATGCAACCGCATTGGAGGTAGAAACACGGGAAGTAGACATTACGCCACTAGCGATCGCATTTGCGGGTGTGGCGCCCTATTTCGAATCTCGCGAACAAGAAGGTAACCTGCGCGCCCGTCTTCGTATGGCACTGCTCTATGCCGCCGCTGCTGAACGGGGGGCACTGGTACTGGGAACGTCTAACAAGTCGGAGCTGTTAACTGGCTACTACACCAAGTGGGGCGACGGCGGGGCCGATCTGCTTCCTCTCGGCGACCTCTATAAAAGTCAGGTGAGGGTACTCGCCGCCGAACTGGAAGTGCCCGAAGCAATTCGTGAACGCACCCCCACAGCCGAGCTCTGGGAAGGTCAGACCGACGAGCAGGAACTGGGACTGCCGTATGTACAACTCGATCAAGTGCTAGCAGGGCTGGAACGGCATGATTCGCAGGCGCGGGTGGCGGCACGCAGTCACGTTTCCGAGGCTGATGTGGGGTGCGTCGAGACGCTGCTACAGCGCTCGATCCACAAGCGTATCTTTCCCCCAGTCTGCAAGTTAGGCCGGCGTACTGTAGGTATTGACTGGCGCGAGACTACAGGCGCCAGTTGAGCTATCTTTAAAAGCAACTTGTAAGGCTTTTTGACGAATGTCATTTCCAAGGTAGAAAACGGATGAGAATAGTGGAACCACCATGACGTTTTTGTAAGGTTCCACCTCCTTTTTCAACAAAAATAGGTGGAACAGTGATTGATTTTTATAATAAACTGTGAAAAATACAGTTTGTGCAACGCTTATATCTAGCAGGCAGAATGCCCCGAACCCATGCTCCTGTGTTCGTATGAGATGATTATTTGGATGCCCCTAGGAGGGGCTTAATGCCCGCCAACCCAAAAGGACTCGGAATCGAGAGGCTTTTTACCGAACAAGGAGTTGAACCGTTCGATTTACTCGAATGGAAAAAACGTGATACTGTAATTCGAAATTACGACGGCACAATAGCATTCGAGATGCAGGATGTCAACCTGCCCACTAACTATAGCCAGACTGCGGCCAACGTCCTAGCGCAGAAATATTTCCGCAAGGCAGGCATTCCGCGCAAACTGAAGTCGGTAGCAGAGAAGGAGGTACCGAAATGGCTGTATCGGTCCATACCAGACACAAAGGCACTCGCTAAATCGACAACCGAAAATCGGTCTTGCAGCGAGAAAGACGGTCGACAGTTATTCCGTCGCTTGGCAGGAACTTGGACTTACTGGGGGTGGAAACACAGTTATTTCGCGACAGAAGCTGATGCACGTGCTTTCTATGATGAACTGTGCTATATGCTAGCGGCACAAATTGCATCACCTAACTCACCACAGTGGTTCAACACTGGCCTCAATTGGGCCTACGGAATTGAAGGCCCCGCACAGGGGCACTACTTTGTTGACCCGGAATCGGGAGAACTAGAACGTTCGACCAATGCTTACGAGCATCCCCAGCCTCATGCTTGCTTCATTCAGTCAGTTAGCGATGATTTGGTGAATGAGGGTGGCATCATGGACCTCTGGACGCGTGAAGCTCGGCTCTTCAAGTTCGGTTCGGGCACTGGATCAAACTTCTCGGCAATCCGTGGGGACGAGGAACCACTCTCGGGCGGAGGTTGCTCTTCGGGTCTAATGTCATTCTTGAAGATTGGAGACCGCGCTGCTGGGGCAATTAAATCGGGTGGCACGACGCGGCGCGCGGCCAAGATGGTCTGTCTCGATATGGACCATCCTGACATAGAAAAATTCATCAACTGGAAAGTCTCCGAGGAGGAAAAAGTGGCGGCACTAGTCGCCGGTTCGCGCCAGTTACAGAACCATGCTAACGAAATTCTAGCCGCGATTGAGGCGCATCCAGACACAGAAGAAAAGTTTGATCAGAAACTGAACCAGCCTCTGGCGCGAGCAGTGCGCTCTGCACTAAACGACCACGTCCCTGAAACACTAGTGGCACGCGTGCTCGAATTGGGTGGACAGGGGTGGAACCAGCTGAAGGTAGCCACCTTCGATACCGAGTGGGAAGGTGAGGCATACGGCACAGTCTCGGGACAGAACAGTAACAACTCGGTCCGGGCCTCCAACGAATTTATGGAGGCTGCGCTTTCCAATGGTGAATGGAAACTCTACTGGCGTACCGAAATGGAGACTGCCGCTGCCGAAGGGCGCGAACCGGAGCCGTGTCGAAAATTACCTGCGCGGGAGCTGTGGGAACAGATATCGCAGGCTGCTTGGTCCTGCGCCGATCCCGGGATCCAATTCGATACCACCATTAACGAGTGGCACACCTGCGCGCCAGACGGACCAATCCGTGGATCGAATCCCTGCTCGGAATATATGTTCCTGGACGATACGGCGTGCAACCTCGCGTCGCTAAACCTCGGTGCGTTTTACGATGGAAAAGAGAGTATGGTAAGGCTGGATGAGTATCGACATGCCATTCGACTCTGGACTGTTGTACTCGAGATTAGTGTGCTGATGGCGCAGTTCCCGTCCGAGGCTATTGCACGACGTAGCTACGAATATCGCACTCTGGGTCTTGGATATGCCAACATGGGCTCACTGCTGATGCGCATGGGGATTCCCTATGACGACGAGCGTGCGTTCGCCATTTGTGGCGCACTGACTGCTATCCTAGGCGGAGGGAGCTACACCACATCGGCCGAGATGGCTCGCGTCAAGGCACCCTTCCCACGCTACGAGCACAACCGTGATTGCATGCTGCGAGTGATGCGGAACCACCGGCGCGCAGCGTACAACGCCTCGAGCGACGAATACGAGGATTTGACTGTGAAACCACTTGCAATAGATTCTGCCTACTGCCCAGAATACCTTCTCAACAGCGCCCGTGAGGTATGGGACGAGGCAGTTTCCCTGGGCGAGCAACACGGCTACCGTAATGCACAAGTGACTGTGATTGCGCCAACAGGTACCATTGGCATACAGATGGACTGTGACACCACTGGCATAGAGCCTGACTTCGCGTTGGTTAAGCTCAAGACACTAGCAGGTGGCGGGACCCTACGAATTATCAATCAGTCAGTTCCACTAGCGCTGGAGCGACTCGGTTACGATGAGACGCAGTGCGATGAGATTATTCGCTACGTGCTTGGGAATGGCACTTTGGAAGGTGCACCTAGTGTCAACCGCGAATCATTAAAGCGCAAGGGGCTCTCAGGCGAGATTATCGACCGGCTCGAGAAGGATATTCCAACAACTTCATCGTTGAGGATGTTGGTAACACCACTGCACGTCGGCGAGGAATATTGCCGTGAAAAACTAGCCGTCGCGAGGGAGCAGGTAAATGACCTGCGTTTTAACTTATTAGAGCATCTCGGATACGAACCTGAAGAGGTGCAGGCGGCCGACGACTATACCTTTGGAAGGCTAACACTTGAGGGGGCACCGTACTTCAAGGACACACACCTTGCAGTCTTCGATTGCGCCAACAAATGCGGGCAATATGGTACCCGCTCCATCTCGTGGCATGCGCACGTCCGTATCATGGCGGCCGCACAGCCGTTCATCTCCGGCGCTATCTCGAAGACGATTAACATGCCTCACGAAGCAACAGTGACTGAAATCAGTCAGGCATACGAAGAGTCATGGCGCACAATGAACAAGTCAATCGCGCTTTACCGTGATGGCTCTAAGCTGAGCCAGCCACTGATGTCGGGCACCAGTCTAGCAGTCGCTCTAGTCGAGGAGGAAGAAGAGTTTCTCGCTGAGGGCATTGTCTCAGCCGAGAAGGCGACTGAAATCATGGCCGAGGCATTGCCGGGCCCCAATGCGCACCAAATTGCGCGCAAGGTCGTGACCCGCTACATCGCGCAGCGGCGGCGGCTGCCTGAGCGCCGTACAGGTTACATCCAGAAGGCAAAGATTGGCGGCCACACAGTCTACCTCCACACCGGACAATACGAAGATGGCAGTCTAGGAGAAATATTCATTGACATGGCAAAGGAGGGCGCCGCCTTCCGCAGTCTGATGAACTGCTTCGCAGTTGCTATCAGTCTAGGACTACAGCACGGCGTTCCACTGGAGGAGTTCGTCGACGCGTTTGTCTTCTCGCGCTTCGAGCCACTGGGACCAGTGCAAGGTAACGACCGCATCAAGATGGCGACCTCGATTGTTGACTATCTGTTCCGCGAACTGGCTATCAACTACCTCGGCCGCAGTGACCTAGGTCACGGCGTCACGGAGGAGGATTTGCGCCCCGACGCGCTGCGTTCGGTGGCGGAGGACGAGCTGGAAGAAGCGTCAATCGGCCGCTCCCCCCACGGTAAGGCGTCGGGAGACCAGCACGAAATCCAGATGACGCTCGATGACATGGGCAATTCGCCAGACCTAGCTCTCGAGACAGGATCGCTAACATCGGCCGTAAAAGGTAATCCACTACAGGCAATTGTTACAGAAGCTGTTCGCATGGGCTTCTCGGGAGATCCGTGCCCTGATTGCGGCCAGTTCATGCTAGTCCCCAACGGTAACTGTTTCAAGTGTACTGGCTGCGGCGCGACGACTGGTTGCAGCTGACCTAGCCTTACTCATCACCGAAATCTAGCGCCTCGTATTCTGCGAGCGACTCTGGGTTGGCGAGCGCGTCACGGTTCTGCACAGGCCGGCCGGTAACAGCGGCGAGCACCGCTTTTTCAACCTTTTTGCCTGAGATGGTGTAGGGAATATCAGTGACTGGCAATACGTGACGCGGGACGTGCCGCGGCGTGGTAGCGCTGCGAATTGCCTGGCATATTTGGTCGGCGAGAACATCGCTGAAGGTGGCGCCATGAGCCATTTTCACGCAGAGCACAATATCGACATCGCCTGCGACCGGGCGGCCGACAACGATGGTATCGGCGATTTCGGGCAGGTTCTCGACCGCACGGTAAATCTCAGCGGTGCCAATGCGTACACCACCTGGGTTGAGCGTAGTGTCGCTGCGGCCGTAGATGGTAGCGCCACCCGCTGCAGTTATCTCGACAAAGTCGCCATGGGTCCACACTTTGGGAAAATCCCCGAAATAGGCGGCGCGATACTTCGCGCCGTCCGGATCGTCCCAGAATCCAGTCGGCAGCGATGGAAATGGGCGCGTGCATACCAGCTCGCCGCACTCTCCTGTCAACCGCTCACCGTCTGGTGACCATGCCTGCACATCCATCCCCAGCTGCGCGCATTGCAGCTCGCCCCGCCGCACTGGCGAGAGCGGGTTGCCGCCGAGGAAGCAGCCGATGATGTCGGTGCCGCCTGAAATCGAAGCGAGGTGGAGGTCGTCGTGAACATTCTGGTAAACCCAGTCAAACTGCTCCGGCACCAGTGGCGCGCCGGTCGAGAGCAGCGCGCGGAACTGCTGCAAATCGGCTTCGTCGCGCGGTACCAATCCAGCGTCAGCGCACGCCGATAGAAATTTGGGTGAGGTGCCAAAGTGGGTGATGCCAGTGCGCTCTGCCAGCCGCCACATCGCACCGAGGTCGGGATGTCCGGGGCTGCCGTCGTAGAGTACGATAGTAGCCCGTGAAGCGAGCGCACTGACGAGCCAGTTCCACATCATCCATCCACAGGTGGTGAACCAGAACAGACGATGCCCAGGCTGCAGGTCACACTGTAGTTGGTGCTCCTTCAGGTGCTGCAGTAGCGTCCCTCCGGTGCCATGCACGATTGACTTGGGTGGCCCGGTAGTTCCTGACGAGTACATGATATAGAGCGGATGATTGAAGTTCACCTGCGTGAACTCCGGTACCACAGTATTGTTCTGGAGTAGGTCAGGATATTCAACGACCGAGCTGTGTGCCAGCTCGCTCGGGACGTCGGCGAACGGGATGCGAACGACGTGCTCGATGCCAGAAATTTGCTCGAGTACGCCGTTCACCTTTGTGTCCATCGCAAAGCACCTGCCATTGTAGCGATAGCCGTCAGCTACGATGAGTAGCTGCGGTCGCACCTGCCCGAAGCGATCTACCACTCCTTGCGCGCCGAAATCGGGCGAGCAGGAAGTCCAGACGCCGCCCGAAGCAGTGGTGGCGAGCATCAGCACCAGCGTCTCAACACAGTTCGGCACGAACGCCGCTACACGGGACCCGTGGCGCAGTCCCAGCGCGCGCAAGCCAGTCTGCGCGCTGGCGACTCGCTGCTGCAGCTCACCGCGCGTCAACCGCTCGTCGTCACGCCCTTCACCGCAACCTATGATTGCTAGGCGGTCCGCGTCACCAGCGAGCAAATTCTCGGCATAGTTGAGTTGTGCACCGGGAAACCATTGTGCGTCTAGCATCTCTGTGTTGACTAGCACCTTGTCGTAGTCGTGACTGGCACGCAGTCCCGAGAACTTCCAGAAGTGCGCCCAGAAATCCTCCATCGCGTTGAGTGACCAGCGATGAACGTCAGTGTAGGTTTCGAGTTTCGTCGGTGCCGATTGCATGAAGCGCCAGAGTAGGCTCGCTTGCTGGCGTTCCTGAGACGGAGTCCAGAGGACGGGATTCACGGCGAGGCATTGCCCGCAGCTGAAAAAGCTACAGCATCCCGGCTTTCTGTATAACCATCAGCTGCTCAGTCGAAAGCTTGTCGCCGGAGAGGAACTTGCGGAATAGCTCTTCGGCGTTGGCTGCCGACTCGAATACGCTGACTTGGCTGGTGCCGCGCCGAAGCTCAGCGAGTCTCCTGTCTATTTCGGAGAGCTCGCGCAGCTGCTCGATGTACTCGGCATGCACCTCATCTGCCAGCTCCTTGACGCGCACAAAGGCGCGCTGAGCACCATCCGCTCTCTTGCGCGTTTTGCGGTTCTCTCGCAACGCGTCACGCATCGATTCGTGCTCCACCTGTGCATCTTCACGCGCGCGTTTCTTGCTCCGTAGCAAATCCTTGCGCTGTTGTTCGACCTGTCGGAAGCTATCCCGTGCCGCAGTGACCTCGACATCAGTCTCGAGCAGCTCGTCCTGCTCGCTAATCTGCGACTGCAGCGTCCCAATCTTTTCAACCAACACGCGCTCCTTTTTGATGCTCATTGAGCTGGTCATTTGCTTTAGCTCCAGCTCTTTTATTTGCCGTCTCAGCTTCGGAATAGGCGGCAGGTGGTTTCCGGCGAAGCGGGAGCGCTTGATTTTCAGGAAATCTTCGCGCAGCTGGTCCACTTTTGGGCTCAGATCGCGTAGGTCGTCCCGTGTCTCGCCCACCTCAACGTTCAGTCCGTTGCGTCGGTCACGGTGTGCATAGACCTGATTCATCAGTTCCTTGGCCCGCGCGTTTAACACGTCGCGCTCGGCGGCGTGAGACTGTGATTCCAGGTTCAGCACATCACGTTTGCGGCGTAGTTCTTCGGCCAGTGCATTAATCGCTTTACGGTGCTGCTTCAGCTCCCGGCGCGACAGCTTCGAGTAGTCGGGACCTTTTTCATCAGCTGTTGCCGGGGCCGTCTCTGTCTCGGCTAGTCGCGCCAGCAACACATTCTTGGTGCCAGAGACTGGGAGTTCGCGCTCGCGCAGCTTCTCTTTGAGTTCAACGACCGTCAGGCCAGCGTATACGCTGGGTGCAGGCACGTCGCCTACCGGGGCGTCGGGGGCTGGTTCCTCGGTTTGGTTTTCCATCGCTTCTCCCGGGGCATTGCCCCGCTGGCGGGCCTAACCGAAGAGAGCACCGAGTCCTTCGACTGCTTCCTCTTCACTGACTTCTTCTTCCTCGGCCTCTGCTTCCTCGGTGGCAGCTTCCTCGCCGCCAGAGTCTCCACCGGACGGGGCCGACGCGGCGGCCGCTGGAGCGGCTACCGCAGCAGTGGCCATAGCTTCCTCGATGTCTACGCCTTCCAGCGCGGCAACGAGGGCTTCGGCCCTCCCCTTGTCGGTCTTCAGGCCTGCAGCCTTGAGGACCTTGGTGACGGACTTGGCGTCGATTTCGGCGCCCGCCGAGTTGAGCAGCATAGCCGAATAGATGTATTCCATTTTTTTTCCTCCTATTCGAACATGGCTCCTAATCCTGATACAGCGTCCTCCTCGGACGCTTTGTCTTGCTCAGCTTCCGGCTCCTCCCCAGCCTCAGCTTTCTTCGCCTGCACAGCCGGGGCTACAGCAGTTGCATCCTGCATTGCCTTCAGCTCGTTGTCGGCTCCATCGCCAGCATGGCTAGCGACGCCTAGCATCTGTCGATGCGCCTCGGCGAGCAGCGCGGAAATAGTATCCTCTGATGGCCACACCGCAGCCTTAGCGACCGCCAGTGCCTCTGTGCGTGCTTTCACAACTAGTGGTACCGTGGTGGCAGAGCTGAACCAGCGCGTGTGCATAGCGAGGTTGAACGCTCCCACCACAGCCGACTGCAGTTGGCTGTGGAACTCATCATAATCAATATCCAGTATTTCGGGAGGGTAGAAATTTTGGCCATCATACGCGCCAAGTAGTTCCATCCCCATAGTAATCGGATATATCTCCAGTTTGGCCAGCGCCGCAGCCACTTGCGCCGAAATGCTGTCACCCTCAGCGACGGCAACGTGCCGTTTGCGAATCACAATCTGCCCCTTCTCGATGGCAGCCGGGAATCCAGCCTGTTGAAACTCACCAACAATAGGGCCAGCAGGGAACGGAGTTGCTCCTTTCTCGACTACGATATCTGCGCTTGCAACCTCGCCACCTCTGGCGGGCGCCATAGTTTCAGCCGCCTTGAGCAGGCTTGATATCGTGAACGGACTCCCGTCGCCGCTCAGCAGCGCTAACTGTTCTTTACGAAACGCGTCAGCCAGCTTCTCGAGTCCAGGCCGCTTGGCAGCCACAGCCTCGATAGCGCGGCGCAGTAGCCGGTTACGACTCATACGCACGCGTACTCCCCGCCCTCGCAGCGACTTACGCATCTCCATCATCTGTCGGGCAGGGATACCGCTCACATCGACCAGCGCTACGACTGGAGCTGCGAGATATTCCTCGAGCTGCGCAATCTCGTCATGCTTCCACTGCGTGGCGACCGCTTGCATCAGAGTCTCACCGCCTTGCCCATCGTGGTCTTGACCCAGACCGAAGCAATATTCTGGTCGCCACGGTCGAGGTGCGACTCGACCCGCTTGAGCACCGTCTCGAGGTTCTCTGCCAGCTGTTCCTGCTCCATTGCCACCGTACCTATCGGCACGTGGAAAGTGGGGCGGTCGCGCGATCGCAGTACTACCAAGTTGCGCAGTCCGTCGATTACACGTGCGATGTCAGCGGTCGGCGGCACCGGTCGCGGCATCTTACCTCGCGGCCCCAGCACGACACCGAGTAACTTGCCGATATCAGCCATCATGCTTATTTCGGCAACAAAGTAGTCGATTCCGTCGACGACCTTGCGCGCGCGGCGCTTGTCGTTGGAGAGGTCTCCTAGCTCCTCGGGGGTAATCAGCAAGTCAGCATGTGCCTTGGCTTTTTCGGCCAGCTCCTTACGCGCGAAAATGGCAACGCGCGCCGGTCGGCCACGGCCGTGCGGTAGCGCTAGCTCATCGTTGATGCGTTTCTGCGGGTTCTGCAGATCGACATCGCGCAGATTGATTGCGACGTCTACCGTCTCGGTGAACTTGCGCTCCTTGCGCGTCTCCAGGACATCTGCGATAGCCTGCTTTACGTCGCTTACGATGTTTTCACCCCCGTAGTATGCGGGACAGCGCCCCTCCTACGGACTTTGCGCCGGACACCGGCTATTATTTAAGACTGGGGTCAGCCGGCGACCACAAAACCCCCTCGCTGCTGCGCCGGCCGTGATTGAGGCGCGCAGGCTTGTGAAGCAGTTTGGCGCGGTGACCGCGTTGGCCGGCCTGAGCGTCGCGGTGCCTGAGGGACGAGTCGGGCTACTCGGCCCCAATGGCGCCGGCAAGTCTACCTTCATCAAGCTCGCGCTCGGAATATTCTCGCCAACATCTGGTTCGGTCGAGGTGCTCGGCGAGTCAGTCACGACAGCTGGTCCTACTCTAAGGCAGCGTATCGGCTACATGCCAGAGCATGACTGCCTGCCCGACCGCCTGACTGGAGTGGAATTTGTGGTCGAGATGGCGCAGACCTCAGGGATGGCACGACAGGCAGCAATCCAGCGCACACATGAAGTGCTGAATCATTTGCGCATGGGGGAAGAGAAATATCGCCCCATCTCAGAGTACAGTGGAGGTATGCGACAGAAGGTGAAGCTGGCGCAGGGGCTTGTGCACGGCCCTGAACTGGTAATTCTCGACGAACCCACCTCGGGGCTGGACCCGCAAGCACGGCGTGAGATGCTGCGCACAATTCGCACGCTGACCGAGCTAGGGCATTCCAACGTGTTGCTATCAACACATATACTGCACGACGTCGAACAGATATGTGATCATGTCATTATCGTTTCTCAGGGGAAGCTACAGATGGTCGAGCAGGTCGAGAGTCTGCTAGCCAAGTTGGAGGACTGGGTCGAGGTGCGTGTTGGTGAACCACGCGACGCGTTCTGTGCCGAGCTCAAGAAGCGCAAGCTGGATTGGCAGGAGCACGGACCTGCTCTGCGCGTTAGCTTCCGCGGTGACGAGACTTTTGACGTAATCATCGCGGCAGCCGAGGAGAGTGGAGCACCGCTGCTACAGATGGAAAGAGCAACCCGAGCGCTGGAAGACCTGTACCTGGAGGTTGTAAAGTGAATGAAGCACGCGTGATGGAACGCTATCGTCGCTACACCGCCGTATTGGGTGGCCGGCCTGCCATCATCTGGGGTGTGGGCTGGCGTGAGTTCGGACGCATGATACGCAACCGATGGGTCCAGTTGGTAATCGGACTGGTATGGCTACAAACATTGCTGATGGCATTGATAATCCTGCCATTCCAGACAGACCCGCAGCCCATTCACCTGCTACTCTACGGCGACTTGGTCTCTTTCGGGCCCACCGGTGAAACCTTTGGCATCCGCATACATCTGGTGCTGCTGGCTGCGATTACCGGCGGCCAGCTGATTTCACGGGACCTCTCCGACCAGTCTATTCACCTCTATCTAGCGCGCCCGCTCACCCGCGTTGACTATCTGCTGGCACGGCTGCTGACACTGCTGCTGCTCTTCCTGCTGGCGGCATTGCTCCCCAACCTGTACCTGATATTGGTGCAGTGGACAGACAGCGGCTATGCGCTGGGGTGGCTCGGCGACCACCGCTGGATGCTGCTCGCTACTCTGGGCTACGGTCTGGTAGTAACAGTTACCTTTTCGCTCATCGCCCTGGCATGTTCGGCCCTGACCAGCCGCAGTGGCTTCGCAGCGGCTGGCTTCTTCCTCGCAGTTTACTTCCCGTCGTTCCTGGTCGAAACTGGCTACGGGCTAGTGCAGGATGAACGCATCCTGCTCTTTTCGGTACTGCACCTGCTCGACATGGTGGGTCACGGGATGTTCGATGCGCCGCAATGGGTCACTGTGTTTGGCTTCACTTTCGAAGTTGAACTGGGCTGGCGTACACCGTTTCTGCTGTTGGCGGCAATCTGGACCGCAACAGCCTCCGCAGTCACATTGCGACTACAGCGGCTGGAGGTGACACGCTGAGTATCATCCTTGAGGGCGCGACGCGCAACTACGGGCTGGTCCAAGGTGTTTCCAACGTCTCGATTACGCTCGAGTCCGGCATCACCGGCATCCTTGGGCCGAATGGCGCCGGCAAGAGCACACTGATGAAGCTTGTACTGGGGCTGGCGCGACCATCACTAGGGAGCGTCAGCATCGATGGGCGCAACCCCGCCAGCGACTGGGAGCTGCGCAGCCGCTTCGGCTTCGTCCCGGAGTACGAGTGCTTCTATGACCACATGACCGGCCGTGGATACGTCGCGCACTTCCTACAGCTTCAGGGAGTTTCACCGGATGAGGCAGGTGAGCGCGCGGCGGACCTGCTCGATGACCTTGGACTCGTTGAGGCTATGGAGAGACGTATTCGCACCTACTCGCATGGGATGCGCCAGAAAACTAAATTTGCCCGGGCAATTGCACACGACCCAGACATTCTGGTCCTGGACGAACCTTTCCAAGGCACCGATCCAACGACACGCCGCCAGCTGATGGAACGCATCCGGAAATGGGCTGGCGAGGGACGTACCATCCTACTTTCAAGCCATATCCTACACGATGTTGAAGCGCTGACTGACAGTATTGTATTCCTCTCGGGCGGGCAGGTATTAGCTGTTGGCGACCGGCACGCCATCCAGAAGCTGATGCCACATGTGAGGCAGAAAGTACGGCTTACTCCTGCTGATGCTGGACAGCGGGGGCAACTGGCGCGACTGCTGCTCGAACAACCGTCAATTGAAGGTGTTTCGTTGCAGCGCGACTGGGTCGAGATCGATACTAGCAACGCTGAGGCGTTTCATCAAGCGCTGCCACCGCTGCTGCGCAAGGCAAAGATTGCGATTCACGGTATTGACTCGCCTGGCGAGGACCTGGAAGCGCTCTACGAGAAACTGGTTGGAGGGGAACAATGGGAAGCATAGGCAAGGAACTTGAACGGATGCTGCAAGTTGGCCGCCCGGTCTTCCTGGATGGAATACGGCAGTTCCTGCTGGCGCGCAGCACATTGATTATCGCGGCGCTGCTGCTAACCCCCTGCCTGCTCTCGGGCTGGTACTGGTACGACAATCGCGGCGAGACGGAAACGCAGGTCATCAACGGGGAGGAGGTGCGCGTAAGCTTCGACGGGGAGCCGCTGCATGAATTCATGGCGGACATGTTCTACGGCCTCGCGTTTCACGTCTACTTGCCTATGGTAATGGCACTGGTGGCGCTGCTGGGGGCAGCGGAGTTACTCGACAGTGAGTTCCAGAAGAATACAATGCAGCTACTACGCACCTCGCCGGTGCGGATGTACGAAATTCTGCTGCCAAAACTGCTCGCCGGTACAGTCGGTACCTTCCTCGCCGTGGGAGTGCCGCTTACCTGCCTATACTTTGCACTGCTGGTGCACGCTGGTAGTTTCGGTCTGCGCGAGCACTTACCATTGTTATGGGCGGCACTCGGGACGCTGCTACTGGCTTCACTAGCCTATAGTGGGATTTTCCTGTTAATCAATGCCCTAGTAAGGCGTCCACTACCCGTATCACTGGTCTACTGGCTAGTGTGGGAAGTAATAATGAGTGGTGGCAGTTCACAGCGTTTCACCGTCATGCACTACCTCCGGTCTTTTGCGCTTCCAAGGCTGGATTATCTGGGAATCGTTGCAGATGACCTTAATCTTGCCATCGAGAACACGAGTGGGGATTTGCCTGAACTTGTCTCCATCGCTACCGATCCGCTGCAGGCAGTTGCTGTGCTGTTGGCGTTAACAGCAGTTACCATGCTGCTCTCGACGCGTTTGCTCGAGCGCAAGCAATTCTGAAAGCTCGGAGTATGGCTTTGCGTGCGGCCGCGTCAGGCGATGGTAATGGCGACTTTCTTGATGCAGATGTTCTTGCCTTCTTGGACGAAGGTAACGTAGCTCTCACCCGCTTGAAGTCCCAGTTCCTCCTCCACCCAACGTGGAAGATAGATGCGCCTGTTCATGTCGAATTTCTTGACATCGGTGATATTCTTGGCCATACCCCCCTTTCGTTGGCAGCGCTAAAAGGGTTTTGGGGTTTTAGGGGTGGTCTTCAAGGCTTGCGCCAGTACTGTAGCACTTCGCGCCCGCGGCGTGGATCTATCGAGTCGACAGGCGTCTCTTCCCGGTCCAGGTGCCAGTGTAGACTGAAGAGCTGGTGCAGCTCGCTGATGGTGACTCCCCACGGCGGTCCTCCTTCGGCGAGCGGCTTGTCGAGCGGGAAAAAGAGCCCTAGCAGCATCCCCCCCGGCCGCAGCAGCTGCCACGCAACGCGGTCATATTCGAAGCGGCGCGACGGCGAGACGGCACAGAAGCAGACGTACTCCAGCAGGTAGTCGAACTGCCCGTGTAATTCATCGGGAAGATTGAAAAGGTCCTCCTTGAGGACAGAAACCTCGACTCCCGCCTCGAGCGCGTTGCGGCGTGCCGCAAGCACCGCCGTCTCGGCGAAGTCGATGGCAGTGACAGTGAAGCCGGCCTGTGCGAAGGTGACCGCGTCCCAGCCCCTGCCACAGCCGATAATGCAGATACGGCCCGGCTCCAGCTCCTGCACTACTCGCTCGAACAGCGGCGTGGGCCCACCCAGGTCCCATTGGTCCTCTCCAGTATGGTAGCACGCTTCCCAGAAGTCGGGCGTGTTGACGGGGTCGTCCACGCCGGGGCAGGGGTAAGTTTCAAAAAGCTTCCCGCAACGCTTTATCGTCCCTCTTAGTGGCGGCGGCATGACCTCTCTCACGATGCGCACCAGTGCCGGCGACATCGGCCTACGACTCTACGTGAAGCGTGCTCCCGAGACCACGGCCAATTTCCTGAAGCTAGTCGACAAAGGATTCTACAACGGCCTCCATTTCCACCGTGTCATCCGTGATTTCATGCTGCAGGCCGGTTGCCCCCACTCGAAAGACCCGCGCAGCTCACGTGCCGGGACTGGCGGTCCTGGCTGGCAAATTAAGGACGAATTCCACCCGCAGCTGAAGCACGCCCGCCCCGGACTGCTGAGCATGGCCAATGCGGGGCCGAACACCGGCGGGAGTCAGTTCTTCTTGACAACGGTTGCGACTCCCTGGCTTGATGGAAAGCACGCCATCTTTGGTGAGGTAACCTCAGGGATGAAAATTGTGCGCAAAATAGAGGCTTGCAAAACCGGCGGGGGAGATCGCCCGGCGCAGCCACAGCAGATTATCTCGGTGAAGAGAGACTAACCATAGTCCTGGCCGGTATAAGGCACATCAAGGTCCAGCTGGACGATGTATAGCCCACTGGTGATGCAACTCAGGTAGATGTAGCCCTTATGGTATTCGGCAGTCCAGAGGAATGGCACCCAGCCGAAGTCGTAGAAGGCTGAATCTAGTGGCTGACCGTCGGCGCCATGCGGCAGGTAGTAGCCGACAGTTGCGGCAAAATGCAGGTCAGTCATATTCTCTACAGGTGGAGCCATTAGCGTCTCCAGGTCGAGGACCCAGAGGCCGGTGTGGTAGTTTCCCATGTAGAGTCGCCCATCCCAGCTGCCGCCCATGGATGTGTCGGTCTCTGGCACGGTTGGGAACCAGGCGCTGTCGAGGTTGTGTGGGCTGAAGATGAGCCACTCCTCACCACCAGGGATGTAGTGGTCTACCCCGAAAGGATTCTCCCAGTAGCTGAGCAGCTGTGGCTTGAAACGTAGGTTGCCGTTAACCATTTCGTACTCTGTGGTGTCGAGGATGTACATTAGTCCAGTGCCAACAGATGTCTCTAGGACTTCTGTCGCGCAGAATGTGACGTGGCGCATTTCGCTGCCAAGGCCCAGATGGCTGGCATCGACCAGTACCGGAAACGGCTCGACGTAGTGGATGTATGAGGCGCGGCCGCCGTTGACGTTACCGGTCGTACTTGAGTCTGGCTCCCCGTCCTGATCCAGGTCAGCAAAGTCCATCCATTGCCCTACCTCGGGCGCGCGCCAGTTGCAGCCGCCCGGAGCCCCCATGCTTCCTTTGCAAGCAGCCACTGACGAGACATATAATGCGGGCGAATTAATTGGGTGCGGGACGTCGGTAACATCACCAATCCGCAGGCCCGCCTCCCAGTAGGCTCCATAGATGTAGGTGTGGCCATGGCGCGGGTCATTAGTGTCCTCACCCGGCCATTTCTGGACGGTCATGTCGTGAATATATATCCAGCCACCACGCGTCGAAGCCCAATTGACCTCGTACTCGCCCACTTTGTTGATAGTAGTAGTGGGGCCATTGGGAATCAAGTGCACCGCTGAACCAGGTAGGTTCAGGTGTGCGATAGTGACACCACCGCACGCCTCGCCAGTCTCGATATCGCAGGCTGTGTAATCTGGATTAGCAACAAATATGTACCATTCGTTGTCAATCATGTAAGTGAACAGGTTGTGCGGTCCCGAGGGATGGTCTGCGTCGTACCAGGAATCAACCCACACCGGGTCGGTCTTATCCGTTACATCGACCAGCGTTACTGATACTTGGTAAGGGTCACCCCACTCACCGACGTTCGGGTCTGCGTTGCCTGAGTCAATAATCTGGTTCTGTAGGATTACGTACTCTTTCCCGTCATACTCGATGTACTTGACGTCCAGCACTTGGGTGTTAGGATCGTAGTATCTGCCTACCTGAGTCGTATTGTCCGGGTTAGTGACATCGACAATACGCATCTCGTTCCAGCCTGCTTGATAAACATAGGTACGCTCATCAGGCGCTTCGGCAACCTGAATTTCAGCGTTTCCCAAATTAGCGTTGAAGCTGACATATTCTATATTCTGGGTGTAGAACTGATGTTCCGATGCATTGCGGTGGTCATGTCCCTCATCTTGCAGTAGCGGGTCATCGAACAGACGACCAGTTTCGGAACCACTAGGGCCGTCGCTATCATTACCCTCCAACAGATAGGCTGCGGTCGCCGCCACGGCGACCACCACTAGCAAGATTGCAGAGACTCTCAGGGCCGCTTGTTCCATCGATGGCGCGCGGACTTCTATAGGCTATTTATACCTCGGGCTGGTCCGCCATCTATGAGTTTCAGGACCGGCTTTCCAGCCGTGTTAGTGGCGCTGGCACTAACGCTGGCTGGCTGTCTGGAAAGTGACGAGGCTGATGAGCCTTTCTGGGGTGTTGAACTGCCCGGAGAGGCGGCGGCTGACTTCACGCTGGTTGACCAACATGGCGACAATTTCAGCTTGGTTGATACCGCAGGTAAAGTGGTGGTGATGACCTTTGTTTACACTAACTGTCCCGATGTCTGCCCTGCTATTACCTACCAGCTCACGAAGTTGCAGGAAGCACTCGGCGACGACTATGGCAGGCAGGTGGAAATTCTCTCTATCACAGTAGACCCGGAGCGTGATACTGTCGAGCATCTCGCTCACTGGACTATGATGCGAAACGCCAGTTGGCCTCACCTTACTTCGAGTGACGCCATGCCGGAGATGGCAATGAACAGTTCTGTATGGGGACCGTACGGTATCTATGTTGAGAAGATGCTCGAGGAGCAGGAAATAGAGGTCGCGTCGGCGAACCATTCACTAGTAATCATGCTGCCCGACAATTCGACCACTGCCGTAGAGATTCCGTCGAGCGCGTTTGACTCCTCTGCCACAACATGGAATCTGACCCAGAAGGGGCTAGAGGAGCTACAGCTGGATTACAACTATACGGGAGCAGGTTCCATTACCAACATCTCCGGCCACGAAACGAATGCCAACTGGTCCTGGACGCTACAGCTCTGGAATGCCAGCAATGGTAGTTGGGAACCCGCCAGCGCGAATGCTACAGAGATTCCACTCACCGACTCCGTGCACGCTGCTTGGATGCCCGGAAATGCCAATACCTCGCAGCTGCCTCTACCCAGCGCGTTCACCTGCAACGGTCATGGTTGGCTGATGGGCGAAGGCTCCGGAATGCACTGCATGTGCGATGAGGGATACGGCTGGCCTGAAGATGACTGGCTATCGTGTGTGCTGACAGAGGGAGCAACTGGTTACGGCGACTACGGAGTCAGCCATTCTTCTCTCCTCTACATCATAGATCAACAGGGACGACTGCGCGTGGCGTGGCCGGGCCTCGAATGGACCTACCGGGACATCCACCACGATGTTGTACTGATACTGGATTAATCGTCGCTCAGGGCGCTAATTTATACCGTCCCCTGCTGCCGCGACAGTGAGTCTATCGAAGATTGCTGCCGCGGCATTATTCGTTCTGGCGCTAGCGTTTAGCAGCGTGCCAGTCGCGGCACACGACGCAAGCACCTTCACAATCCTGATTCGTGATGATGGCATAACGCCGGCAAATGCCAGTATCAGGTTCAATGATACTGCTTGGTGGATTAATATCGGTGAAGACGACAATCTGACGCACCGAATTGTCTATGACGGCGATGGTGATGGGAACTATTCTGGACCGGGAGATTGGGATTCAGGGGAATTGAGTAACAGTTGCGAACGGGACGAGAACGGGACCAAACTGGATGATGAGTGCCAGACTTCGTTCGAGCTTGGATTCAACGGCACCTTCGGTCCCGGCACCTACCATTATCAGGACCTGCTCTCGAACGGGACGACAAACGATGCCACATTGGTGGTCACATCGGACACGCACTTGAGCCCCGGTTTCCAGCAGCCTCAAGAACAGCCCGACACTGAAGAAGAAGAAGAGCGCCCAGCCTGGTTACTGGCCGTCGCAGGCATCTCAGCTCTTGGTGCCGCTGTACTGGGCTATATGGTACTACAGGGCCAGCCCAAGAGCTGATGCAGCAGGAACAGGTTACCGCCATCGCCCTTGGCCTGCTGACCGTTGCCGTACTGAGTGGAGTCTACTGGCTCAATCTGCCTGATCCGGAACCAGAGGAGGATTACGGCGACCTGCTGAAATCAGCTATCTGTATCTACGCACTACAGGGTATCGTGAGTGATTACCACTACCACCTCTGGCTGAACATAACTATCAACGGCGAGCGGGTCGAAATACCAGCAAATATCGGCTTCGAATACAACGACGATGGCAGCGTTCTGTTCCTCCATCCAGTCCATACATACGATGATTCGGGACAGGTTCACGTCGAAACCATTGCTAATGCGACGGTAACGCTAGGAGACTTCTTTGCCATCTGGGAGCAACCTTTCTCGAGTGAGCAGGTACTCGACTATACCGTAGATGACTCACACACACTGAGGATGACCGTTGACGGCACCGATTCACAGGAGTGGGAATCACAAGAACTGGAGCCATATCTGGCAATCGAAATTTTCTACGAAGCGGCTTAAGGCCCCACCAGACTGGGGGCACATGGGGCGCGAGGCTGTAATCGAGCTGCTAGAACAGCGACATAAGCAGCACCTTGCCGAGCTAGTGGAGTGGACCTCAATCCCCTCTATCTCGGCGCAATCGCAGCACGTTCCGGACATCCAGCGCGCCTGCGACTGGGCTGCTAACTACTGCCGGGCAATGGGAATGGAGACCGAGGTGCATCCAACGGCGGGGCATCCTGCCATTATCGCACGCCACGATGCCGGTTCTGATGCAACGACGGTGCTGCTCTACGGCCATTATGACGTCCAGCCTCCCGAACCAATGGAACTGTGGGAATCGCCCCCTTTTGTTGACAATTGGGGTAGTGGCGAAGCCGTTGGCGGCAACGCAGAGCCAGTGCGTGACGGAATGCTTTTCGGGCGCGGTGCGAGCGACAACAAGGGCCAGATTTTTGCGCATCTGGCTGCACTACGTGCCTGGTTCGAGGTCGCTGGTGGCCCTCCAGTCAACCTGCGGCTGCTGATAGAGGGTGAGGAGGAGATAGGATCACCAAATCTGGGCGAGTTCGTGGAGGCACATGCCGACGAACTGCGTGCTAAGTGGGCAGTGGTAAGCGACGGACCAATGCTGTCACTGGAAGTGCCAGCCATCTCCTACGGCTTGCGTGGGCTGGCATACTTCCAGCTTGATATCTCGGCCGCCAGCGTCGACCTCCACTCTGGCACACATGGCGGGGCAGTGCCAAATCCTGCCACAGTACTAGCCGAATTCATTGCCACGCTGCACAATTCGGACGGCAGCGTGAATTTGCCTGAATTCTACGACACTGTGGTGCCGTTGGAGGCGGCGGAGCGTGAGGCGCTGGCCGGACTTAATTTCTCTGACGATAAATATTTAAATGATTTGGGCGCTCCCGGCCTCATTGGTGAAGAGGGGTACACAACCCTCGAGCGGCGATGGGCACGGCCGACATTGGAAGTCAATGGAATCTGGGGTGGATACACTGGTGAAGGAGCGAAAACTGTGCTGCCAGCCCATGCATCGGCCAAACTTTCCTGCAGGCTGGTACCAAGGCAGGATCCAAACGCAATCGAAGCTGCTCTGCGGCAGGTATGCTCCGAGCGGTTGCCTGACAGCGTGCGCTGGGAGCTGCAAGTGTTCGCTGGCGCGCCCGCCGTGCTAACACCGACTGACTCGCCCGGGGTGCAGGCTGCTATACGTGCACTCAAAGCGGGTTTCGGCGCCGAACCTGCCTTCACTCGCGAGGGGGGCACGATTCCTGTCGTGGCCGACTTCCAGACAGTGTTGGGAGCGGAGCCGCTGCTCATTGGCTTCGGCCTTGCCGAGGATATGCCGCACTCACCCAACGAACGATTCCGACTTGATTGCCTCTACGGCGGTATTCGCACTAGTGGTGCGCTTTGGGACGAGCTGGCGCAGCTTACCTGACAGGCGCGCTGGCTTAAATCCGGTCCACCGTGGCGTAACATGACGTCCGTCATTTCCGGCCTCAATCCCAGCGCACTGTGGAATAACTTTGCAGAGCTGAGCTGTATTCCGCGCCCCTCTAAGCAGGAAGAGCAGGTTCTAGCCTGGCTGCAGGAGTTCGCTGTCTCACGCGAGCTCGATTGGCAACAGGATGATACTGGAAACATCGTCATTCGGCGTCCCGGCAGTGGAGGTGGTGAATCCGCACCGACGGTGGTTATCCAGTCACATGTCGACATGGTCTGCGAGAAGAATTCTGATGTGGAGCACGACTTCACGAGTGATCCCATAAGCCTGCTGCGTGATGATGGATGGCTTACCGCTGACGGCACGACACTCGGTGCGGACAACGGCATCGGCGTCGCGACAGCTCTGGCGCTGCTGGAAATGAAAGAGGACGCTAAGTTGCCTCCGCTGGAGTGCCTCTTTACGGTTGATGAAGAAACAGGTCTGACTGGTGCGTTCGCGCTTGACGCCAATCTGCTGCAGGGACGCACGATGCTGAATCTCGACACCGAGGAGTGGGGTGCTATCTGCATCGGCTGTGCCGGTGGTGGTGACAGCCAGATTTCACTACCGGTCTCCTACGAAGGAGCTCCTGGCAATTTCCTCAGCTTCCAGCTGGCTGTTGAAGGACTGAAGGGAGGCCACTCGGGAGTCGATATCCATGAGTACCGCGCGAACGCGATTGTGCTGCTGGCGTCGGTACTGGCGCCACTGGCCGAAATGGGAACGCGGATAGTTTCCTTGCAGGGCGGTGACAAGACCAATGCCATCCCACGCGAGGCGTTCGCGACGCTGCTTCTGCCGCCAGAGGCGATGGCGGATGCCCAGATTGCCGTGGCCGAACGGACGGAATCATTGAGGAGGGAGTATGGCTCTCTCGAGAAAGGCATGAATGTCTCCCTCGTGGGACTGGAAGACGCACCGGCAGAATGTCTGGCTATTGAAGCGCAAGACAACCTGATGGGGCTCTTGCGGACACTGCCGCACGGGGCACTGAAGTATTCGCACACAATCCCTGGATTGGTTGAAACTTCCAACAACTTGGCTTCAGTCGCGCCGATTGACGGTAATTACCAGGTAGTCTGTTCCTCGCGCTCATCCATCATGGAAGCGCTGGAGGACATCAGGTTACGCATTGCGTCGATGGCAACAATGTGTGGTGCCATTACAACAAGAACAGGCACCTACCCGGGCTGGCAGCCAAATCCAGATTCCCCTGTGCTGAAGCGACTGAAACGCATCTACGCAGCGCAGTTGGGCGAGGAACCGGAGGTGGGTGCTATCCACGCTGGACTCGAGTGCGGCGTTATCGGTGAGCGTGCCCCTGGGATGGACATGGTCTCGTTCGGGCCAACGATTACCGGCGCTCACTCGCCCGATGAGCGGGTCGAGATTTCAAGTGTCGAGAAGTTCTGGGACCTGCTGTTGGAACTGCTGGCAGAGCTGGCCGAGGCGTGAATCCAGCGGACCTACAGAAGCGTCTGGGTGGTTCACTGCCAGGCATTGCAGCCTGGCGCAACATGGCTCCGGGGAAACGTGCGTTTCCGATAGATATCGATGACTACCGCGATGCATCGGTATTGGTGGCACTCTTCCCAAAAGAGGGTGAATGGCGGCTACCGCTAATCGTGCGCACGGATGACGGAGGTATCCATGCCGGGCAGGTGGCTCTGCCAGGTGGCGCCCTCTTGGAGGATGAAACAATCGAGGGTGCTGCGCTCAGGGAAGCACATGAGGAGGTTGGTCTTCCACCAGGAATAGTTACACTTCTGGGTAGGCTGAGTACGCTTCCGATTCCGGTCTCCCGTTTCCGGGTCACACCGGTGATTGGAACGCTTGCCATAGAGCCTGAATGGAAACTTAGCGAACAGGAGGTAGAATCACTATTCACTGTTTCCCTAAACGCATTGAGTGATGAAAGCCGGTGGCGCAGTGAGGAAAGGCAATTCGGGGAACAGACAGTGACTATTCCCTACCTCGCCCTTGGCGGCGAGAAGGTTTGGGGAGCGACTGCGATGGTTCTGGCGGAGATAGCTGCGCTACTGGAATAGCTCACCGAGAGGCGCGACGAGAAGCTCCGAGAAGAGGTCTCCAACGAAGGCGCTCAGCAAAAACGCGCCGAAGAGTGGGATTATGTAGGGAATTTTCAGGCTCACCCATGGGTGCTTAACTCCTGCAGTAGCAAGAGCGTTCCACTCTGATGGAAGGTCAAGGTCGCGCTTGACCATCGGTGCCAGCACAGTCCTATTTCCAACGACACGTGTCATGGGCCAGACAAAGCTTTCACGCGCTTTTGTGAGATCCATACGCACTCCAAGCAATGCCTGTAGCCACGGTTTTTCCAGATTCCCGTGTGCAATATTCCATACCAGTAATCCAATGGGAATAGCAAGATAGAGCAAGAGCGAATTCATGAACACAACCCACGGGAACGGAAAGCCCTGGTCTCCGAAGGCTTGCAGTGTCGCGCCTGTATCTGGGGCAAACGGCACCAGCACCGCCACTGTCAGTAGTGCCTTGACGTCGGCGCCACCGATGGTTGGGCCGAAGTAATACCAGCCATACATCATCACCATCAGCGCCAGCGCCGCGAGCAGATCTACCGCATAGCCCCCGGTGAGCAGTGCTCCCCATCCCTCGAATAGTGCGAAATGCGCTATCCCGACCACGCCAGCCACCTGTATCGCGCGCCATGCCGTAAGCTCTCGGCCGTGGATGGCCTCGTCGTCAATCTGCGAGTACCAGAACAGTGCTCCGAGGGCAATTGCCAGCCCCCACGTACCGGCGCTTGCCTGTGTTTGCCACAATTCGGCCGCGAGCAAAGCTAGTCCGGCACCGCCGGCGAGCTGCCAGGTTCGGTCCGGCACGCGCCGTGTCTGCCAGTCACTCCAGGCACCGTATCCCAGAGCCACGGCGCCAATTACGAGTCGGATAGCATCGAGCGATTCCACGGCTTCGGAGCCTGTCGGGGATTAAATATAGCACTATCCTCTCAATCTACGTGGATATTGAGGAGCGATTTCTGCCGGGCGAGAAGTTCCTGAAGGAATATCCGACGCTGAAAGTCGACCGACGCAGTGGTTGGAAAGCATACCTGACCAATCACCGACTTTTCATTGGAACATGGGATGAGCTGTGGGACATTGATACCAGCCGTATCGATTACCTTTCACGCGGCCTGCGGCCTCGCTTCTCGCCAGCGTGGCTGCTGCTCTGCCTCTTCCCCTACTTGGGGTGGCTGGCCTCGCCGTTCCTGATTGCGCTCTGGTACTTCATCCGCACTGAAGCGCTTGTTATCGGAACATCGTCAAGGCGCTGGCTGCTGTTCGCTGAGCCGGGTGAACTGGATGATCTGGTTGATAACCTGCGGCTCAACACGGTGATGTCGCTGACTCCGGAAGGCGAGCGCGCCATTGTTGACGCAGAGGTGGAGAAGAAGAAGCGAGATTTACTGCTCGGGCCCAAAGGGGAGGCTGCCGAGTGGGGCGAGAACGAATCCGGACCACGGCGTAGTGGCCATTTCTCGCTCGTGATTGCGTGGGTAGCATGGTATGCTGGGACCTTCGGCCAGTCAGCTGGATTCTGGATACTACTGTCACTGCTCTCAGCCGCCGGCAGTTACTGGCGCTGGTGGAACCGCCGCACCCGCAACCGGCTTGCTGGCCGTGAACCAAAGCCAGGCATTTCTGAGAGATTCTGGTACTGGGTAATACTGACACCACTGAAAATGCCCGTCATTCCAGCTCGATGGGAATTCTGGGCAATCGGATACAAGTGGCGCGCCGCTGAAGTCAGTGGCTGGGCTGCGTCCTTCCTGTTAACGATTGGGTTCCTGTGGGCACTCTGGATACAGAATCTGAAGCCATTCCTGTATCTGTTCGCGCTGGCCGTCACCATTGCCCTTATAGGAAAAGTCCTAGCAGGATTGCCAGGGCCGCGTTGGCGCATAGCGTTGCGCTCAGTAGCAGCAGTACTCATCGGGGTGGTGCTTGTACTACCTGCACTGGCCCTAGCACCTTTTTATGACGGAGCCAGCGCGTCACTACCAAGGAACGCTATTCAAGGCGACGGCGGCAACGGCTGGGTGAAAGCATTCCAGCAAACTGAGACGATGGGGCTTGGACTGGCAGACATTCGCATCTCGTTCTATTTTGATGACGCTGAAGACGAAAATGGTGAGGAAGATGGGTATCCGGCGTTTCTGGTTCTCGTCGCCATCAAGATGCCATTCGACTTGGAGGAGGCAAACATGCTGGCAATATTGGACCAGCAGTTTCACGAACAAGCCATGGAGCAACGCGTCAACCTTACTGCACAGGTGCTTAATGGAAGCCGCACCACCACGCAGGGATACCAGACACAGTACATAATCTACAACGGTACTGCAGAAGCGTGGAACGAAGGTGTCGGCGCCTTGAACTACAACCTCACACAGGGAGCAGAATCACGCTATATTGGCGAGGCGTGGAAGGTACCGGAGCTGAACTTGTTAGTTGTTGCCATGGGCATCGCCATGGTCCAAGGCGAGACAGTCAACGACCAGATTCCCGATCCGGTACCGCTCCCGGAAGAAATGCAGGAGCTGCTGGACCAGGGCGAGGAAATCGTGCGGGAAGTATTCCCTGACTCATCTGATACGCACAACCCGCAGAACTGGATTGAACTGTTCGAGCTGATACCTGAAACGGAGTGCTACGAACTCTAGTCCCCGAACTGGATGCCCTGTGCTAGCGGCAGCTCGTCGCTCCAGTTGAGCGTGTTGGTCTGCCGGCGCATGTATGCCTTCCACGAGTCGCTGCCGGCTTCACGGCCGCCGCCGGTGTCTTTCTCTCCGCCGAACGCGCCGCCGATTTCGGCGCCACTCGTCCCAATATTGACATTGGCAATGCCGCAATCGCTGCCGGCGGCCGACAGGAAGCGCTCGACCGACTGCATGTCACGGGTGAAGATTGAGGACGAAAGTCCTTGGTCGACCGAATTATGCATCGCGATTGCATCTTCAAGTGAGTCGAATTCGAACAGGTAGAGGATGGGCGCGAAGGTTTCGTCTCCCACGATTTCCATACTTGGCTTTGCCTTGACGATTGTAGGTTCGACGTAGTGTCCCGTTTGGTCGAGCACGTTGCCTCCACACAGCACCTCACCACCCTGTTTCTTGATGGTCTCCAGCGCTGCACTATAGGTATCGACTGCCCCCCCATCGACCATCGGTCCCATCAGCGTGTCGGGGTCGAGTGGGTTTCCAATCTTCACCTGCCCGTACGCCTTCACTAGTCTTCCGGTGATGTCAGAAGCTATGTCACGGTGCAGGAACAGCCGCCGCGTGCTCGTACAGCGCTGGCCAGTGGTGCCGACCGCGCCGAACAGGACGCCGCGCAGTACCATCTCTGGGTCTGCATCATCCATGGCAATTATGCCGTTGTTGCCACCCAGCTCGAGCAGCGAGCGGCCAAGGCGCTTAGCCACGGCTTCGCCAACCTTGCGCCCCATGTGGCACGAGCCGGTCGCAGAGACCAGCGGCACGCGCCGGTCATGAATCAGAAGTTCACCCACGTCACGGCTGGAACCGACCAGCAGCGACATGACACCGTTCCATTCGAGTGGTTCCAGGACGTTATTGACGATTTTCTGGATGGCCACGGCTGTGAGTGGCGTCTTCGAGGAGGGCTTCCAAACCATCACGTCACCGCAGACGGCGGCAATCATCGCGTTCCAGGCCCAGACGGCACCGGGGAAGTTGAAGGCAGTGATAACGCCGACTGTTCCTAGGGGGTGCCACTGCTCATACATGCGGTGCCCCGGTCGCTCGGAGTGCATGGTCTTACCGTAGAGCTGCCGGCTCAGGCCGACGGCAAAGTCGGCTATGTCAATCATCTCTTGCACCTCACCTTCACCCTCTGCCTGAATCTTGCCCATCTCCCATGCAATCAGCTTACCGAGCGCGACTTTGTGCTTACGGAATTCGTTCCCCAGCTGTCGCACGACCTCGCCCCGCGCGGGCGCTGGCTCGAGCCGCCAGCAGGCGAATGCTTTCGCCGCATTCGCCATGATATTCTCGTAGTCTCCCGCATCGCACTGCCGGACAGAGGCAATCACCGCCTCGTCGGCTGGGGCAACTGACTCGAGCAGCGAGCCGGAACCGCACCATTCCTTGGCGTATCCACCGGCGTTCTCCGTCTCGATACCAAGTTCAGCGAGGAAGTCGAGCTTGCCCATGCACGACGGCAATTACAGGAGCAATAAAGCGGTTGGGCCGCCGACTACCTTTAAATTGACCTCACCTGCCGACCAGCATGGAGGCTGAGTCGCTCAACAAGCATGACGCGGAACAGGTCGCATTCATGACCGAGGAGTGTATCCTGGTCGATGAGAGCGATACTGTTACCGGCTCTGCCAGCAAGGTAACTTGCCACCATGGCGAGGGAGTACTGCACCGTGCCTTCAGCATACTTATCTTCGATTCCGAAGACAGGCTGTTACTCCAGCAGCGTTCTCCCGAGAAAATCACGTTTCCGGGTGTATGGGCCAACACCTGCTGTAGCCACCCGCTGCACTGCGATTCAGAGCTCGAAACGCGAGACGCACTAGGCGTCAAGCGCGCTGCACAGCGCAAGCTGGGGCATGAGCTGGGGATTCCGGAGACGGACGCACCGCTGGAGGACATGGTTTTCATGACTCGTATGCTCTACCGGGCGCGTGCCAGCTCAGAGTGGGTCGAGCATGAAATGGACCACATTATCTGTCTGCGCGCTGATGTAGAGCCAGCACCGAATCCGAACGAGATTACGAAGACGCGTTGGGTTACGCAGGCTGAGCTGCGCAAACTGCTCGACAGCGAGCTGATTGGTCCCTGGTTCCGGCTGATTGCCGAAAATCTCTTGCCAGCTTGGTGGGAGAATCTGGATGGCCTGGCTGAAATGGCAGATACGGAAATCCACGTCATGGGTGAGGTGGCATGGAACTGAAGGAGGCGCTTGCAGCCAAGGCCGCGCCGGTCGAGGCAGCGCTGCGCGAATACCTGACAGTGCGAGAGCCGGCACAGCTCTACCGTGCCATGGCGCACATCCCTCTGGCCGGTGGCAAGCGGCTGCGACCGGTAATGGCGCTGCTGGCGTGCGAACTGGTCGGCGGCGATTCCGCCAAGGCGGTGCCGTATGCCGCCGCTCTGGAAACCATCCACAATTTTACTCTAATCCACGACGACGTGATGGACGAAGACGAGCTGCGGCACGGCGTGCCTTCGGCACACGCCGAGTTTGGTATCGCGACCGCCATCAACGCTGGCGACGCACTCTTCGCCTACGCGTTCGAGATGGTGACCGACAGCGACTGCAGCCAGGAAATGCGTGCCGAACTGGTGCGCCACGTCGCATCCACTGTACGAGAGGTTGCCGAGGGACAGCAGATGGACCTTGATTTTGAAGAGCGGGAGAAGGTCGCACCGGCCGAATACCTCGAGATGGTACGGCTGAAAACGTCGATTCTCTTCGGTTCGGCCGCCTATGGAGGTGCACGCATAGGTGGCGCGAGCGAGGAACAGGCACGCGAACTGCGGCAGATGGCGATAGACGTCGGTCTCGGCTTCCAGATATGGGATGATTACCTCGACGCGACCGTCGCCGAGCGCGCGCGGCGGAAATACGACGAGCGACTGGAACTGGATGGGATCGCCGACTACGACGAGATCCTGGCGCTATTGCAGAAGCGCGATCGAATCGACAGCGCCAGAAAGGTATCTCCGCTGCGAATACCTGACGATGCCGAATATATCGATACGAATCAGGTCTCTGCCGAGCAGGTTGCTGAAATGATCATCGAGAGCCTGGCCCGAAATGTGGGATTCGCGCCCGCGAGGTCGTTAGAACACGATTAGCGGTCGACTCCGCC
>CALBFM010000058.1:0-9117 GCA_937893445.1 uncultured euryarchaeote
TATGTAAATCATTAAAATCTAGAAGATTACGATTAGAACCTCCCTCATTTGAGCGACAATCGCCACTGTTTAGACAGATACTTCCAACTTGGACAGGATCTGGCGAGACTTTTTGTGTATGAAATATAGGATTTTCATCCAGTGCATTAAGACTGTAAGTAACATAAAGATAGTGACTAACATTTGTGGTAGCATAGTGTGCGTTTCCATCCCATGGTTCTCCATCAATATCAGGTAGACTTAGTGCATCAGCATTTTCACTTCCAAGATATGTAATTGCAATTCTACCTGGATCGCCAGCAGAAGTGTGAGGAAATGTTGCTGAGATTACCTCTATGGGGCTAACTCTGATGCTTGTCTGGTCCCAAGTATTACCTGAATCTATACTTCTGGACATATAGACGCCTTGATCATTACCAACCCAGATATTGTAAGCATTCGACTCGGTGTCTGTAGCAACTTCTCCATTCTTACGAGGATTTGGTGTACCTACGTCCTCTCCCATAGTGCGTTCCTCCCAAGTAAGGCCATTATCCTTAGAAAAAATGATTGCAGGTGTTGCAACTCTAGGTGGTAAATATACAGTACCATCTGGTGCAGTAGTAATAGCTCCATGTAATCCTCCGTTAGTGGTAGCTAAACCTACAATGTCTCCTCCGGCTTCAAATGTAGCACCTCCATCATAACTGGTGTAACAGGAAATATAGAGTAGTTTGTTAAAACAGAAATATACTGCAGTCTCATAAACATTCGAGGAGATTCCCCCTCCTATCCCATATCCGTCATCAGTCCATGGCCCTGAACCGAGTTTGATATGGTCGTTTATGGGTACTGATCCAGAATCATGAGGATTAGATAACCAAGTTTCACCATCATCATCAGACCAACCAATCCAAGTGGTCCAAAGCCCCATCATATGGATATTGAATACTCGATCCGTGACTGGATCAACCCATCCATACGGGTCGTTGGTAAAGAACGCCTGTGTGGGATTACTTGTGTCCACCCATGTTTCACCATGATCGCATGAGCGCATCGGTTTCTCAAATGCTATGAAAAATATACAACCGCTCGAGGTAACTCCTATACTGGGTTCAGCCCCTTCTTCACCCACATCACTGAATGCAAAACTGAGGGTCAAGGGTTCCACATCGACGCCCAGACCATCGGGCCCGGTGACGAATGTCCAGTCTGGAAGGGTGGGTTCCTCAGGCGGGAGTGATGGTGACGCTTCCTCCTGAAGGCAGCCAGAGAAGCCACTTGCTGAAATGACAAGGCAAACGGTCACAACCCGCATGAACCGTACATGGAATCGCATTGATGAGTCCAGTGAAGGAGACATCATAACAGTTTCCTAGAACGCTCTGAGTTTGCTGATAAACTACTGGCTAAGGTCCTTGACTTTCTCAACAAGGTTCATCCGACCGACACGCCACATACCAATCGGTACCAATGCGACTGAGATTACTATGATAACAGCAATCAGGATGACAGCACCTCTCAGGTCCACCTGCACCGAGAAGTAGAATGCCCACTGTACCATAGCCGAGATCAGGTATTGTGTCGCTAAGACGGTGAAGACGCACGCCAGCACACCCCCAATCAGCCCGATGGCAAAGTGCTCGCCGAGCATCATCGTCCCGACCCGGCGTATCGGTGCACCCAGAACCCTCAGTGTCGCAAGCTCTGAATCCCGCTCAGCGAGGTTCATCAGCAGGGTGTTGAACAGCACGGCGATGGCCATGATAACACCCAGTCCAAGTATAGCGTAGAAGAACTGCTGTTGCTGTTTCATCAGTGTGTCAAAGGATTTCTCCATGTCCTTCTTCTGGACAATCCCGATTGACATCTCTCCAATATCGTCATCTAGCTCGACCCCATCTGGAAGCTGTATCAGGACTGTGGTGGCCTCCAATCCGACTACCGCGGTAAGGTCAGCCCTGTGGAAGTACAACGTGCGTACGACTTCTCCCTGGGTGACCCCTGTAATTTCGACATCCAGCCATGCTGGTCCGAACATGATAGTCTGCGTATCTCCGACTTCCCAGTCGAGGAACACCATGGTACCTTCATCGACTAGTACCTGTGTCGGAGACGCTGAGGCGACTGGAAGCGATCCATCCTTCAGATTCAGTCTTATCATCGCATCGTTTTCGGTGGAGACACGGTCCAACCCGTAGGCGAGAAACGTTCTCGAATCACCCTGGGCATTGCCGGGGAACACCAGCATGGTTTCGTGCTCCGCGCCATTCTCCTCGGCCCATTCAATCACAGCATCTTCGCCACCGAACGGAACATTGACCATCGCGTCCCATTTCTGGTCCTCGAGACTCCCCGTCATGACATCCTCCATCGAGCCCATCATCAACGTCATTGATCCAAACAGAAGCATTGAGAGTCCTACGGCTACGAAGGTGAAGGCAAGACGAACCGGCTTGCGGATGCTGGACCTGATGGTAAGTCCCATGGTGGCCGGCAGACGGGAAGTGATTCTCTGGATTCGTCTGGATGAGAGCCTTACCTCGTGCTGCCCCCTCAGAATCTCAAGAGGCTGCATTCTGGACGCCTGCCATGCCGGGCGAATACCCGAGAGCAGAGCTATGCCCATTGCGATGCCGCAGTTCTGTATTATCAGAGATGATTCAACATGGTAGCCGATGGCCGGGATGCCAATAATTTCTTCGTACATTTCCACCATGGCAGGTGCGCCTAAGGTGACTCCCAGTACGGTACCAATAAAGCAACCAATCAGACCAATAGCGATTGGGGCGATGACATAGCCAGGCATTATGGAGGAGCCGGGAATTCCGAGGGTCCGCAGGATAGCGATTTCCCTCGCCTGCGACTGGATGAGTCTCTGTAGGCTGAGGAAGATTGTGATACCGGCTACTATGGCAATCATCCCGGTGATGATTGGGTATAACTTTTGCGCACCTTCCGCATCCGCGCGGAGGAATTCGACGGACTGGACTCCTGAGCGGTCGTAGATTCTCGAAGGCACGTTGTCACCCGCCATCACGATTTCAGACAACGCATCAATAACCTCGCTGAGTTGTTCACCCTCAACATCGTCAGTAGACTGGAGGTCGTACTCGGGAGTTCCCTCGATGTCAAGTAGCAACAAGTTAGCTGAGCCGGCGGTCAGGTTGGCAAGGCGTTCCAGGCCGCCGTCCGACAGGTACCCTGTTACGAATGTTCCGGGCTCAGCGGGTAGCAGGACGCCCTCCTGAGCGAAGTAAAGGTGGTTGGAGTGGTAGCCGATACCGACCACGGTATAGTTCATGGTGCCGTGTCCCGCACCCAGGGTAACGGTATCTCCCAGCCCAATCCCCATCTCGGAAGCGGCGTGCTCGTCGATTACTATTTCATCATCCGCAACCGCCAGGGTGCCTGAACAGCATTCATGGTCAGGAATCCAGACCCTGTCAACATCTCCCTCATCGATGCCGTGCCACATCGCGTCGACAAGTTTCACTTCGTCTCCGTCAGTGTGGAACATGAGGCCGCTCAGCTTCAGTCTCGGTTCGCAGACGTCGAGCGGGAGCGACGGGTCAGGCCATTGTTCTTCTATGGCTAGGCAAAGAGAGTCGGCCGTAGTCCCGTTCCACGTACTGCTAGGGTTCTCAATCCATGCGTCCGGGAGGTTGATTCCTTCATCATCGTCGGCATAGATGTTGTCATACAGACTTGCAGCTGAGTTAGCGTAGGAGCCAAAGGAGATGCCAGCGAAGACGCCAACGGAAATCATCAGGATGACCGCAGATAGTCTGAGCTTTGTGCGCCAGAGGCTCCTTGCGAGTCTTCTGGTCAGTAACATTGACATGGTAGTAACCTTCAGTGATCCACCTTTTCATCGGATGTGATTTTTCCGCTATCCAGTCTAACTATGCGAGTAGCGTACTTCATCAATGACTCGTCGTGAGTTACGAAGATGCAGGTGATTCTCTCGGCTTCGCACACCTTTACCAGAACATCCATTACCATTGCTGAGGTCTTTGAATCGAGGTTACCAGTCAGTTCGTCGCCGAGCAGCAACTTTGGACTCTTGGCGATGCTACGGGCGATGGCAACACGCTGCTGCTGACCACCGCTAATCTCTGCAGGGAAGCGGTCTGCTTCACCATGGAGCTCAACCAATTCGAGCAGGTGCCGTGCCTTTTCCATGTCACGCCCACCCGCTAACTCCTGGATGAGCAGGATATTCTCAAGTACAGTAAGGTCCTGGAGCAGGTTAAAGAATTGAAATACATAGCCGATATTTTCTCTGCGGAAGGTCGTCATCTGTTCAGCTTCGTTCCTAGGAACATCAACGTTGTTGAATCTGTACTTTCCACTCGTCGGGCTGTCAAGTGCAGAGATGCAGTTCAGTAGCGTAGTCTTGCCGGAACCTGATGGACCGAGCAGAATGATTCTTTCGCCTTCATTAACACGAAGGTCAACACCGTCCAGAGCTCTGATGGTCTCTGAAGCCATCTCGTAGATGCGCGAGACCCCCTCCAGTTCGAGCAGCGACATGGCGCTGCCACAGGGCCGTTAGTTAAGGAATTTCGGGCGGAGTTCCAATTGTACCGCAGTGAGGGCAGATGATTTCGTCATCATCGCGCTGTCCCGGAAATTCCCGCTCGCAACCGGTATCACAGCGGAACCTGAGGTGGCGTGAGTACTGAGTCCCTCCAACCACGCCGAAGGGAGGCGTTTCGAGTGGTTCATCTGGCTCTTCAGCTTCGGCCGGTTCCGGATCCAGCGGCACGGCCAGCTGTGGCTCAGGCACGACCTCCATCGCTGGTTCCTGCTCCTGGCGCTGAGTGACCAAGTACGCCCCGCCTCCTATCATGGCCAGCGCCAGCAAAGCCAGTAAAGCCACAGGCAGCCACCCAGGCAGGGCGAGCGTCTCGTCCACGGTCTGCGGCTCGTTGATAACGGCCGGGGTCAGGTCCAGTATCAGGTACTCAAGCAGCACTCCAGAAACTTCCATAGTCTGGGTACGGTAGCCCATACGGTCGACTGTAACGATGCGGTAGTACCACATCTGACCCGAGAGGTCTGAATCCATGAAGCTGTTCAGTCCATCGTACACCGGTGACATCTGACTCAGCACTTGCCAGCCCTCAGAGAGGTTACTACTCCGTTCTATGACGAAGTGTACAGCGTCGGCAGGGGTTTCCCACGTCAGCTCGATGGCGTTCGCGTTGGACAGCACCACACGTACCGCCTCCGCCGGAAGCGGCGGGCTCAGGTCAATTACTGTCGAGCCGTCATACGCCTCGAATTCTACAATCAGGCTGGCGTTGGCAGCGGGGCGGTAGCCAGCTACGCCATTGCCGAAAAGCAGCCTGCCATTTTCGTAGTCTACCATGAACTGCATGTTGCCCATACCAGCAGGGTAGTCCAAGCCGTTGTACTCCTGCAGGACGGTGCTGGTGTCAGGTCCCGTTTTGACCTGTACTATGACCGTGTTGGGACTGCCGGCGTAGACAGGCAACATCGGCAGCACAGGTAGCTCCAGCGCCAAGTTCACGCTGCCGTCTGCTAGCAGCTCCCACAGGGTCGGGTCTTTCTCAAACCTGTTTCCAGCTGCGTCCTCTGGCAGCAGCCGGAACCAGTAGCGCCACCCATCATCCAGCCCACTTACGGTCGCGCTGCCATTGACCCACCCCACTCCCAGGGGCTTCCACTCCAGCTCCGCCATTTCATTCTCCGGCAGCCGGGCGTACTCAATTTCTAGGCTCGTAAGGTCATCCATGTCACCGGTCAGTTGCAGCTCGATCAACTGCGCGCCATGGAACTGCGGCAGCGTCGCAAGCGTTACCTGCGGCGGAGAACGGTCGAACTCGAGTTCTAGTTCCGGAGTCACGGCGGTGTTACCGGCGAAATCGGTAGCCAGCAAACGCAAACGGAGAATGCCTTCCTGTTCAGTTGGGAACCAGTGATTGTAGTTACTTGAAGCGGCGGAACTGTAGTAATCCACCCAGTCACTGCCCTCCCACAGCTGCAGCTGGTAGAGCGCAACATCGCTGGAATTGGCACCCCAGCCCAGGTAGCTCCCAAAATCGCTGGTGACGCCTTCGGACTCAGTCGCCAGCCAGGGCTGTGGTGGAGTCATGTCGACCGTAATCGCCGCATGCAGGCTAGATTGCTCGACGTTTCCCACGACATCGCGCGACAGCGTCCGAAAGCGGTAGCTGTAACCATCCTCGCCATTGAAGGTGGTACTGCTGCCGGTGTAGAAGTCGTCCAGAGTCCAGTCGCTCCAACCACTGCCATTGTGCTCACTCCACCACAGCTCGAAGCCTGCTATGTCAGTCGAGTCATCCAGCACTTCCCAGCTGACTGGGAAGCTGCTGTCGTTGCTCCAGGATGCGGTGTGGGCACGCGAGAGTGGCGCTTGGGTATCTAGATACAGTTCCAGCTTCAACGGCTGTGGGTGAAAGTTCCACAGGTTGGCCCGTTGAATCTCGATTTCAAGCTGTTCATCGTACCACTGTTGATTTTGCTGATTGCGCACCACAGAAGCAAGTATATTCTCTCCTTCCACCAGTGTGTTCAGGTTGGCAAGTGTCTGAGCGTTCCAGTACTCGGCGCCATGGTCTCCTCCCCCCATATCACTGTGACGCTGGACACCATTGAGGTAGTGAGTCCCAGCACCGTTAGTAGCTATGCTGAGGGTCAGCACCCCCCCTGAATAGGCACTCAGATTACTAATGTTGAAAACGTGGCGGAAGTAGGCATAGTTGTTCCCATTCCACTCTGTGTTGTAGTTAACTCCGCCGACGCTGTTGTCACCGAACGGCGCAGTGCCATTGCTCCAAGCGGAGTCATTGTAGGCCAGCAGTGTCCAGGTGTTGTTATCGTAGAGCTCATCGTTTGTTGTCCAGCGCCAGCTAGTCGCGTCATCACGTCCGCTCTGGACCAGCGGGAAGCTGACAAGCCCGGAATTCTGCGTTGAGGCCTCAATCGAGAAATTCCAGTCTCCGTTAATTTCCCCTTCCGGTACGGAGACATTGAGTAGCAGCTCGCGACTCTCTCCGGGCGCGAGTTCCATCCATTCCGGATGGAAGGCGATACCCCAGCCCTGTGGCTTCTCAGAGGTCGTGAAGGTCAGGACATCAGTCAGGTCACCAGTGTTGCGGACTGTGACGCTGAAAGACGCAGTACCGCTCGAATTAACGAGCGGGACGCCACCGCTGTACTCCAGCATGTATTCCCAGTGATGGATGTGCAGCAAGGTCTCGAACGAGTTATTGAGATAGTTGCTTTCGTTGCTCTCGCTGCTGATGCTCAGGTTGAGTAGAATGTCACCCAGCCGTTGCGGGGTCCAGTCCACCAGTATCGTTGCATTGGTGTTAGCAGCGAATGATGGGAGGAACTGCTGCCACACGGTTTCCCCATCGGCCTGTAGTTTGACGGTGACGAGCTCGGCGCTGCTGTTACCACCGTTGCCGACATTGAGCACAAGTGTCAGCTGGTCACCCAGTACGACTGATTCCGTCGTCGTGTTGAGAGGGGCGTCGATGCCTCCAGTTATCTGCAGGTCAATCCACTGGCGATTCTGGTTTCCAGACCCGTAGACGTAGTCCCGTGCGTAAACCGCAAGCACGTTATCGGTACTGTTGAATAGCTCTGGAGCCAGGGATTCTGTACCATCATCGTTCCAGTATTCCATGCCGTGGCTGTTGCCACCGCGCTCGCTGTAAATGAGATTACCATTGAGAAACGGCGTGCAGTAGTTGGCGAACGCCACGTCAATTTCGGCTGAAACAATTGTCCCGGTCGGCAGGTCGAAACTGTGCCTGATTAGCAGTATATCGTTCTCAAATGGCGAACTGCCTGAAGTGTCCCAGATGGTGTTTGGATTCACATTATTGTATTCTCTGTCACCGAAGGGCGCCGCGCCAAGCGACCAGTTCGAATCATTGAACCAAGGTTGCGACCAGTTTTCAGGCGCCTCGGAATAGTCGTCCAAGATAAGGAAGCGAAACATGGTTCCGTTGTCCAGGCCACTCTCCACAAGTGTGATGGGAACTTCCCCCTCCACAAGGTCATAGCCGTATTCGAGCGAGAGCGCTTGCAAGTCGGCTTCGCCACTCCCCGGCACAGCGAACGTCAGTGCCGTAACGGTAGCAACTAGTAGTAGAATCTGGACCCTCATCGTGAATTGGCACGCCACTCCCTGATATTTTAAGCCCATGGTTCGCTGCGCTAACTCTATAAGAAGGCCGCTTGGGTGGCCGCACATAGAGGCAATTTTGTCGTCTGACGAAGAGCAGGAGGGCATCCGCGGTCGCGTCGACCGTTTCTTCTCCCGACAGGCGAAGAAGCGAGATGAGTTGCTAGATCGCGAGGCAATTGGCGAGCGGCTAGAGGAGGTCCGACGCACGATTGCGATATCCTCACCTGAGCCACTGCGAAAGCTTGCACAGAAGCGGCGCGAGCGCGCTGCCGCTCCGGACCAGCAAGTGTCGCGGCGTCCAGCCGCTCGCCGCACTCACCGCCTCGCTGGCCTCGAGGGCATGCAGGAATTCGTGACGCAGAAAAGGCTGATCGGCCGGCACCAGCGCATTCCAATCCGTGACCGACACCTGTTCCATGGCGGCGATCGTCTCGATCTCCTCTTCGGTCAGGCGCTCGTCATCCTTCATCTGCTGGATACCCAGATTTCGCTCCAAGTAATACGGAGGCATCGCACCTGCCTCGTCCCGCAAGCTCGTCCGGTACCGAATCAGGGGAGCCCACGGACGAACCTCCTCATAGGACATCAACGACATGGGCGCCACGCCATTGGGCCTATGACACTTCTGACAGTTCTCCTGAAGGATCCGCAGGACATCCCCCGCGAACGTCACGTCACGCGCGGCGGCACGACCTTCGTTCGCACCCGGCCCCGGTGCGCCCCGCTGCTGGGCTTGAAGGGCGGGGACCGCCGCCATGAACGCAACTGAGAGCCCAGCCGCAGTCAGCAGCCACCAACGCATCTTCATCACGCGCTCCCGAGATGGATGAGCGTAAGACGACTCCCCAAGGGGGTCACCCGGTCTCCGTCATACTCATTACCAGCGTGCCGGTCGTGATACAAGTCCCCCGTTCAAGGCATCACGGAGGAAGCGGCTCGCCTCTGCC
>CALBFM010000059.1:0-20442 GCA_937893445.1 uncultured euryarchaeote
CAACCGGGGGGTCCTACGGGATCCCCCAACCATGCCCCAGCGTGAGCCTTAACTCGCGCCGCGCTCGCCCCCAGCGATGAGTGGGCTATCGTTCTTGCTGCTGCTGCTGGCAGCCGCGGTACTGATCAGTGGACTGCGTGCGTACATGTATGCGGCGCAAGCGCTAGTGCTGGCTAACTTTGCGCTCTTCGCGACGTGGTGGCTGGCGGGCACACCAGTGACCACTTGGCTGGAGCTGGGCTTTCGCCCCGGGTATCTGACAGAGCCCGGGTTCGCATGGGCGACGCTGCTTACTGCTCTGTTCCTGCACGCTGGGCCGTTGCATCTGCTAATGAATATGCTGGTGCTGTTGCTGCTCGGCGCGCCGTTCGAGGAGCGCATTGGTACGCGTCGGCTACTGATTGTCTTTTTCGCAGGCGGGCTGCTCGCGTCGCTTGGTAGTGGGTTGCTGGCACTCTGGCAAGGACAGGACAGCATCCATATCGGCGCATCAGGGGCGGTTTTCGCAGTGATGGGTGCCTTCGCGCTGCTCTATCCGCGCGACGAAATCCCAATGCTACTAGGCCCGCTCTTCCTGCCGCGTGTGCCAGTAATACTGGCAGCACTGGTATTCATGGGTGGTGAGACGGCCTATGTCGCCGCCGGTATCAGTGATGGTGTGGGGCACACGGCGCACGCTGCTGGCTTTGTCGCAGGGGTATTCATGGCGCCGTTGTTGCGACCACAGCCGTTTTCCGTCACCAAGATGGCGAGTCTGGAGCATTTGGCATCGCTCGAAGGCGCAGATGAGGAGCTACGCTATGCAATGGAAGCCGATGAGCCGGAACTGCGCGCGGCGTGGCTGGAGAAGTTTCTGGAACGCGCGTACTGTCCAGAGTGCAGTGCCGCCGTAAGTGACCCGGATGACTGCTCGACCTGCGCCGCTATCTTGGCTCAGGGATGGACGTAGAGCGAGTCGTAGAAGACGACCATGAAAATGGTTGCGACGGCACAGGTAATTAGCATCACAGGCAGCCCTACGCGTATCCACTCAGCGGTGGTGATGGTGTGACCGCCGCGTTCGCTAATTGAGACCGTCATCACGTTGGCCGAGGAACCGATGGGGGTCGCGTTACCGCCGAAGCCGCACCCCATTGCTAGTGCCCAGAAGAGCGGTGCGGTGTTAAGCGTAGGGAGTTCTGTTACTGGGTCCACACTTAGCTCACCAAGTTTGTGGATTACTGGAATCATCGCGGCGGCAAAGGGTATATTATCGATGATTGCCGACGCTATGGCGGAGACCCAGATGACTGCAACTGCCAGCATCAGTGGATCCTGGAAGGTGTTGAAAATCCAGGTCGCTAGCGCCGTGAGGTGGCCTACCCCTTCCAGGCCACCGACCATTATGAACAGCCCGGCAAAGAAAAGCAGCGCAGGCCATTCGACTCTCTCGACTACCTCGGGCAGGTCAGGCAGCGAAAGCGCAATCGCGACCCCCGCTCCGCCGAGCGCGATGGCCGAAATCTCCAGCTCGAGGTGGATAAGCTCGTGCACCGAGAACATCCCAATCGTGAGTGCTAGCGCCGCCAGCGTGCGATTCATCATCGGCCGGTCGCGGACTGCTGCCCACTCGTCCTCCGCCAGCACTTCCACCACATGCTCAGGGCGGGTCTCAATCCAGTCGCGATAGTAGTAGCGCATATACCCCATCGTCGCAATCCATGCTATCACTGTCAGCGGCGTTAGGTGCTCGATAAAGCTGTTGAAGGTGAACCCTGTCGAGGCAGCAATCATGACATTCGGGGGGTCACCCACCAATGTAGCGACGCCACCCGTATCGGAGAGAATTGCCTCGGCAATTAGTGGGGGGATGGCACTTATTTCCAGCTTGTTGCAAATCTTAATGGTAATCGGCGCAATCAGGATAATCGCAGTCACGTTATCGATGACCACCGAGATCAGTGTGGTGAAGGTTCCCAAGTAAACTACCAACATCCAGGGGTCACCCTTCGAGAGCTTTGTCGCCTTGATGGCGATGAACTCGAAAAAGCCGCTGATTTCGAGCATTGCCGCAAAGATCATCATTCCCAGCAGCAGTCCAATCACATTGAATTCAATTGCAGCGAAGAGGTTCCCTTCACATTCTCCATGTGTGCACCAGTCGAGCGTACCGGTCAGTTTTCCCACAATCAGCATCGCTACTGCCCCTATCCAGGCAGCGCTAGTGCGGTGCACGAACTCGCCTAGGATGAGCACGAAGGCAATTATGAAAATCAGCAGTATCAGCGTCGCTGCAAGAGTCATCGTGCTGCCGATTAAGGGGGCTGATAAAAATGCCTAGGCCAGTCGTTCCCAGAGCGGTGCTTCCCAAGCCGCTCGCAGCGCTGCTGGTGATAACTCCAGCAGTGTTTTGCCGTTGGATGTTACGGACAACTCATCAGCGGGCGCGCCGAGCCGCTGTGCGTGGTCGAAACGCTTCGCAAAGCTTGCTTCGCAGCCCGGAGCGACCTGTACCAGCCAGCGTCCTGCAGACTCGCTGAAGAGAGTGGCCATTGCGTCCAGCTTCGAGGACAGCTCAATCGTTGCGCCGTTACCGGAGAGGCACATCTCGGCCAGCGCAACTGCGAGACCGCCAGCCGAGAGGTCGTGGCATGCAACTACCTCGCCAGCCGCAATCGCCTCTATCAGAGCCTCCATACGCGGAACCAGAGTCGTGAAATCGACCGTGGGCAGCGTTCCTCCCTCGAATTCAAGATGCCGTGCAGCGAGGCTGGTGCCCCGCTCGTCACGGGTTGCACCGATAATCCAGAGTTCTCCATCTAGCTTCAGGTCGCTCGTGACGCAATTACGAATATCATCAACGAGCCCGATTCCCATCAGCACCGGTGTTGGCGGTACAGCACCTTGGGAAGTTTCGTTGTAGAAACTAACGTTGCCTGAGATATACGGCACCCCAAGTGCCAGCGCGCCTTCACCTAGCGCTTCGCAGGTAGCACGGAAATGCCCCATCACTTCAGGTTTTTCTGGATTCCCAAAGCAGAGACAATCGGCGAGCGAATCGATACGTGCACCTACAGCGGCGAGATTACCGCATACTTCGGCAATCGCCAGCAGTGTTCCTGCGTGGGGGTCGGCCTCCACCAGCCAGGGATTGACGTCGCTCGTCAGCGCCAGTCCGCGCCAGCTATCAGACACGGGCTTCAGCACGGCAGCATCTCCAGGACCTTCGTTCCCGACCGGTCCCTGTAGCGGGTTAAGCGCAGTAGACCCGCGTACTTGGTGGTCATATTGTCGGATAATCCACGAGCGCGAACATACCTCGGGGGTCGCCAGCAGCTCGAGCAGTAATGCTCCGAGGTCGTCTGGTTGCTCCATTACTGCTGCTAGGGGCTCAGGCGTCTGCGGTTCAAGCGACGGTCGCTGATAGGCTGGGCCCTTGGTTGTAAACTCAAGGTCGAGGTCCAGCACAGTCGTGCCGTGCCAGTCAACGCTCGTTCGCTTCTGTGGGACAACTTCTCCGATTTCGGTCGCCTCAACATCCCACGCCGCGCATCGTTCGAGCACTTTCGTGACGTTTTCAGGTTGCACGGTAAACATCATACGTTCCTGTGATTCCGAAACCCAGATTTCCCATGGTGCCATTCCCGGCTGCTTGAGTGGCACCTTTTCCAAATCTACGCGCGCACCGCAGCCACCATCCAGCGCCAGTTCACCGACTACGCACGAGAGACCGCCACCGCCCAAGTCCTTCATTCCGGTCAGTAGTTCGGCTCGGTTCAGTTCGAGGCAGAGGTGCATCAGTGGTTCCTTGGTAATCGGATCCCCCAGCTGGACCGCGCCAATGTCGCTCTCGGAGCCTGCTTCCAGCTCGCGTGACGCAAACGTCACTCCGTGGATGCCGTCGCGGCCGGTGCGGCCACCGGCGAGGATGTAGACGTCACCCGGTCCGCCAGCTCGGCTGCGAATCAGTTCTGCTTTCGGCATCACACCAATGCAGCCCACGTTCACCAGTGGGTTGCCAGTGTAGTTGGGGTGGAATACCACCTGACCAGCCACTGTAGGTATTCCCACACGGTTACCGTAGTCGCGGATACCAGCTACAACCCCTCCCATCAGGTAGCGTGGATGCTTGACGCCTTCAGGCAGCTCAGCGCGAGGGAGATCTAGTTCCCCAAAGAACAGCGGGTCGACCAAGGCAATTGGCTGTGCACCCATGCAGACCACGTCGCGCAGGATTCCGCCGATACCAGTCGCCGCCCCGCCATAGGGGTCGAGTGCCGAAGGGTGGTTGTGTGACTCAAGGCCAACAACGTAGTAGTGGTCGGCATCGAATTCCATTACACCTGCATCTTCCCGCACGAAGACCTTGCGCGGCACATCAAGTCCGAAAACAGTCTCCTCGAGAACGGGGCGCGATGATTTGTAGCAACAGTGCTCGGACCATGCCTGATCAATCGCTTGCAGCTCGATATCGGTTGGCACCCGCTTCTCGGTGCGAAAATAGTCACGTACCTTTTCAAGCTCAGTGACCGAGAGTCCCAGCCCTAGCACTTCGGCGGCTGCCTTGAGGTCTCCATCGAGTGGTACCGTGAATGCCTGTTCCACGCCCTCAAGCGGCTGTAGTTTCATTCCACCACCGAGATAGAGTAGTCATGCACTACAGGGTTAGCAAGCAGCCGCTGGCACATGCGCTCCGCCTCTTTGAGCGCTTTATCTTCTGGCAGCTCGAGCAAGACGCGGTAGCAGCGCGCCGATTTCACACCCTCTACAGACTCAAAGCCTAGCAATCCCAGTGCTTTCTGGACATTGGCGCCTTCAGGGTCAGCCATGCCCGGCTTGAGACCGACACGAATCTCAATCTCAGTCATTGCGCCCCCAGTGAGGGCGGGTAAAAAACGAAACTCAGGCTTTTCTGGTCTGTAACCAGCCCGCTCCTGCACCAAGTAGCAGAAATAGCAGCAGCACGCCGTCGTCGCTGCCGTGTGCTAGCGGTTTCGCAACCATCAAGTACTCGATGCCGAAAGATCCCCCTAGCATGCCAGTTGTCGTAATCCAGAGCACTGGATCGCCTGTCCCATCGTCCCCGTCGGCAATCGCGCGCAGCCGTGGAACCATCACTAGCGGGATAACTGCAACCATTACCAGTAGCAGGCCGAGCGAGTTGTCAATCCATGCCTGCCCTAACTCGAACTGTGGCTCATTGAGTACCATATAGAGCCCGAATAGCAGCGTCAGTGCGCCGCCTCCTGCCGCCATTGACGCCATCGCCCGCGCCATTGACGCCAACTCGCGTCGCGTCTCACCCGCAGCGCGCTCCATGCGCAACATCGCCACAGCAGCCGCCACCAATCCACTGAAGAGCGCAATGGCGCCGATGATATGCAAATAGAGAACGATTTCGGCCATTGGCATCGCAAGCAGGGCTGGCTAAAACAGAATAGGGAGCAGAAGTAGCACGACAGCAGCCAGTATACCGGCTGCAACATCATCTAGCATCACCCCGTCACCACCCTTGAGTTCCTCAAGCCGCGAGATCGGCCATGGCTTCAGGATGTCAAAGGCGCGGAACAGGACGAACAGTGCCACTAGCTCGGTTACATCTGGGGATGATGCAGTAGCAAGCCAAACAATGGCGGCACCTAGCAGGTAGCCTGCTATCTCATCCAGCACAAAGCGTCCGGGGTCATTGCCCCACTCCTGTTCGGCCCATTCAGCCAAGCTGCGGCCAGCCGGGTAGAGCAGGATGGCAATCGCTAGCAGTGCGTAGCCACCCTGTGCTCCGCCATAGGTCATAATCACCCAGACCAGTACCAGCGCACCACCACTGCCGGCTGTGCCGGGAGCGAATGGTGAATACCCTAGTCCAAGGCCAGTGGCTGCCAGCCCTCGCCAGTCAGACATGTTGTTCCACTGACGACCTATATTTAAATTATGTTTCAGATGCATTTCGCCAGAAATGTACGAGTCGCTGCGCCACTGTGAGGTTTCCGAGCAATGCCAGCAGCGCCAGCGTTCCGGTAGTCCAGATAGCGGGATTACCTGCCAATTCTCCTGCTAGCATACCGAAGCCAAGCAGAATGATGCGCTCCGGCCGCTCGATGAGGCCCACTGCCTGCTGGCTCACACCGAGCCGTTCAGCGGCCGCGCGTGAGTAAGAGGTTAGCAGCGCACCGATGAGCGCTGCCAGCGCCCACGCCTCGCCTGTTATCGCGGGTGCTTGCGGCAGTGGCACCAGCCAGCCACCCAGCAGCAGCGCGCCGAAGAGCAGACTGTCTGAGTAGCGGTCGGTCAACGCATCAAGGAAGCCGCCGCGCACGCTCGTCTGGCCAGCAGCGCGCGCCACTAATCCGTCCCCGCCGTCAGCCAGCCCAGCCAGCAACATCAGTGCTACTCCAGGCAGGATGGCGACGGGCTTCCCATCGTGGTCCGATGCGTACAGCTGCCACGCTGCAGCAACGGTCAGCGCCAGTCCGAGGAAGGTGAGATTGTTGGGGCGAATCCCGACACGACCCATGAAAACCCCTAGTGGGCGCAGCAGTCTGTTGCTGCGGCGCCTCAGCATGTCGCTCAGCACGATAACCTTGCGCAAGAGTAACTTGCAGTTTTTCAGCCTTGCGCTGCACCTACCGATACCGCTTTTAGTCCCGCTCCCACATTCGGGGTGACATGGTTGCCCACGATATCCTGCGACAGCAGCTCCCTCATACCTTGGAGGGGACCAATTACGAAGACCAAGGCGAACTCTACCGTGGCAAAGTGCGTGACAATTACGTCAAGGAAGAGACGATTACAATGGTTACCACCGATCGCATTTCTGCCTTTGACCGCGTGTTGGGAACGGTCCCTTTCAAGGGGCAAGCACTGGTCGAGCTGGCCGACTGGTGGTTCGGGGAAACGGCTGACATAGTCGCTAATCATGTGCTAAGACGACCACACCCCAATCTGTGGGAGGTGCGACGCTGCGACCCCATTCAAGTTGAAATGGTCGTGCGAGGCTACCTGACTGGCGTTACTTCTACCTCGATCTGGACCGCATACGAGCGGGGCGACCGCAACTTCTGCGGTAATGAGTTACCGGATGGCATGCGTAAGCACGAGCAGCTCCCCGAGCCGATAATCACCCCTTCAACTAAGGCGGCACAGGGCGACCATGATGAATCGGTTGCACCTGAGGAACTCTATCGCCGCGGCGTGATTGAGCGGGGGCTGTTCCGCGAACTCTCAAAGATTTCGATGCAACTCTATCGCCGCGGTGTCGAGCGTGCGGCCGAGCAGGGTATGATTTTCGTAGACACCAAGTACGAATTTGGTATTTCCAAAGGCAAGATTATGCTGATGGACGAAGTAAACACGCCCGATTCCAGCCGCTACTGGCTGGCGGAGGATTATGAAGCGCGTTTTGAAAAGGAGGAAGAGCCACGCAAGTTCGATAAGGAATACGTGCGAACCTGGCTCGCAAATCAGGGCTTTACCGGTAAAGGAAAGCCGCCCACACTGACTGACGACATCCGGGTGGAGGCAGCTTCCCGCTATATCGAGGTGGTTGAAACATTCACGGGAGAGGAAATGCCGTTGGAAATAGGACCGATCAATGACTCAGTCTACAAGGTACTCAACCCCTTCGCATAGTTCCCGGTGATATAGTTCAAACAGTACTCTTTCTGTCTGAGAGGTTGATTTTATATTACCACGCTAGCCGTCCCCCGCTTCCGATGGCACAACGCAAGAAGGGACAGCGCAAGCCTAAGACCGAAATACAGCGCTCGGAGGAGCAATTCCAGCGCTTCGTAGCGCGCCGCAATGAGTTCAATAACGAGTCGCGCATGTTGCGCGACGAACGCGATGCGCTGCATGAGCAGCGCCACAAGGTGATGGAACAGATTCTAGCGCTGCGCGATGAAATGAAGTCCAACTCGCGCGCCAAGGGCCAGAGCATGCAAGCCCGTGACCAGCTGCGCAAGCAGGCTCACAAGCTAATTGCCGCCAAGAAGGCGAAGGGGAAGAGCGGCCGGGGCTCGGGGGGGCTACTCGACACAGTTCAGGCACTAATGTCGGAAATCATGGCGTCCGAGCGACGGCTCGAGACAACCGAGATGTCAATTGCCCGGGAGCGCGCCTTGCTTGAGCGTATTTCCATCCTGCGCCGCAGCCTGAGCGAGCAACAGGTGTCGTTGGAGGAGCAGGAGCACCTGCATGCCGAGGTGAGCGAACTAGACGAGTCAATCGACACCCGCTTCAGCGAGGCGGATCAGCACCATCAGGAAGTGGTGCGGCTGGCGAAGCTCAATTCAAAATTGTATGACAAGATGACCGAGATGATGCAGGAGGCGTCACATCTCTCTGGAGAGGCAGACAAAAAACATCAGGATTTTGTCGAAATTCGCCAGCGTGCAGACCACCAGCACCAACGCGCGATGGAGATGCTTGACCACTTGCGACAGCACCGTAAGGTGACGCGCGAGGAGCAGCAGGCGCGCTGGAAGCAGGTACGCGACCGCCATCAGGCCGTGAAGCAAGCGCTATATGATGACACGAAGCTCGCTGAGGCAGCCGATGATGCTATCAAGGAACTGATGGCCGGCGGCAAGATCTCGCTCTGATGGACGCAATCGTTCTGGCGGGTGGCTTTGCGAGTCGCATGGGAGAGCTGGTACGCAATACCCCTAAGCAGCTGCTCATTGTCGCAGGCGAACCACTACTGGCACATGTACTACGCTCGCTCGAGGCAGTCACCCCCAATCGTGTGCTGCTTGCGGTCAACGCCGCCTTTGCCAGCCAGTTCGATGCCTTCATCACCAGCTACGACGGTCCGCTGCAAGTAGAGCTAACGGTCGAGCAGGCACACAGCGAAGATGAGAAGCCGGGCGCACTGGGCGCCCTCGGGCAACTAGTGGAGGCACAGCATTTGACAGGTCCGCTTTTCATTGCCGGCGGCGACAATCTTTTTGACTTTAATCTCGACCGCTTGGTAGAGTTGCACGAGGCGACCGGCGACGACATCATTGCGCTCTACGACGTCCAGAGCCGAGAGCTAGCGCAACTCTATGGTATCGCCACGCTGGAGGACGGCGTCATTGTCGATTTTGTCGAGAAGCCGTCCGTACCACGTTCTACTCTGGCGGCGACCGCCTGTTGGCTGCTCTCCTCTAGCGGTGTCAGCGCTCTCGATGATTTTCTCGACGGCGGCGGACAGCGCGATGCGTTAGGACATTTCTTGGCATGGCGCAGCAGCTGTGCAACGGTGCGCGGCATTGCCTATGCCGGGACATGGTTTGACATCGGCGACCCCGAATCGTACGCAGCGGCGTGTGCTCATTTTAGCTGAAGAGTCTTTTTTAGCGGGGAGGCGTCGCGCGGAGTGATGATACCGGCCAGTGAGGTACTCGCCATTGGGTCGCTGCTGCTACTCACGGCAGGATACTGGCTCTCAAGTGGCCCCCATGTATTTGCAGGGCGTAGGCTGCCGGTTACTGCTGGCCACCGACTCTGCATGGTTGGATGGCTGGCGTTGGGTGGTTTCTGGTGGAGTGAGGTCGCATACTACGCGACACTTCCAGTTAACGACCCCGTCAACGCCTTTTTTTGCGCTATGGCGCTGCCGTTCTTTGGCTACTTGGCGTACCATCATTGGCTTACAATCTACTGGAAGCAGGAATACCCTGCGTTGCGCTGGCTAGTGGCTATGACCATAGTCGCCGGTGGAATATATTTCCTGGTTGAGCGAATCCCGCTACTGGCAGGATGGCTAATCCTAGTGGTGGCAGAACAGTCGGTTTGGCTGCTTGATATATTCGGCTATCCGACTGCGCTGGAAGCACTGGATTACGGTTCCGGCTCGCGTTGGTATCGTATTGGCTCAACGCATCAGGGTGTGAGCGTCCCCGTCGAGGCAGAGTGGCGCGACCCGATGTCATCCCCGGTCAGCATCGTACTGGCGTGTACTGCGTTGCAGTCGATGATAATCTTTGTTGGCGGCGTGCTCTGTACTAGCGCACCACGTCAGCGCCGCCTTTACGCGTTCTTAGCGACTGTGCCCACGATTTACTTGCTCAATCTGATTCGGAACGCCGTAGTTATCTGGCTTACCTACCAGAATGTGTGGGGAGATGATACATTCTACTACGCGCACGCTTGGATAGGGAAAGGTGGCAGCCTGATCGCGCTAGTTGCGCTGGCGTATATCGTGTTCCACTACCTGCCAGAGATGCAGGACGCCATTCTAGGGGTGATGGACCTGCCGTGGCGTGAACCGCCGCCGGGAAGGCGCACGCCCCCTTTCGCCGTCGGTACTCCGGGCTGGATTTATGCCACCGCCGCACTGGGACTGACGCTGGTGCCGTTCGCCGCCGCCGCGGAGGTGCCGTCTGATATGCCATTACGTGAAGCTGGCTGGGCCGCGGCAGCGCTGTTAGTGATTGGTAGCGGTTTACTCTGGTTCCACCGCGACCCGCAACGGCTAGTCGAGGATGATGTTGTCAGCCCCGCCGATGGAACGGTGCTTTCCGTTGACGAGCAGGACGGGCGTGTACGACTCTCAATTTTCATGTCACCGCTGGACGTCCACGTCAACCGCGCACCGCTGGATGGTCGCGTCGTGGTGCAACACCGTTCTGGAGCTGGCTTCAGCCCCGCTTATGGCGCTGGTGCGGACGCCAACTTGCAGCTGCGCACCGAGCTCGAGACCACTATCGGGTTGGTGGTGGTGATACAGGTTGCTGGCGCATTAGCCCGGCGTATCACCAGCTACCTCTCCGAAGGGCAGCAATTGGTGAAGGGCGAGCGCATCGGCATAATCCACCTCGGTTCGCGAGTTGATCTGGAATTACCGGGGAAGGTCGAGATGGTAGTCATGCCAGGACAGAAGCTGAAGGCAGGCCAGACAGTGGCGCGCCTGACGAGGTCGTGATGCTGCGTAGGCTCTTCCGGCCCCTGTTCCAGGTATCGTATGGTGACCTGGCTACGCTCGGCAACGCAGGGTGCGGCCTGCTAGCGATTACCTATTTCCTCGATGGGACGCGCAGCGCAATCTTGATTGGAATGCTACTGTTAGTGGTCGGGGCGTTTCTTGACAGCATCGATGGAATGCTTGTGCGCCGCTACGGCTCGAGCCACCGTTTCGGGCCGCTGCTAGACTCAATGGCTGACATGGTTAGCTTCTGCCTCGCACCGATGGCGCTCATCTATACACTCTGGTACAATCTGTCGCGCGGTCCGGCGTTTTCGCTCAGTGGTGACTGGGACGCGCCGAATATGCTGGCTTTGGTGGGCGCGTTGCTGGTTGGTTTACTGGGAGTGTTGCGGCTGGCGCGCTTCACGTATGAGCGCGAGGAGCAGTTGCGCTATTTCTCAGGGATGCCAACACCAGCGATGATGGTTCTGGTGCTAACCGTTTGTCTGCGTTTTTCCTGGCTCACCGACAACACAGCGACGTGGCCGCCGGCTCTGCTCGGACTGGCAGCATTCGCTATGGTTACGACGCTGCCACTCCTGAAGGCACGTGGGCAGATGCTGCTGCCCATTTTCGGGGCAGTGCTGCTGCTACAGCTTGCTATCCTAGCCGCGTGGCAGCGCTACGCTGTGTGGGAACTGTTATGGATCGTGGCGGCACTGCTCACTGCCGTTTACATCATCGGCAGCCCGCTGTGGGTGCTGCGCAATGACCCCGACTGGCGTAGCGGCTAGCGCCGTGCCCAGCACTGCAGCCGCAGTTTCGGCTCGTCGGGATGCGGCTCGACTGGCCCCGGTTCCCATTCCGGGGGAATCGGCGGGAACAGCACGCTCCCCTCCACTGGCACTTCATCAGGCACCAAGGTCAGGTCAATGAAATCAGCGATACTTAGCGCTTCACAGTATAGCTGCGCGCCGCCGATGAAGAACATTTCACCCTCTATGGTCGCTACTGCTTCTGCGAGTGACCTAAAGCACTCGCCCCCATCGAGGTTGCGTGAAGTGAGCACCAGGTTACGCCGTCCCGGCAGCGGCCGTCTTGGCAGTGATTCCCAGGTGCGACGCCCCATCACGATAGTGTGGCCCAGCGTCAATCGTTTGAATCGTCGCAAATCGCCCGGGTAATGCCATGGAATTCCTCCATCACGACCGATAACCATATCGGGCGAGATTGCCGCCAGAAGGGTTCCGCTCACACCGCGACCTTGAAGGCAATGGCAGGGTGTGGATCATAGCCATCAATCCGGAATGCAGCTAGAATTGACTCAAGGTCGGCGTTGCATAGCGCTAGCACGTCATCTAGCGTCGTAAGCGCCGGGTTGATTGTGAGCTGCGGCCTCGGCCGCGGCTCGCGCAGCAGCTGCTCCCGCAGTCCCGGAACGTGGTCGTATTCGGCCATTGAGCCGTCTGGCTTGGCGGTGTAAATGTGTGCATCGACTAGCGAGTGGCCGAAGATGCCGGGCCGAATTCCCACTAAATGGGCGAAAAGGTGTAGCAGAAATGCGTAGCCGGCAATATTGTACGGCACTCCTAGTGCAACATCACAGCTACGTTGCGTGAGGTGCAGGCAGAGCCTAGGTTCACCTGTTTCAGTATACTGGACGTTGAAAATAAACATGAGGTGGCAGGGCGGCAGTGCGCTCCCCTGCGCGTTACCGGGCGCCCAAGCTGAGATGACCATGCGCCGGCTGTCGGGACTTTCGCGCAATGTCCGCAGCACGTAGCGTACCTGGTCGTTGAAGCTGATACGGTCGCCGTCGTGGACCGGAAAGTTGCGCCAGAAATTCCCGTAGGCGCTCGGCACGTAGCCTGCGTCATCGGCCCACGGATCCCAGAATTTACATCCGTGCTTTTGCATCAGCCCGATATGCAGGTCGCCCGAGAGGAACCAGAGGTTCTCGACAACAATGTTCTTCCACGATATTTTTTTGGTGGTCAGTAATGGAAAACCACTTTCCATGTCGACAGAGTAGTTGATATTGAATGCCGAAACAGTATCGACGCCAGTGCGGTTTGCCTTGCGTGTTCCTCGGTCGAGAACTTCCTTTACCAGCTCCAGATACTGCCTCACGCCCCCCCATATCACAGCGGAATTAAGGAATTGGGCGTGAAATTCGAAACCAATATATAACAATCGATGCAGTGGGGCTCATGCCCTTCCGCATTGTCGACCATGAGAGTGGCGAAATTATGCTAGAATCGCCGCACGTTTCCGACCTTATTGAGTACATCGACAAGCGCGCGGAGAACTACGAAGTCAAGGAGCTTACGATTTCCTAGCGGCGTAACCGGAACGCGAAGTAGGCAATCAGCAGCAGCAGCACGACAGCTGCTCCTAGTATCCAGGGCGTCCCCTCGCTCTCTTCGACTGGTGTGTAAACAGCCAGTGTCAGCAGCTGTTCATTGTTGGTCTCATCTTGCTCCTCGAACAGCGACTCGGGGTCAACCACAACTCGAATTACGGTGTTTCCCTCATCAGCCGTCCAGGTGGTCTCGACCAGCCACTCGCTTTCACCGTCGAACTCGGCACTAGTCATCTCGATGATTTCGTCACCTGCGTAAAATGTCACCTGCGGAAAGTGGGTTCCAGAATTATGGATGGTGTTTTGTACTGTCGCACGCAGCGTCACTTCGCTCCCAGTAACAATCGATTCAAAGGGTGACCAAGTCACCTCGCTAATTGTGAAATCAGGCGCCGGTCGCTGCTGCGGCATAACCTGTAGCTCGTAGTTGTAGGTAAGCGGGTCTTGCTCGCCACTGCCACCCCAGCTGAAGCTAACCTGCCACCAAGTGAATGCGCCCGGCACGACCCCGTCATCGGGAATCACAGTCAGCATCGCTTGCACGGTCTCGCCCTGTGCAACGGTTACCTGCCCTCCCGAGCCGAAGTTAGCGGTCCAGTTGGCTGGTGCGTCCGAGACCGAGGCGCTGAAGGTAGTAGTGCGGTAGCCGCTGCCAGTCAAGTTGAACATGAAGTCGATCGACTGCCCCAGTGTGCCCGTGGCCATCTGTTGGTCAAGTATGATGTCGACCCCTCGCAGCAGCTGTCGCTCCAGCCCAACAGTCGACACCTCGCCGTCGCGTTCCAGCGTTAGCGTTTCATCGCGGTCCAGAACGTAAATCCAGTCCGGGCTGGACTCCAGCTCGATCCATTCAGCCTCCAAATGATACTCGCCTGCCGGCAGCAGCAGCTCGAGTGTGCCGTCGCTAGTCTGCAGCTCGAGTGGTGCCGGGCCGCCGCTGACCTCCACAGTCCGGTCCGGTAGTAGACTCCCGTCGTCGTCACGCAGGAAGGTAGGCGCATAGTGGACGCCACGCTGTAGCGAGAGTTCTCGCTCAAGAGAGCCTTCAAGCTCTAGGGTTTCAAGCAGTACGTAGCTAGCGTCCGCGCTGGAGCGGGTCCAGAGCAAGTAATTTCCAGGCACCAGCCAGGTAGTGAAGTCACCGTTAGTGCCGGTCTGCAGACTAGCGATGACTGTCGCGCCTGCCATATCACGGAACTCGATCAGCGCATCGGGGAGCAGCTCGTTTCCATCGGTTTTGCCATCAAAGTTGCGGTCGTAGAACACACGACCCTGCACCTGTACTTCCCAGCTAGCGATGTAGTCGAAGTATTGGTGTCCCTGTCCGGCGCGCAGGTTCAGACTGCGATCTAAGCTGAAGCGGTCGCCACCTCCACCGGGCAGTGCGTCGACAAGTAAGTCGTAGCGTGCTGGAATCAGCTCTGGCAGCGTCAAGCTACCGTTCTCGTCAGTGGTCCAGGTTTGGCTATACCCCTCGCGGCTGAGTGTTAGATTAATGCCTGCTGCTAGCGGCAGCTTGCTCCCGCTTGCGTTACGGTAGCTTAGGTTGAGCGTCAGAGGGACTGGCTCAGGCACAAGCTCTATCGTCGTAAAGGTCGCACCATCGATTTCGACTGCTTGCGAGTAGGGCAGGAAGCCTTCTGGTTCAGCCTCAAGCAGATATCCGCCTAGCGGCAGATCGCGCGGATCGAAGTCCCCACCTTCTACATCGATAAACAAGGTGCCGCCAGGTGAGCTGAGTCGTAGGGTTACTGGCTCCTCGACCACTTGGCCAGTTGGTCCCGATAGCAGTGCGCCGTGCAGGTAGTGACCCTGCGTCAACTCCAACTCCAGCTCCACCGGCGCTTCCAGCTGAAGTGTCGACAGCCAACTCCAGTGGTTGCTATCCGAAAAATCGTTGAATTGCACCCACCATTCACCCGGTGGGACCCATCCATTGAACCCGTCGAAGCGAGTCGCCTCGAGCATGATGACACGTTCCGAGTCTTCGGTATCTGTGAAATGCAGCTGTCCCCCCTGCGACACGGCCCCGCCAATGGCGTGGCCTGCAACATGTAGGGCTAGCTCCGCCTCGACAACTCCGAGTGCGACTGGCGGCGAAGCCAGTTCTAGTTCGAGCAGCCCCTCTGCTAGATAGCGTACGCCGTCGACTTCGCGGCTGAAGCTATAGAGATAATGGTCGGGTGGTAGTTGCACCGCAAAATTGCCATATGCGTCGGTGCTGAAATTTAAATAGTAATATTCGGGCTGACTAAGGGGGATAAAGCTAATCTGGAATTCACCTGCGGGTGCACCGGAGTAGAGCAGTTGACCATTCACTTCGACCGGGTCGCGCTCTATTTCCAGCACAACTTCCTGTATTGCGTAGTGCTGGAAGCGTTCACCATCAATCAGGTGGTAGCCGTCCTTCTCAAGTGTCGGGCGGTAGCTGCCTGACGGCAAAATCAGGGCGGCGCCCGCTTCGTCTACCCAGGTAGAGAGACTACCTCCGTCGCCTTCCAGCAGTAGCAGCCCAGCAGCTGGCAGGTCCTGTCCTAGGTGCTGTTCGTACAGCCGCACCATCAAGTCTTGCGCCGGGAGCAACGGCAAGTCGGCAGTCGTGCTGCCGTATTCCACCTGTATTACCCGCAGCACTGCCATCGCGCCCCCCTCGTCCATTTGTAGTGCGTGGGCAGTGAAGTCTCCCTGTGGTAGAATCGCTTCGTAATTGCCTGAAGAACTGGTTGGAACCTCAATCTTCCCGTAGGGCGAGTCGAAGTGCACCGAGATGCCACCGACTACCTTTTCGTCTAGGTCGTAGTCGTGAAGCCCGTTACCGTTCAAATCTACGAATAGCGTGCCACTGACACGACTCCCTGCCATTAGCCTCGCGTCCAGTGGCCCGCTATAGCTATCACTATCTACCCGGTCCAGATAGACTGTAACCGCGTCGCCATGCTCCTGTAAGGTGTACAAATCGTATAGGCCGTGCGGTAGAACTGTGGTGAAATAGCCACTGGCAGTGCTGAAAACCTCGGCAGTGCGCTGCCCACTTACTTCCTTGATGGAAATCTGTTCATCAAAAATTGGTTGGCCACCGCTGGTGAGTATTCCTTCCAGCCGGAAGCCGCCCACTAGACTCAGGTTCTGACTCACAAAATCTCCTGCCTCCAGCTCGAGTGGTAGGGAGTTGTTGCCCCACTCGCTGTGCAGGTCGTCAGCTAGCAGCTGTAGTGTGTAACTGCCCGGAAGTAGTTCACCGAAGTCGAACATTCCATTAGCAGTCTGTTCCATCTGTGTTCCATTGGTGTGGTCGTAAAGGATTAGCGCTACCGGACGCGCTGTCAGTTCCGGCGAGAACTCTAACCGTCCCGACACCTGTGCCGGTGCGAACCCGCCGTCGGCCGTTACTGCCTGTCCTGCACGCAGTGCAGCAACGCCCTCGTAGCTCGCCAGCTCGAGCGTGTGACCGCGGTAGTCGGCGGTGACCACGTATTCGCTCGGTGCCAGACCTTCCAGCACGTAGTTACCGTCACCATCGCTGAGCGCACTGAATTCACGGTCTGTGGATTCTTGCCGGGCAGTGACGCTAACGCCGGCGAGTGGCTGCTCTCCATCGGTTTTGTCCCAAAAGAGTCGACCGCTGACGCTGGCCGGTTCGACCTCCAAGTCTAACTCAATCTGCCAATCTGTCTGGCGGGTAGCCTGAGCCTCCGAGATTAGCAGCGACTCGCGGATGGTAAGCAGGTTGTTGGAGGTGAGGTAGAGTTTTTCCTGGTCGCTCTCCCAGCCTCCGAGCGAGACCGCCAGCGAGTGGTTACCGGCAGTCGCCAGCAGGCTGTAGTGACCATACTTGTCGGTGGTGGTGGTCGCGTGCGGGGTGCGGAGCTCGTCGACTAGCGTCAGGTTGGCGTACGGCACTGGCGCCCCGTCGGGGGTACGTACAACACCAGATATTTCAGCGCCGTCGTAGTATTTCAGGATGCGCAGCCCGCTATTGAACTCGACCAACCGGAAATGGGTTAGGTTCCAGGCCGGGATAGGGGGCAGGTTACGATCGCTGCCCAGCGCACCGGAGATACCGGGAATCCCGTCTTCGATAGGCCGTCCTAGGTCAGGGCCAGACCAGCCGATGAAGGCACGGTAGAACATAGAGTTCAGGAAGCGTTCTTTGTAGGTCAGTTCCTGCGCGGTAACGGTCAGGGTGGGGTCCTGCTTCAGCATCTCTGTAGCGTCGGTGAAGCCGAGTGTTTCGCCGTTCGAGAGCACTGCCTGCACCTCGACGAAATCTCCAATTTCGTAATCGGCGAGTGTTACCGGTGCGTAGAGGATTCCGGTATTTTCGGCCGAATAGGGCATAAGGCGCGTGTCGGCGGCGAAGTAGCGAATGGAGTGTCCAGTCACTTGTTCGATGCCGTAGATAGCGTCAGCCAATACATCGGTCGGCTGTGACATCAAGATGGGTCGTCCGGCGCGGATGGCGGCGTTGCGCCGGTTAAGCTCCGGGTCATCGTCAGGGATATAGTCGCTCGCGTTGGCGATGATATGCTCTAGTTGCGCCACTTGCTCCTCGCTGTAGTGCTGTAGCAGTACCTCGCGTACTGGGGGTGAGAAACGCTGGTCACCCTTGCGGTCCACCTCGGGTTCAATGAGGCGGTAGAGTAGCAGCGCCATGGCCTCCTGTTCTGATTGGGCAGCGATGAAGTTGCCCGCCATTTGGTAGCCGTACTGGAAATTGTCTGCCACGGTCGGGTGCTCCCCGATGTCGATGGCCCAGAAGCCGTAGTCCCACCAAGAGATGAAACCAGGTCGCTGCTGTGGTGGCAGGTGGGTGTCTTGCTCTGCCAACCACTCTAGCCCCTCAATCCAGTAGTCGGACGGGAAAGACGGGCCACTGAGCCCCAGATACCACAACTCGCTGCTATCGGTGCGATTGTACATCCCGACTACGCCGTCAGGATAGAGAGTGGCATTGGTGCGCTCGCCGTACTGATACTCATCCGGTCGCAGCAGTGAGTAGCGCAGAAAGTCGTAGACTGCAGTGTCATGATCTTTCTTGGATTCGTAGGGGATACCGGCGTCGTATCCCTGAAAGCTATTTGGCAGCAACAGCAGCCCCACAACTACGAACGCGATTGCCGGTCGTTTAATCTCGAACGCGCGCCGCAGTCCGCTTAGGCGGTCACGCAACCGGTACTGATCCTCGCCTGCCGCCATGATGCCGAGGAGGAGCACCAGCGCCAGCAGTAGAATACCAATCAGAAAACCTTCCAGCAGCCCGACCACGAAAATAGCTAGGACTCCTGTCAGCAGCGAGCCGAACGCCAGGAAGAAAATGGTAGGCCCATAGCGACCCCAGTAGTGCCGCCACGCCTGCAGCACCGCACCAAAGTCGGCACGCTCGATGAGCTGCCAGGTGACCCAGCCCGAGAGCAATGCCATCACTGGTGTAGCGTTGAAAATGAAGCGGATGGCGGACTGTGCCATGTAGAGTGCAACCGCCGACCATGTCAGGATGAAGAGGTAGTCCTTCTTCCAGGTGCGACCGCCGGAAAGCTGCCATGCCATCCAGGCCAGCCCAAAGAAGCCGAACCAGACAGAGACTGGTCCAAAGGAAAAGACAAAGTTGGCGAAGGTAGGTGGCTGCGCCTCGGCAATAGTGTCGAATAGCTTGGTACGGACGAAGTAGCCCTGCCCACTGAAGAGCAGGAATCCCAGTTCGGTGAAAACATAGGTGAGCAGCAGGTAGCCGACGGTAGCGACTGTGGCAGTGCCACCTAGCACCAGCAGCCACGGCAGGTCTCGTGTTGGCACCAGCAGTGCCGATGCGCCGATAAAGGCGAGCAGGACGTAGGCGGGTGCGTCCCACCAGGTTTCGATGAACCCCATGTGGTGGTAATAGGGAAATGAGATTAGGAGTGGCAGCGAGAGCGCGACGATACCGAGCATCGCAGTGGTCAGGCTGTCAACCCTCCGGAATTGGTTGACGACCATTTGCAGTACCAGATAGGTGGCGATGATGACCATCAGGTAGGGAAATCCTTTCCAACTCAGCGCAACCAGCGCCAAAGTCATGCCCGTAAGCCCAGCGTAGCCGAGCGCCAGCCGCTCGGAGTGCAGGAAGTTTGTGAAACCATTGCGGATGCTCTCGACAGAGCGCCAGTCAGCAATCCAGCGGGCATCGTTCCCTTCAGTGAGCGCCCGCATGAAGAAAAAGAAGGCACAGGTTCCAAAGAACGCGATGTAGGAGTCGTGGTCAGCCAGCGAGAGGGTCGAGTGCGAAATATGCCCTGAGTTGACTGCAATGAAGAGCGCTGCTAGCAGCCCTGCTTGCCGGCCGAACTGTGCACGACCGATAGCGTAAATGGGAAAGACAATGAGCGCACCATAGACTGCGGGCAGCACTTCCATCGCCCACCAAGTCGACTCCTCGACGTCACCGAAGAAGGGCGCCAGCGCCAGCCCTGCAATAGCAATGGACCAGTCGAAGAGCGGCGGCCGGTTATTGTTCGCCCCATAGGGGTAGTTGAGCATCTCGTCGTGGACTAGGTGCTCTCCAGTAGCGCTGACATGGTCGACCACCCACTTGTGGTAGTATGGGTCGCTGCCTCCAGTCAGCTGGAAGCCGTCGGCGGTTGCCGGCTCAAGTGTCCAAGCAGTCCGCAGTGTGAATGCGAGCAGGAAAATGCCGAGCAGCGCTAGTACACTGGGCCAGTGGAGCGGTTCGACCGGTTTACGCGTCCGAGGTGCTTGAGCTGGCGTGGCAGTCGGTGTAACGGCGGCAGCTGCGCTGGGACGGAGTAGCGGGCTACTGCGTGCGCTCTCACGGCGCCTACGCGTGCGTCGAGCCATGTTAAGTCCTGCGCCGGCTGCCTAAACGGCGGCCGGAAGGGGCGCCACTCGCTGGTTTATATAAGCGCTAGCTCGAACGCGCCCTGCGCGCGAAGGAAGTTTCAGTGTGCGGCCAGCAGCTGGCCAGAACACTCGCCGAAACCGATGCGGTAGCCGTCGCCTTGACACCAGCCGGTCAGCGTGACGGTATCTCCGTCCTGCACCGAGCTGCGTTGCTCGCCCGAATCGAGGCTCAGCGGCTCTTCTCCACGCCACGCAAGTTCGAGCAGTGAACCCCGACTGTCATTAGTGGGTCCCGAAATAGTGCCGGAGGCGAGCAGGTCACCAGTGCGCAGATTGCAGCCGCCGACAGTATGGTGTGCCAGTTGCTGCGCCATTGACC
>CALBFM010000060.1:0-3069 GCA_937893445.1 uncultured euryarchaeote
TGAGCATGCCATCCTGCCACTGCACATGCTCCCAGTTGACTGGTCCATCTGTGGTGTAGTCCACTCACACCCTACCCCAGATAATCACTGGTCTGATGCAGACCTACACCTGTTCCAGAAGTTCGGCACCACTCACATCATCAGTGCGTACCCCTATGACCGTCGCTCTTGGGCTAGCTATAATTTCCGCGGCGAAGCGGTAGAATTGGAAATAATAGATTAATCATACACATTTACACGTAGATACGCATTACCTATAACTCCCTACCTGCTGCGTCCCCTGTGGAACGTCCGCATGTTGTCGTGAACTGCGCTGCGTCGCTTGACGGGAAAATTGCGCTGGCGAATCGCAGACCGGTACGGCTCTCGTGCGGCGACGACCACCAGAGGGTGCACGCGTTGCGGGCGGAGTGCGATGCCGTTATCGTTGGTATCGGCACCGTGTTGCAGGACGATCCGCGGCTGTTGCTTGACCCCCGTTTGGCGCCGGGCAAGAGCCCGCTGCGAGTGGTACTCGACACGACGCTGCGGACGCCGCGCTCAGCACGGGTGTTGCAAGGTGACGCGCCGACGCTAATCGCTACTGGCAGCCGACCACGTAAGCGGGAACTGCCTGATACCGAGGTGGTCGAGTGCGGCAACGATACAGTGAACTTGCAGCAGCTGTTGCTGAAGCTGCAGAGCCGTGGCATACACAAGGTACTGGTTGAAGGGGGCGAGACTGTACTTTGGTCCTTCCTCACATCAGGGCTATGGGATGAGTTTACCCAGTTCATCAGCAACTCACTGATTGGCGGTGTGACCTCGCCGACCGTCGCTGGCGGCCCTGGCGCCGTGACGCCGACCGATATGCGTGAGTTTCGGCTGGAGAAAGTGGAACGGTTGGGTGATGGAGTGTTGCTCACCTGGCAGCGCGGCTGATTTAGTGTGCATCCGCTGCCGGTGTGATGCGCTTTGCAGTGATGGCATCGGGACGCGGAAGCAACTTCCAGGCACTTATCGATGCCCGCGCACGTGATGAGCTGCCGGACGTTGAACTGGTACAGCTCATTGTCAACAAGCGCGAAGCACAGGCAATTGCCCGGGCCGAGGCGGCGGGAATTCCGTGGACGTTCATCGACTCGGATGCGATGTCACGCACTGAGTTTGACCGACGCGCGCTGGCAGTGCTGCACGACGGAGGTATCGAGGCTGTGGTGTTGGCGGGATTCATGAGATTGCTAACGCCGGAGTTCATCGGCGCGTTCCGCCACCGCATCCTGAACATCCACCCGGCGCTGTTACCGAACTTCCCTGGAGCGCATGCGCACCGTGACGTACTGGCTGCCGGTGTCAACGAAAGCGGCTGTAGTGCACACTTAGTTGATGAGGGAGTTGATACTGGCCCCATCATCCTGCAACAGTCAGTAGATGTCCTACCGGGCGACACCGAGGAGATACTCGCCGCGCGCATTCTGCCGCACGAACACCGGTTATTGCCGGAAGCGGTGCAACTGCTAGCGGCGGGGCAACTCGAGGTTGATGGTGGCATCGTTAGAATACTGCTCGAAAAGTAGCCTGCAGATTTATATACGTGGTGTCCTGCCCGGCCGCCCCCGTTATGACTCCGAAGCGTATCGACCGCAAGAGCAACACACAGCTGCAGTCGCTGGTAGGTAGTCTGAAGCAGGCCGCCCATGAAAATGAAGCTCCCGTCTGGAAGGCGGTTGCAGGTCGTCTGGAGAGTCCTGCGCGCACTTGGCCCAGCATCAATATTTCGCGACTCGAGCGATACGCCGAGCCAAAAACTATTGTAGTTGTCCCAGGTAAACTGTTAGGCGCGGGCGCCATCTCCAAACCGCTCACCATAGGTGCATTCAGTTTCTCTACTGCGGCGCGCGAAAAAGTGGAGGCGGCTGGAGGCAACTGTCTTTCGCTACTGGAGATACTAAAAAAACACCCCAAAGGAGCAGGTGTGAGGTTGATGGGATGAAAATATTCGATGCAAACGGGTGTATCATGGGGCGCCTGGCGAGCTACGTTGCTAAGGCACTGCTCGAGGGTGAACAGGTGCACGTGGTCAACGCCGAAAAGGCGATTGTCAGCGGTACAAAGCATTCCGTCTTTCGCGAATACATTGAGAAACGGCAGCTGAACCATGAGCGTAAGGGGCCATTCTACCCACGCATGCCACACCTGATGTTCAAGCGTTCTGTAAGGGGCATGATTCCTTACCAAACACCGCGGGGACGTGCCGCTTTTAAGAGGCTCCGAGTCGATATAGGTATGCCAGCTGGTGCAGGCACACCGGAAATCGTCGAGCAAGCGCAGATGGTTTCAGGAACGATCCACGTCACCCTAGGCGACATTTCACGTGAATTGGGAGCGAAATTCTGATGGTGAAAATAATTAACACCAGCGGCAAACGCAAAACCGCGATTGCGCGCGCCACTTTCCGCTCCGGAAAGGGGCGGATACGCATCAACCGCAAGCCAGTTGAATACTACCAACCGGAACTGGCACGGCTCAAGATTATGGAACCGATTGAGTTGGCAGGCAACCGTATAAATCGCATCGACGTCGCGGTCAACGTGCAGGGAGGTGGCGTAATGGGCCAAGCTGAGGCGAGCCGGACCGCGATTGCGCGCGGGCTGGTAGACTGGTTCAAGGACGAGGAGTTACGTACACTTTTCATGAGCTACGACCGTGCATTGCTGGTCAACGACACACGACGCAAGGAGCCTAAACACCCCATGGGACGTGGGGCACGCGCCAAACGGCAGAAATCATACCGGTGAAAAAATGTTGATACCCGTGCGCTGTTTCACTTGCAATAAGGTCATTGGTGGACACTACGAAGAGTTCTGTGAGCGGGTCTCGAAAGACGAGAATGCCGCTGCGGTTATGGATGACCTAGGTATCGAGCGTTACTGCTGCCGCCGCATTTACATGGCGCACACTAACTTAATCGACGACGTCTTGCCCTACGACTGATTTTATTACGGCCATAGCGTAGCCACAATTGTGGGCCCGTAGGGTAGCTTGGCATCCTTGTACCTTGGGGTGGTATAGACTCCAGTTCAAATCTGG
>CALBFM010000061.1:0-1143 GCA_937893445.1 uncultured euryarchaeote
ACCGCGCCATCTACATCATCGCGCCCGAGTAGCCGCTGCAGCGCCAATGGGCACTCCAGCACGCCCGGCACCCACTGCTCAGCAGCAAGTTCCAGCTCTAGTTCACCGGCGCGGTCGCGCGCCGTCACAGCCATGCGTTCAACCGCATTCCGGTGGTAGCTACCACAGACCAGTGCGATGCTGTTCATTGCGCCTCCATGATGCGGGTGACGGTCTCAACGGTGGCGTACGTCATCGTGTCAATCTCAACATTGAGCCGATCACCTGGCGTACGCGCGCCAATAGTCGTACGTGCCAGTGTCTCTGGAATCAAATGCACCCTGAACTCCCCCCTCTCTGGCCATATCTTGCCTACGGTAAGCGATATACCGTCAAGGGCCACGAAACCCTTCTCGAATATGTAGGCCATCCAGTCACATCCAACGCGTAGCCGCAAGTCGTAGATGCCGTCGGCAGTCTCAACCATGACTACCGTGCCAGTAGTAGAGATGTGGCCCGAAACAAGGTGACCGCCAATCTCGTCGCCCAGCCGTGCCGAGTGCTCCAAGTTCACTGTCGTACCCTCCGTCAGCTGCTCACCGAGTGTTGTGCAGGCGAGCGTTTCGGCTACGACATCGAACTCCAGAACATCCACGGTGACAGCGCTGACTGTCAGGCAGACACCGTCTACCGCAACGCTCGCTCCCACCGCCATACCAGTGGCGAAGCCATTAGGCGACGTGATTGCGATACGCTGCACACCTGTGGCATTACTGGCGCTCCGCACTCGCCCAGTGGCAGTTACGATACCGGTGAACATACTACTCCTGGCCAAAGTCGCGCAGGATACGCGCCACGATTTTGCGCGTTCCCGCTAGGCCATGTTCCAGCTTCGGCAGACGCATGACCTTCACCATGTGACCACGTTCGGCAAGCTTCGCCTCCAAGGCTTTGGGCTCGAACATATCCTGGTCGTATCCCAGCGCAATAATATGAGGCTTGATTTCTTCCACAACGATATCGAGCATGTTGCCCTCGCGCCCCACCATGGTTTGGTCGACCGGCTTCAACGACGCGACCATCTCGGCGCGCACAGCGGCCGACACTATCGGCTCGCGCTTCATGCGCCGCACTGTCGCGTCGTTGGCTACGATTACCACCAGT
>CALBFM010000062.1:0-1102 GCA_937893445.1 uncultured euryarchaeote
GCGCTGACAGCCGCCCAATCGAACCAACAGGCAGTGATGCAGAGCGGCACCCAACAGCAGCAGTTGGAAGCGGCCCGTCAGACCGAACAGGCACGGCTAGGTCTTACCGCCGCCCAGCAGACTCAGCAGTTAGGCGTACAAGCCGGGATGCAAACCCAGCAGCTAGGGACGCAAGTTGGCATCCAGAATGCCCAGAACGCATTATCAGCATCTCAGGCGAACTTGGACGCTGCCATGCAGAGCGGTGACCGTCAGGCTCAGATTGACGCCCAACGCCAGATGCGTGACGCGGAGCTTGGTGTCCAGACCGCGATGCAAACTCAGCAGTTGGGGGCAGAAGCGGGAATGCAGACCCAACGGCTTGGAACACAAGTTGGGATGCAGAACGCGCAGAACGAGATTCGTATTGCCGAACAGAATATGCAGTCGGCTCTACAGCGTGGTGATCGTCAGGCTATGATCGACGCACAGCGTCAGCAACAACAGGCACAGCTAGGCTTGGACGCCGCTTCGCGCAATCAGATGGCTGGACTGGAAGCGCAGGGGATGGGACTCGACGCACAAGCGCAGTTCAGACAACAGCAGATTCAGAATGCGCGTCAGTTAGCCGATATCGGGGGCTTGACGCAGGGTGCCACGTTCGGTGCCGGACAGCAGCTACAACAGATGGGTGCCCAACAGGAAGCAGCCCAACGCCGTCAACAGGCATGGGACTACGACCAATGGCTGCGCGGCCAACAGGGTGGGGCTCAAGAACTCGCACTCGCTCAGTCGTTCTTGCCGGGTGGGATGCAACAGCAATTCGAGCGCCAGCCTAGCAGATGGGGCCAGATCGGTGGTGGCCTGTTGGGTGCCGCTGGCCTGGGGCTCGGACTCTATGACCGCTTCAGCGGACGAAATCAGGAGCCGACAGGCTGATGGCTTACATGAACCCCCAACAGTGGCGCGACTCCCTTATTGGTATCGGTCAAGGCAGAAGGGCGACTGTCTTTGAAGATCCGAACGAGACAGACCCTAACGAGATTCTGAGGTTTACTGGTCCGGCTCTGGACCGTGGGGGTGCGCCCAATCTTGCTGGTTCCCGAGCGGCTAGTGGCACCTA
>CALBFM010000063.1:0-7748 GCA_937893445.1 uncultured euryarchaeote
GTGCTGCTACAGCTCAACCCCGGCCCGACGGCGAATATAGCCATTACCAGTGAGACCACCCTTTTCGATGACGTGCATGTCGTTGCGGTGGACGAGGAGCTCAGCTTCTCAGCAGCTGGATCGAGCGGGGCAGTTGGTTTGACTCAGTACGAGTGGACCTTCGGCAACGCCAGTACCTATTACGAGGTCGAACGCAATCATACCTGGGAGGCAGCGGGCAGCTATATCGTAAACCTGACCGCTATGGACCAGTACGGTGCAGTCGATGCCGCCAGCCTGACGGTACTAGTCGATGGTAGTGCTCCAGCGCCTGCCTTCGACATCCTAGTCAAAGGCACTATCGCCTCGACCGACCCGGGCGAACCATACAACGGCACCAACGTTGATGAGTTACTCTCTGATGACGAAGCGACCGGCTCGACGCTGGTGTTCAATGGCTCCGGATCCAGCGATGGTCAGTCGTACATCACCAGCTGGGAATGGGATTTTGGCGACAACACCACCAATAGTGGCGAAGTGGTCAACAAGCAGTATCTCGACCCAGGCGACTATCAGGTCTCGCTGAGCACCACCGACGCAGCTGGAAACTCTGCTGACGTCGTGCAGACTGTCCACGTCAACGACATTACTCGCCCCGCGCCTGCCTTCACCTACTACGAGGCCGGAAGTGAGAGCTTCAACGAGTCTGCCGTTGAGAATATAGCCACTACTTTCAACGCCAACCTAACCCTAGACAACTATGACACGCACGAACAGCTGACGTTCCATTGGGATTTTGGCGATGGTCTTAATGGCAGTGGAATGCAGCCAGACCATATTTACGATGCTGCATCCGATGAGGGTTACAGCGTGCTGCTAACAGTCACTGACCGCGCCGGCAACTCAGATGTGGCGGTGCGCACCGTGATGGTAGGCAAACAGCTGCGACCTAATTTGGGAATCGCCCAAATCAATTTCTCGAACAATGCGCCGACTGAAGGTGGCAGCATACTAATCAGTGCTGAACTGAAACTGTTCAACGAGAACATCACTCAGAACTTCAGTGTAGCATTTTACTACGACTTAGCTGACACAGCGCACCTGATTGCCAACGTTACTGTTGACGGTTCTACTTTGGTGGCTGGCATCGAGAACACACACGTAGTTGAGGCGACCTGGAGCAACCTCCCGTCGGGACAGCATACTGTTATCGTAGTCGCTGATTCTGGAAATGTAGTTGTAGAGGAGAAGGAAGATAGCCAGCAAGTCAAGCCGCTGACCGTAGCCGTGAGTGGCGATGGACGCGACTGGGTGTCAATCGCACTTATTGTGGCAGTAGTGGCGTCGGTCTTTGTGGCGCTGGGCTACATCTACCGCGAACGTATTTTCGGCAGCTGAAACTCAGCACATACTAGCACCAGACCATCTGGACTGACGGTGACCGCGGCGACGTCAACCAGGCTTGAATATTTCGACCCTAGTGTCCTCGAGTGGCCATCTTGGTTTCGAGCGCGGATTCCTCGAGACCGTCCATGGCGCTACCCAGGTCCCCTGAGACCTCCGCCACGACATTAGGGTCGTCGAAGTGTGCAGTCGCCTCAACAACCGCGCGTGCGCGCTCGGCAGGGTTATCGGACTTGAAAATTCCCGAGCCAACAAAGAGCCCGTCCATCCCGAACTGCATCATCAGCGCCGCGTCGGCTGGCGTCGCGATACCGCCCGCAGTGAAAGTGACGACTGGCAGTCTCCCCAGTTTGGCGACCTCATCCATCAGCTCGGTTATTTCGGTCTCAATCTGAGTGCGAGACAGGTTGAACGGGTTGGCTCCAGCCGATGATCCGAGGTTTGATGCAACCTCGCGGTCCAGCTCGAAGTACTTCTCGACTACCCGGCTTGCCATTGCGGCACGGTCATCTGACTGCTGCACTGCTGCGATTTCGGCGTCGAGCAGACGCGCATGGCGCATCGCTGCGACAACGTTGCCTGTACCCGCCTCTCCCTTGGTACGAATCATTGCTGAACCTTCCCAGACTCGGCGCAGACCCTCTCCAAGCGAGGTTGCACCGCAGACGAATGGCACGGAGAAGTCGCGTTTAACGACGTGATAGTAGGGGTCAGCCGGTGTCAGCACTTCCGACTCGTCAATCATGTCGACGCCGAGGGCTTCGAGCACTCGCGCCTCGGCGGTGTGGCCGATACGGCACTTCGCCATCACCGGGATAGATGTACAGTCGATAATCTCACGAATCTTCTGTGGCTCTGACATGCGGGCAACGCCGCCATCGGCACGAATATCGGCTGGCACACGCTCTAGCGCCATGACTGCAACAGCCCCGGCGTCCTCGGCAATCGAGGCCTGCGCAGCGTTGGTGACATCCATGATGACGCCGCCTTTCTGCATGCGGGCGAAGCCACGTTTTACCAGTTCTTGGCCGTGTCGCAGCGAATGTAAATCGAGTTCGAGTGGCATGTTATGCTCTTGGTGGACCGGGCGGGATTTGAACCCGCGGCCTCCGCCTTGCGAAGGCGGCGATCTTCCGGGCTGATCTACCGGCCCACTCCCACGCTGGCAGTTCCCGCCGGAAATAAGGGTTCACTCGCAGCTACGCTGCGAGGTGTTCCTGCGCTGCTTCGGCCAACGCGCTAAAAAGCTCTTCATCTTCAATCGCTTCGTAGCCGCCATCCGGTGCGACATGCAGGATATCAACATCCAGAACGTCGTCGTCTCCGTCAACGGGCGCCATCACTGCATATTCCTCGCCCTCAACCTCGAGTGTGCCATAGTGCCGGAAGCGGTGCTCCTGCCCTTCAGAATCTGTCAGCACCTCGATGTCGCTCGTGTCCGTCTCCGGTGCCGAGTCATCCTCGGTTTTCGCGCCACCCAAGAACGGCAAGCTCCACCCGCTCGATGTATCTTCAGCGTCGATTTCACGGTCCATCGCCTGTGACCAGGCTCCAATAACAGCTTCCTGGTCGTAGCCACACTCAGCTTCCAGTTTGTTCCAGTTGTTGAATACCCAAGGAGGCTTTTCGAATTTTTCAGCAAGTAGTCGCAGGAACATGCGCAGGTCGTTAGGATTCGCGGAGGCGAGCTTCAGTTCCAGGTAGCAGTTGCGCGGCACTCCGTAGAACCCCTTGTACTTGCGTGCGGTTAACCGCGCTTTGAAACCAGCGAAGCGAAATGCTACAGCCCAGTTCATCTCATCGAATCCGCTTTCACGTAGCCGCAGTTTCGCGCCTGCGTCGATATCCTGTACGCAATCCCAGAAAGCGGCGAAGAAGTCGGTCAGCCAGACCAGTCCAAAGGTCCCCCTGCCAATGGTCTTCAGTTGCCCTTTTCGGAGCGGTCTGGCTTTTGCCAGGGGGTGTTTATCACGTGGCTGTGCCAGTAGGGTCACGACGTGCATTATGCTGGCAGCGTGTGGCTGGATAAAACGACTCCGCCAGACGACCGGTAGCCTTAATTAACCCACAGCGGCGGGCAGGTCGGCCCGAGGGCCATTACGGTAATTCATTTCACCGACCGCACTCAAGGGTTCAGCACAGCTGCACCCACCGGGGGGAGGCCCGGGCCGCACAAGCAAAAGGAGTAACAATGAGCAAAGATCCTAACAGTAGCAAGTACATGATTAGTGCAACTATCACCGCTAACGGGGTAGTGGACCGGTCCGACGTCGTCGGCGCCATCTTCGGACAGACCGAAGGGCTGCTCGGCGACGAGCTGGACCTGCGCGACCTGCAGAAGTCAGGTCGTATGGGCCGAATTGAGGTTGATATCAAGAGTAGTAAAGGTAAGTCAAAGGGAGACATAACAATCTCCTCGAGTATGGACCAAGTGGAAACATCGGTTTTCGCAGCTGCGCTTGAGACAGTCGAGCGTGTCGGCCCTTGTAAGGCGACCCTCAAGGTGACCTCCCTAGAGGACACTCGTGCCGGCAAACATGACCAGATTGTCGAGCGCGCACGCGAGCTTCTGGTCAACATAGTGTCCGAGTCTCGCAGCACTGGAGGCGACATCACAGATTCTGTCAGGCAGTTGGTCCAGACCGAGGAGATTATTCTGTTCGGAGGCAAACTCCCCGCGGGACCGAACGTGGAGCAGAGCGACGCCATTATCCTGGTCGAGGGCCGCGCTGACGTCTTAACTATGCTGCGACATGGTATCAAGAACTGTATATCGGTTGAGGGAACCAATATCCCAGCCGAAATTGTCGAGCTGAGCAAGGCACGCACCGTCACTGCTTTTGTCGATGGCGATCGCGGCGGCGAGATGATTTTGCGCGAGTTGTTCCAGGTAGCCGAAATTGATTTCGTCGCGCGCGCACCCACCAACACCGAGGTGGAGCATCTGGCACACAAACAGGTGATGAAGTGCCTGCGCGACAAGTCGACTACTGCTGTGTTTCAGGACAAGCACAAGTGGGCGCGCGCCGACGGCAAGAAGAAGCGCTCGCGTCGCGGAGGTCGTAAATCGAAAGCCAAGAAGGCAGATGATGTTGCCAAGGCGTCTGAAAAGGCATCAGCCAGCGAGCCCGCTGACGTGCCCGAACCACCCGCAGAGGAGGCTGCGCAGCCCGAAGCGACGGAAGCTGCGCCGGAAGTGGCCAGTTCCCGACCCACAGAAGCCGACGCACTGCTTGAGCACCTTGACGCGCTCAAGGGGAGCAAGAACGCGCGGCTGCTCGCCGATGATAAGGTGAGCATCGAACTGCCGATAACCAAGCTGCAAGAGCAGTTGCAGAAGAAGGGCAATAACGGTGTCAACGCGCTGGTGATGGACGGCATCATAACTCAGCGGCTGGTCGATCTAGTCCCTGATGCAGGCATCTCGACCGTCGTGGCAGAGAAGAAGGGACCACTCCCGCGCAAGCCTGTTGCCATTAAGCTCTACACTCGAAAGGACCTGAGCTGAGGCGGCTCGTAGCTGCCTTGGCAAATGGTTAAATCCGGCAGCAGCCGTCGCTAGTTGGCGAGCAGCATGGCGGATGACACTAGTATTGACGAGGAGGGCCTGCGTCGTTCTGCACGCAGCCAGATAATTGTGGACACCATCGAGCGTAGCCTCGAGAAGATGATGTTTGTCGAGGCGAACATGACCAGCAGTATGGAACCCAAGGACCTGTTTCAGATTAAGCGCGAAGCAGTCGCAGCTGTGGCCGAGCTGAGGTACGCGCTTTCAATCCTAACCGGCAAGCTGGAAATCTGATGGCGTCCCGGCTGCTACTGGCGCTGGATGAAACTGACCCGCAGCGTGTTTTTTCTGTGGCCGAGGCAGCAGCCCCTCATTTGGCCGGAATCAAGGTCAACTGGCCGCTGCTGATGCACGGCGGCCTCGGGATGGTCGAGCGACTGGCAGAATTTGCATCCGTTATCTGTGACCTGAAGGTAGCCGACATCCCTAACACAGCCCGACTCATCGCTGAGGCCGCTTATGGTGCTGGCGCTGCTGGCATCATCGCGCATGCATTCCCCGGCGCCGGCCCGCTGCGAGCGATTCGCAACGTGGCGCCAGAGCGCGACCTGTATGCTGTCATCACCATGTCACACCCTGGTGGCGGCGAGTTCTTCGATATCCCTGGGCTCGTGGCAGTTGCCCGGGAGGGTGGCGCGACTGGGGTGGTTGCCCCCGCAACACGACCAGAGGACATTGCCACTGTGCGTGCAGCCGTCGGCGACCTGACAATTATTTCCCCAGGTGTCGGCGCGCAGGGAGGCGACCCACGTGCAGCTATTGCAGCAGGCGCCGACATGGTCATCGTGGGACGCGCAATCTACCAAGCAGATGACCCGGGCTCGGCGGCGCGCGATTTTGCTAGAGTCCTAGGCGATTAATGCTCACTGCCAGAGGACTGCAGAAGAGTTTCGGTGCACGACGGGTGCTGCGCGGGGTTGACCTCGCTGTTAAGGATGGCGAAGTGGTACTGCTACAGGGAGAGAACGGAGCCGGCAAGTCCACCCTCTTACACATACTGGCGACACTGGAGCGCGCTGACAGCGGGGAAGCGGAAGTGGACGCCTTTCCTCTGGGTGACGGCGTTGAAGTGCGGTCGCGCATAGGTTTCACCGGTCACCGCCCTGGCTTTTACGGAGAGTTGAGCGGCCGCGAAAATCTGGAGCTCTGGGCGCAGCTGCACCAGCTGCCGGAGCATGAAACCAACATTGACGCAATACTGGAGCGTGTTGGCCTGAAATCATTCTCCAACGATCGCACTGGAATCTACTCGCGCGGAATGCTGCAGCGGCTGGCACTGGCGCGCACCGCACTGCATCGCCCGACAACGTTGCTGCTTGACGAGCCGTTCGCTGCTCTCGATGGAGACGGACGCGAGTTGCTGTGCACACTCATCGCAGAGTGGCGCGCCGATAATCGCGCGGTACTGGTCGTAGCGCATGGCAGTGGGCTAACGGCGGACCGCACGCTGGTGCTCGCTGATGGGGTAGTGGCGTGAGCCCGCTGACGGCGCTAGTGCGCAAGGAGCTGCGTGTCGAATTACGGTCGCTACAGGGTACGGTTGCGGCAGGGATGTTGATGTTGGCATTGCTTCTTCTGCTGCGATTCACGCTTAATAACGATGAAATAGCACAAGCGCGACTGGCGCCCGCTATCATCTGGAGTGTACTGCTCTTTGCTGGACTGGGGTTGCTGACCCACACGGCTTTGCGCGAGGGCGACCGCGGCACGGGTGAGATGTTGCGACTGGCACCGCTCCCGCGCGCGACACTGTTTCTAGGCGCCTGGGCAGGCAACTTAGTGCTCCTATCAGGGCTGACTTTGCTTGCGTTCGGATTTTATATACTGCTCTTCGGCAACGGTTTCGGGGCGAACTGGGTGCCTGCACTAACAGTCCTACTGCTCTCGGTAGTTGGAGTCTCTGCCGCTGGAACGCTGACTACGCAGGCAGCGGCGCCGCTGCCTGGTGCGTGGATGCTTGGAACGCTGCTCGCAATCCCGCTATTGCTCTTCACGGTGGTCGAAGCGTCGCTGCGTGCGTTGCAGGCGCTGCTGCTGGACGATGCTGGTGTTGTAACGGCTGTAACACTACTACTCCTATACGACTTAGCGTTCTTGGCAGGCGGTGCTTGGCTCAGCGAGCTGGCCGATTAGCGTCGCTCTAACATCAATGCCGCCGAGTTGATACAAAAGCGGAGCCCTGTCGGTTTCGGTCCATCATCGAATAGGTGACCCAGATGGGAATCACACTTGGAACAGATGACCTCAACCCTTCTCATCCCGTGGGATACATCCTCCTTTTCACCAATGGTATCTTCTTTCAGGGGTTGAAAGAAACTGGGCCATCCTGTCCCCGAATCAAATTTGTGTTCTGAATCAAATAATATTTCGTCACAACAAACACAATGGTATTTTCCATTGTCGTGGCAATCCCAATACTCATTATCAAACGGAGGTTCTGTAGCACTGCATCGACATACCTGGTATTGTTCTGAAGTTAGCTTATCCTTCCAGTCGTCTTCACTCATCACGTGACATCATGTAACTGACAATCGATGCGCTGAAGCCAGAGCCAAACCCACTTCCTAGGGAACCAATCAAGTCCATCTTGGTGTATAGAGGGAATCCGCCACTCCAGAGCACGAAAAAAATAATTACACCCACGATTAGACCAATACCGAAGCTTTTTTTCTCTCTTTCATTCATTTTATATGATTCCTGCGGATTTCCCGCCTTTTTCAAATGCACTCAAAGCTGAATTTAAGTCTTCTCTATCTAGTCCAGCACTCATCATAACTCTAATTCTAGCCTTATCCCG
>CALBFM010000064.1:0-16831 GCA_937893445.1 uncultured euryarchaeote
AAGAGCTACCCTTTCGCTTAAATAGCAATTACTTTCAAAAGAATATCTACCAGCTGGCAACAAATTATGAATTAAGTAAAAGTAATTTTTATTATTACGATCTTTATGATGATTTTTAAAAAATTTATCTGTAAAAAAAATTAGGAAAAAAATTAAGAAAAGATATAGAGAGTAATAGAGATGGTGTAATAGATGATTATTCTGGTCTTCCAGATCCAGTTGGTGGATATTATGAAACAGATACAGAATTTGCTAAATTAGCATATGATGAATTAGAAGCACGTAATCAAATGGCAATAGATTATAGTATAGAAAATACACCACCAGCAGATATAGAATGGAAATCTAGTGGTTGGGATTATGATTATGATGATATATATATACATATAGAAGAAGAAGATTTTATTAATACAAGTGAAACAAATATGGAAAATGTAGGTATTGATATTAAATATGATGATTTACCTAAATATGCTGGAATAAATTTTATAAATCAAAGTGAAACAAATTGGGAAATAATAGATAGGGGTTAAAAATTATGAAAATTAAAAGCTCATTAAAATCATTAAAAAAAAGAGACCTGAACTCTATATTAGTTAGAAGAAGGGGCAGAGTTTATATAATTAATAAAACAAATCCAAAATTTAAAGCTAGGCAAAAATAGTTTTATGGAAAATGATAGCCATGAGAGCACATGGAACAACTTTACCAAGTTTGTGCTATGGGCAACTGTTATTGTATTTGCTGTTTTAGTATTTATGGCAATATTTTTACTTTAATTAATTTAAATGAAAATCGGTTCAATTTCCGAAAATAAACAATTTGAAAAAAGAATTGCAATAACGCCAGAGATAGCAAAGAAATATATAAATCTAGGTTTTGAAGTTAATTTAGTTACAAATTATGGTTCACATTTAGGATTTAATGACAATCAATATAGAGATCTAGGAGTAAAAATTATTAGTGACGAGAAGGAATTGATCCATAATTCCGATTTAATTATTCAATTGAATTTATTAGAGAATGAAAAAATTGCTTTAATAAAAAAAAATCAGACATTAGTTGGGATTTTTAATCCATATAAAAATAAAGAAAAAATCGATTTATTATCAAAAAATAAAATAAATGTTTTTTCTTTAGAATTGCTTCCTCGAATCTCAAGAGCTCAATCTATGGATATACTTTCATCTCAAGCTAATTTAGCAGGATATAAAGCAGTTATAGAATCTTTTGCGAGTTTTGAAAAAGCAATACCTATGATGATGACAGCCGCTGGTACGATACCAGCTGCAAAAGTATTAGTTGTTGGAGCAGGGGTTGCAGGTTTGCAAGCAATAGCAACCGCAAAACGAATGGGCGCAATTGTTTTTGCTACTGATGTAAGAATGGCATCAAAAGAACAGGTAGAGAGCTTAGGTGGAAAGTTTTTAACGATAGAAGGAGCTGAAAATTTAGAAACTGAAGGTGGTTATGCAAAAGAAGCATCAGAAGATTTTAAAAAAAAACAAGAAGAACTATTAAGAGAGACTTTAAAGAAAATAGATATTGTGATCTGTACAGCTTTAATTCCAGGCAAAAAAGCTCCAATAATTATTAAAGATACAATGATACAAAATATGCAAGCTGGTTCTGTAATTTATGACCTTGCAGCTGTTCAAGGAGGAAATACAGCTTTTACAGAAGTAGATAAAATTGTTGATAAAAATGGAGTTAAAATAATGGGAGAGAGAAATATTTTAAATAAGTTGCCTGTTTCGGCATCAAATTTATATGCAAAAAATGTTTTTAATTTTATTTCTAATCTTTACGATAAAGATAATAAAAAACTTAATATTAATTTAGAGGATGAAATAATTGCAAAAACATTAATTAAATAAAATTATGGAAATTGACCCTTTTATATTTCGATTGAGTATATTTATCTTATCCATATTTATTGGATATTATGTTGTGTGGAGCGTTACACCATCATTGCATACTCCTTTAATGTCAGTAACAAATGCAATTTCATCAGTAATTATTGTAGGTGCTATAATTGCTGGTTTAGCCGGAAATTCTGAAAGTATTTTTAATACTTCAAGTATCTTTGGCTTTTTAGCAATATCTTTAGCAGCAATAAATATTTTTGGTGGATTTTTAGTCACTCAAAGAATGCTTCAAATGTATAAAAAGAAAAAGAAAGATAAATAGATATGTCAGCAAATTTATCAGCAATATTTTATTTAATTTCAGGTGTATTATTTATTTTAGCATTAAGAGGATTGTCATCTCCAGAAACATCTAGACAAGGAAATTTCTTTGGGATTTTAGGAATGGTAATAGCCATTACTGTAACTTTTTTGTCTATTGGAAATTTTTCTAGTGGTTTTATCTATGTATTAATTTTTTTATTGATAGGAGGTTTAATAGGAACTTTCATAGCATACAAGATACCAATGACTGCTATGCCAGAACTAGTAGCTGGTTTTCACAGTCTTGTAGGACTTGCAGCTGTTTTTGTAGCCATCTCAGCTTTTTTAAATCCTGAAGCTTTTAACCTTGGTTCTCCTGGAAATATTAAACTTGGTAGTTTAATTGAAATGTCAATTGGCGCAGTTGTAGGTGCTATAACTTTTTCTGGCTCAATAATTGCTTTTTTAAAACTTCGAGGAATAATGTCTGGCTCCCCAATAACTTTTAGAGGTCAACATTTACTCAATGCTTTAATATTGATTTCAATAATAGTTTTAACTTATTTGCTTTGTTCAACCCAGTCTTCAAATTTATTTTGGACACTACTAGCTGTTTCATTTTTAATAGGATTCTTATTAATAGTTCCAATTGGTGGAGCAGATATGCCAGTTGTAATTTCTATGTTAAATTCTTACTCAGGTTGGGCTGCAGCAGGAATTGGATTTACTTTAGAAAATAGTGCTTTAATTATTACTGGTGCTTTAGTTGGATCTTCTGGAGCAATCTTATCTTATATAATGTGTAAAGGCATGAACCGCTCATTCTTTAATGTTATATTAGGAGGATTTGGAGCTACAGAACAATCTTTATCAAAAGATAATGAAAAAAAACCTGTTAAGAGTGGTAACGCTGAGGATGCGGCTTTCTTGATGAAAAATGCTTCATCGGTAATTATTGTACCAGGGTATGGAATGGCTGTTGCACAAGCTCAACATGCATTAAGAGAAATGGTAGATACTTTAAAAAAGAACGATATTAAAGTTACTTACGCAATTCATCCAGTTGCTGGAAGAATGCCAGGACATATGAATGTACTACTTGCTGAAGCAAATGTACCTTACGATGAAGTTTTTGAGCTAGAAGAAATAAATAATGATTTCGCTAATGCAGATGTAGCTTTTGTAATAGGTGCAAACGATGTAACCAATCCTGTGGCCAAAACTGATCCTCAAAGTCCAATTTATGGCATGCCAGTGTTAGATGTAGAAAAGTGCAAATCAGTTTTGTTTGTTAAAAGAAGTTTATCACCAGGATACGCAGGTATAGATAATGAGTTATTTTATCGAGATAATACATTAATGTTATTTGCAGATGCAAAAAAAATGACAGAAGATATAATAAAAAATCTTTAGGACAAATTTTGAAAACTAAAATATTTTGTGATATTGCCGATATTAAGCAAATAAAAAAATTTAATAAAAAAACTTTAGTAAAAGGTTTTACAACAAATCCAAGCTTAATTAGAAAAGCCGGAGCAAAAGACTACCAATCCTATTGTAAAAAAATATTAAAAATATGTAAAAATAAACCAGTTTCAGTTGAGGTATTTGCTGATGATTATCAAAATATGAAGAGACAGGCATTATTAATTAATAAATGGGCAAAAAATGTTTATGTAAAAATTCCAGTGGTGAATTCAAAAGGATTATTTATGGGAAAATTAATCAAAGAGCTAAATAATAAAAGGATAAAATTAAACATAACAGCTGTGTATACTTCTAAACAAACAAAAGAAATTTTAAATAATATAAATAAAAAAACTAAAATTATAATATCAATTTTTGCTGGCAGAATGGCTGATACAGGGAAAGATCCAGTTCCAGAATTTAAAAAAAGCTTAAACTATTCAAAAAAATTCAAAAATGTAGAAATTTTATGGGCCAGTACTAGAGAGCCTTATAATTACTTGCAGGCCAAACAATTAGGTTGTCACATAATTACCATTCCACCTTCAATTATTGAAAAAATAATGTTTTTTGGAAAAACTTTTAACTATTTAACAATAAATACTGTTAAGAATTTTTTAATTGATAGTAAAAAATCTAAATTTAAAATTTAAAAAAAACCACCCTAATTAGATGAGTGGAAAAGAGTGAGGCAATTTACAAAGCATAATAGAAAAGTTAGTAAGTTTAGGATTAAAAATATTTTATAAAAGTTTCATTTATGTACAGAACTCCATAATCATTTAATCCACCGATGATTAATTGAATTGCAACTATAACAATAACAATAAGCCCAACATAACCAATCCATTTATTCTTTTGTATATATTCTGCAAAATATGTTGCGATAGTTCCAATTAAAACAACAGATAACAATAAACCAAATATCATTAATCCAAAGTTATCTTTTGAAGCGCCCACAACAGCAATAACATTATCAAAACTCAAAGTTATATCTGCAATAATTACTTTATACATACTTTGTAAATATGAAGGTTCTTTTGATACTTTAGTTGGAGATTTGATTTTCTTTTTTTTGCCAAATAAATCTTGTTGAAGATCATGCACGATCCAAATTAGTAGTGCACCACCAATAATCTTAATTATTGCAAATTCAAATAAGTAAGTTGCAGAAAGAGCAAAAATAATTCTAAAAATAAATGCAGCTAGTACACCCCACATAATTATTTGTCTTCTATTTTTTGGTGTAAAATTTGCAGCAATAAGGCCGATAATTATAGCATTGTCAGCAGCCATAATTATATCAATAAGAATAATTTGTGTAAGTATTATAGATTGTTCAAGCACTATTTTAATTTTTTATATAATATAATGATTAAAATTAAAATTCAATAAATGCTTGACCCAAAACTAATACAGCACTTACAAAACACACTATTAGTATAAGTTTTTTTAAATTAATATTTACATAATTTTTTACGATAGTTTGTCTTCCTAATATTAAACCAGCTACAACTCCTGGAGCTAATAACAAACATCTCATTACTTCTCTAATAGTTATTAAATCTATGTATGCTAGTACAAAAACTGAAAATAATGCTCCAATTCCAAAAAACATATTTAACGTGGCCACGGCATTCTTTGCGGAACTATTTTGATAAACAATTGCCATCGGTGGTCCTCCAACACCAGTAAGAGTTCCCATAAAACCAGAACACATTCCAGCAATTGTTATATTTTTAATAGTCGCTTTTAAATTCCATTTTTTTGCACTTAAGAAAACTGTAATTAAAAGTAGTACACCAAAAATTATTAAAAAACTTTTTGTTCCTATTGTTAATGAAATTAAAGGAACTGATATTATAGTTCCAAATATTCTTCCAGAGAAAGAATAAATTAAATCATTTGTTAAATTTTTATTCAATTATACCGTAACAGAGAAAGATCTGACGACCGACAATCCACAGGAGGACTTATTCTAATTGAAAGGAAACACCATGAGCAAAAATAGCCAATTCGACCTTCTGATTAAAGGCGGACGGGTCATCGATACGGCCCAAGGTATAGACAGAATCATGGATGTTGGTTTGCGGGAAGGAAAAATTGCAATCCTGGCCGAGAATATGCCCGTGGACGAGGCCGACCAGGTGCTGATTGACGAGGCCCGCACGCCCCTGGTCATCTCAGGAGGGGCCACGTCTGGCGTCAGATCGGTCTACAAGATCGGGAACGCCGTGCAGAAGATGGTCTCTCTCCAGGCTGGGACCGTCGCCTCAGTGGAGGACGGGCTGCGGCGCCCGGACATGGGCCGGGAACGGTATCGGGATGGGCTGGCGAAGCTCCTTCTCGCGGCCCCCCGCAGCGGCCTGCTGCTCGTGGAGCTGGCGCGGGACGGCCGCCGCCTGCTTCACGGCGCTGACGCCGTCGCGCCAGTGCCTGAGCGAGGCGCTGTTGTTCGAGGTGCGCGAGGACTGGTCGACCGACATAATCGTAATCTACATCGAGACGCCAAACGCGCGGGACCTGAACGATGAGACCAACATCACCTTGCGGTCGGTGCTGATTGAGATGGACTACCTAGAGCGGACGCTGGATTTTATCGGGCAGATTGAGGAGGAGGGCAAGCCCGGCGTTGTCCCGAGTGATGCCGGCACCATCGACGACATCGTCTTCTCGCTCAGCATCTCGACCATCATCAAGGAGCTGCACTCGAGCAACTCCAGGGCGTATGACGCGCTCATCGATAACGGTGAAGAGTGGACCGCGGCGGAGAGCGGCGGCATCTCCCTCGTTCTTGCGGAGGCTGTGGATGGTGTGAGGGATGCCAAGCAGCTGGCGATTCTTACCGGCGCGCTGGGTGGCTACGAGATTCCAAGCCAGAGTGACATCGACGACTACGTCGAAGATATCCCTCCGTCGGTGATGGAGAAGGTGCTGCGCGACACCAACGGCGACACCATCTGGGACACGGCGGTCATTGTCTTTGGCATTAGCGGTGACGCCGACCCTGCCGTTGTCATCGAGCGGACGTATCAGGCAATCGCGGGGCGCGGTGAAGGGCTGGGCCGTCCCGACGGGCTCACCTACAGCAGTATGGAGCTGACCGGCCCGGTGCCTGTGACGCAGGCCATCACTGAGCGCTCGTTCCACGAGTTCTGGCGTGTATTCCCGCTTGGTGTCGGGCTCTGCGCACTGATGATTTTCGCGTTGCATCAGCGTATTCGGGCGGTGCTCATCGCCGGTGTCCCAACGCTCTACGGTATCCTGATTACCTATGGCATCATCGGTTGGTGGGGGCGTGAAGTCACTCCCACTATTATCGCGCTCGGCCCCATACTTATGGCGCTCGGTGTGGCCTACGGGCTGCACCTCACCAATCGCTTTACCGAAGAGCAGGGCAACGCACAGGAAAGGATGATGCGCGCCATGTCTACTACGGGACGCGCCATCGTGCTCTCCGCCGTTACCACCATGATAGGTTTCGGCAGCCTGATGTACACTAACCTAGATCCGGTCTTCACCGTTGGTTTGAGCCTGACAATGGGCATTTTTATTTGCCTGCTGACCACCTTCATCATGGCGCCTGCGATTGCAGTCTGGACCAACTACGACTATCACAAGACTGAGGGTGAGTGGGGCACCCTAGCGAGGGTGGTTACTGACCACAACCGGCCAGTGCTGGTGGTGCTGCTGGTGCTGATGCTAATCTCACTTGGCGTACTCCCACTGCTCGAAACCAACATCGACTATCTGGAGATGGTGCCCCGCGATGAGCCAACCCTAGTGGGCATCGTCAAGTATTCACAGAATTTCAATGCCGGAGCGCTGGGGATGATGATTGTGCGCGGCGATTTCCGCAATGGCTTCGAGCCGGGGGAACCGGACGACGCGGTGGATCACTTAGATCAGGTGGACCTGCTGGTGGCTGGAAAGAAGGACAGCACCACCCAAGCCGGGCTGAACGGTGTGCCGGACGTAACGGCCATCGCCGTTACCGACTTGATGAAGACTGTAAAACTCCAGACCAATCAGTCCGAGACTCTGGCCAACCTCCTCGGTGTGCTGGGTCTAGATAGTTTCGAGCGCTCGTTCTGGGAAATTATCCATGACGAGCGGGTCGCCGACAACGAGCTTGTCGGTCGGGACGCTCAGAAGTACTTGCTGAACGTCTTCTATGATTCATTGACTGAGGAAGCTTTGGGAATGCTAATGAACGAGGACTACTCCAAAACGCTGGTTTACGTCGACATGCCACTCAAGGATATCAAGGGAATGGAATCGGCGGTAACCGGCGTCAATGCAGTACGCGATGACTGGGAATACGCGCCAGTGCAGGTCTCGCCACTGACCGGTGTCGCCGCCATTGGCACCAGCGTTAATGCCCAACTCATCAAGTCGCAGTTGCAAACGCTTGCCATCTGCCTTATCCTAGTATTTGCAATCCTGACCATCACTTTCGGTCGCAACTGGAAACTGGGACTGGTGACGACTCTGCCGGTGATGTGGGTTGTAGCGCTTGAGCCGCTTACCTTCGTTGGGCTGGGGCAGTCACTGAGCCTGGTAACAGTGATGATTGGCTCAATTGTTATTGGCGTCGGTATCGACTTCTCGATTCACATTACTCAGCGCGTTGTCGAGGGAGGTATCAACCTGCCCTCGGTCTACCGCGCCACGGCGCGTACAGCGCAGACATTGGGGGAGGCGACTCTCGTCACGCTCTTTGGGCTGATGGCCGCTTTCGCCATCAAAATTACTGCGCTTTGGTGGTTCGTTTTCATCATTATGGTATTGATAATCGCCTCAATGATTGCCGCTATGTTCCTGCTTCCCGCCCTTTATGCCACTATCATCAAGGCGGGCGGAACGCTTTCGTGAGTGTCACCGTTGTCGTCGGCGCGCAGTGGGGCGACGAAGGCAAGGGCAAAATCACCGATTTCCTAGCCGCAGACGTCGCCGTAGTGGCACGTGCGCAGGGCGGCAGCAACGCTGGCCATACCGTCGTCTTCGATGGGCAGGAGTACAAACTGCACCTGCTGCCATCAGGCATACTGCGCAGTGATGTTTTGGCTATCGCTGGCGCGGGGATGGTAATCGACCCTGAGCAATTATTGCACGAGCTGGAGCAATTGCCTGTGGAACGAGGCGAGCTGTTGCTCGACGAGCGCGCACATGTTGTAATGCCCTACCACAAGCTGCTTGATGCAGCTGAGGAAAAGGCCAAGGGTAGCGGCGCGGCCGGTACCACTGGCCGTGGCATTGGTCCTGCCTATGGTGATCGCGCCACCCGCTTTGGTATCCGCGTTGGCGACTTGCTCGAACCGGAGACACTACGGGAGCGTCTAGCGCGCGTAGTGCCGCGCACTCAGGCGTTGCTGGCCCACTACGGCGTCACGGAACGACTGGATGAGCAAGCACTATTCACACTGGCGTCGGGATGGGGTTCAGTGCTGGCCGACAGCATTGGCAATGCTTCACTGGAGATTGCTGGACGGCTCGATCAAGGTGTTTTGCTAGAGGGGGCGCAGGGTGTGCACATCGATATTGACCACGGCATCTATCCATTTGTCACTTCCTCGAGTCCCACGCCGGCCGGGATGGCTCAGGGAGTTGGTGTCGCACCTCAACATCTCTCGCGAACCGTTGGCGTTGTCAAGGGCTATACGACGCGCGTCGGCACAGGACCGTTCCCAACCGAGTTGCAGGATTCTACGGGCGATTATTTACGACAACAGGGAAACGAGTTCGGCACTACCACCGGCCGCCCGCGCCGCTGCGGCTGGCTCGACCTAGTGATGCTTGAGCATTCGCAGCGGCTCTGCGGTTTCAGCGAGCTGGCGTTCACAAAACTGGATGTGATGGGCGGACTCGACAAAATCCGGGTATGCACTGCCTATGAATCTCCCCAAGGCCATCTGGAGCACTTTCCTGCTTCAATGACATTGCTGGCAGAATGTACACCTGTCTATCAGGATTTTCCAGGCTGGCCTGCACTGTCGGGGCTGGAGTGGCTCGCCGTTGCTGAGTCAGGTGACTTGCCCCCCTCTCTTTCTACTTATATAGCGTTCGTCTGCAAACAACTTGGCGTCCCGGCGGGCCTACTCTCGCTCGGTCCGGAGCGCGAGACGACGCTACGACTGCGCTAATCATCTTCGGCGGAGGTGACACGTTTGATAGTCTCACCAACCACCTTGATTGCGTCACCGGTCTTGTGGCCAGTGCGCCCGGTAGCTTTGATGGCGTTACCAGTCGAAATTACCACTGAACCTGCAGCGTCAACCATTGAGCTGCCTGCCTTAACCATGTTTCCGCCAGCGATAACGCCGCTGCCAACCACACCGCCCAGACGCCCGCTAACTGTCGTGGCAGTGCCTGCCGCCCGGCGAGTGATGTCGTCTGCCAGCTCAGCTGCCTTGCGCGCCGCCGAGGCGATATCGTCGACTGCTTCCCCGATACCGAGGCTGTCGATAGCACTTGACTTCTTCTTGTTCTCGGCCATACTGGGAGCGCACCGGACTACTATTTAATTCTTTGGCGTTTTTGCGGTTGTTTGAGGTACATCGCGGTACCAGTAACGCATTAATACACCTGTCAATCGCACGGCGTGAAACATATCAATGTACGCATTCCTGACGAGGAGGCGGAGCTGTTTGACGAAATTTCAAGTTTCTGCCGCGAGTCGGGATACAACCTCTCTCAGATTGTGCGGCTGCTGGTTAAGCGCTGGTACCAGAACCAGTCCGGGCGGCACTAACGCTTTAATAACCACTTAGGTCGCCGACTACCGGGCGATTCGCCGGGAGCAATTATGGGCCACATCGAGGAAATTTTCGAGCGGGTCAAGCGCAGGGACCATGACCAACCTGAGTTCCATCAGGCGGTCTGGGAAGTGTTGGAATCACTGGCGCCGGTGCTAGAGTTACACCCGGAGTACCGCGAGTACCGTGTGCTGGAGAGGCTGGTCGAGCCGGAACGCATGGTCCTCTTCCGTGTACCGTGGACCGATGACCAGGGGCGGGTGCAGGTAAACCGTGGCATGCGTGTCGAGTTCAACTCCGCTATTGGCCCCTATAAGGGCGGGCTGCGCTTCCACCCCAGCGTCAATCTAAGTATCATCAAGTTCCTCGGTTTCGAGCAGGTATTCAAGAACGCCCTAACGACTCTCCCCATTGGTGGAGGCAAGGGTGGTTCTGACTTCGATCCGAAGGGTAAGTCTGACAATGAGGTAATGCGCTTCTGCCAGTCGTTCATGACCGAGCTATTCCGGCACATTGGCGCAAATATCGATGTCCCGGCTGGGGATATCGGCGTTGGTGGGCGTGAAATCGGCTACCTGTTCGGCCAGTACAAGCGATTGACGCGCCGCTGGGAGGGCGTACTGACAGGTAAGGGGTATGGCTGGGGTGGTTCGCTGATTCGTCCTGAAGCGACGGGCTACGGACAGGTTTATTTCTTACGTGAGATGTTGAAAGCACGCGGCGAGGAAATCACTGGGAAAACCTGCACAATTTCCGGCAGCGGTAATGTCGCGCAGTTCTGCGCCGAGAAGGCAATATCGTACGGCGGTAAGGTGCTTACAATGTCTGATTCCGGAGGATTCGTGCATGATCCCGACGGCATCGATGAAGAAAAATTAGCATGGGTAATGGAGTTGAAGAACACCCGTCGCGGCCGCATTAGTGAATACGTGAAGAAATTCAAGTCCGCTAAATACCATGCCGGCAAGCGCCCGTGGTCAGTCAAGTGTGACATCGCACTACCATGTGCGACGCAGAATGAAATAGAGAAGGCTGGCGCAAAGGCGCTGGTCAAGGGGGGCACTATTGCAGTTTGCGAGGGTGCAAATATGCCCACGACTCCCGAGGCTGTTGAAATTTTCAAGGCGGCAAAAATCGCTTTTGGCCCTGCCAAGGCAGCCAACGCTGGCGGCGTTGCTGTTTCGGCGCTGGAAATGGCGCAGAATGCCTACTTCAGTGAGTGGAGTCGCGAGGAGGTTGATAGCCGACTGGACGCTATTATGACCGGCATCCACGCGCAGTGTGACTCCGCAGCCGAAAAATATGGCCACGCCGGTGATTTGCTCGTCGGAGCGAATGTCTCTGGCTTCTTGAAGGTGGCCAATGCCATGCTCGACCAAGGCGTTGTTTGAACTCCCGACAGGCGGCACTCGCGCTTTTTGCAGTCACGATAATCTGGGGCTGGACCTTCATCTGGCTCAAGCGTGCTATGACTGTTGCCGACGCCTACGGCGCCGGTGTACTGGGCGCAACGCTGTTTGTGACATTACGCTTTGCGCTGGGTGGTGTATTGTTGCCGCTATCGCCTACTGTACGCAAAGCGTGGCGGGGACGTGCAGTCTGGCGTGACGGGGGACTGCTGGCTGGCTTCATGCTTGGTGGTTTTCTGTTCCAGATGATAGCTATAGCACAATTGACACCAGCTGTATCGGCATTTTTGACCAGTCTTTACGTTGTTTTCACTGCGCTCATTCTGGCGGGCTGGTATGGGCGACTGCAATCCGCACCGTTGCTCGGCGGCGCGTTATTAGCAACCTTCGGGGCCGGCTGGATGCAGGGTCCACCGCAGCTCCATTTCAATTGGCCCGAGTGGCTCACAGTAATCAGTGCGCTGATGTTCGCTGGCCACATAATTGCCACTGACGTTGTCACCCGGCGTGTCTCACCAATTGGAGTTACCTTCACTTCGATTGTGCTGGCTGCACTTGCAAGTTTGCTACTGCTTAATTTGCAGTTGCTAGTTCAGCCAACAGAGGTAGCAGGATTGCTGAGGGATCCAGATTTTCTAGTTCCGCTTCTGCTCTCCGCTTTCTTTGGTACCTTTATCGCGCTCCTGTTAGTGAATCTGTGCCAGAAGTTGCTCGATCCCGTACGGGCTGCTATATTGTACGCATTGGAGCCAGTCTGGGCGACACTACTCGCTATCACCTATGGTCTGGCGAGTGTCAATACCTGGCTTTTACTCGGAGGAGGTGCGCTGTTGCTTGGCAACCTGATTGCGGAACTAGCGCCTCAGAGGGACTCGGAGTAGCGGCGCGAAACTTCGCTCCAGTTGATGACGTTGAAGAAAGCGTTAAGGTAATCACCGCGTAGGTTTTGGTAATTCAGATAATAGGCGTGTTCCCATACATCGACACCCAATATAGGGATACCACATTCTTGTCCATCACACACGTGTGCAGGTCCCATGATAGGGTTATCCTGGTTGGCAGTAGAACACACGCTAAGCTTACCGCTATTTGAGCAAAGCCACGCCCAGCCGGAGCCAAAGCGGGTCATGCCTGCCTTGTGCATTGCTTCCTTGACTCCATCAAGTGACCCGAACGCCGCGTCAATAGCGGTTGCCAGCTCTCTACTAGCTGCGCCACCGTCGGCAGCCATCACAGTCCAGAAGAGTGAGTGATTGTAATGGCCACCACCGTGGTTGCGCACAGCACCGCGCTGTGCTTCCGGCACTGAGTCAAGGTTTGTGATTAGTTCCTCGACACTCTTCCCGGCGCAGGCATCTCCAGCGGCTTCCACTGCGCCGTTGAGCATGTTGACGTAGGCGGCGTGATGCTTGTCATGGTGAATTTCCATCGTGCGCGCGTCGATGTGCGGTTCCAGCGCGTCGAATGCGTAGGGCAGGTCGGGGACTTCAAAGCTCATTATGCACCGGGCGTGTGAAGCTGCCGCGCGATTTAAGCCTGCCTTCCACCCCGTCTACCAGACTAACGTTTCAGGGCAACGGTAACACCGTCGCGCATCGAAAGCATGACTGCCTCCACCCGTTCATCCCCGGCCACGCGCTCATTGAGTTCAGATATGCCCCTGTCGCTGGGCTCGACGGGGTTGAGCACCTTTCCACTCCACAGTACGTTATCAACAACGATGAGGCCACCTGTCCGCATCATCGGCACCAGTTTCTCCCAGTAGGCGGGATAGTTCTCCTTGTCACCATCGATGAACGCGAAGTCGATAATGGAATTCAGTGTATCCAGACTTTCGAGGGCCGGTCCCAGCTTCAGCTCGATTCTGTAGCCATAAGGGCTCTCGGCAAAGTAGCGCTGCGCGATAGCGACCGCATCGGGGTCAATATCGCAGGTGACCAATTTGCCGTCATCCGCCATTCCCTCGGCAATACGGAGCGCCGAGTAGCCCGTGAAAGTTCCGATTTCTACGGCCAGGCGAGCGTTACAGAGTCGGGCCAGGATGGTGAGCAAGCGCCCTTCGGTCGCTCCCACCATCATCCCGGGATTTGCCATGCGGGCCTGCGTTTCCTGGCGCAGTCGCTCAAGCAACTCGCCCTGTGGAGTCGTGTGGGCAGAAATATAATGCTCGATTTCCTCGGGTATCAATGGTGCCATGCGTGCTCTGAACTCAGAAGCCCAGGTCTTCGAGTTTGACGTCGCTGTTCATGTTGACTCTTACCGGGAACGCTAGCGTAACCTTCTGCTCCTCAAAGCGGCGTAGGATTTCCGTGACGAAAAAGGATTTTGACGGTCGCATCTTCTTGGCGCTTTTGACGTAGTAGCGAATTTCCATGATTACGTCCTGGTCGCCGAAATCACGTAAGACGGCTTCCGGTGGCTTCGGTTTTTCTTGGCAGACATCAGGATGATTTTTCGCTATATCCTTGACGATTTCCTCTGCTTTCGTAACGTTCCCCCATGTGGGTGTCAGACCTAGCCGGATGCGTACGCGTAGTTCCATATCGCGACGGTGGCTGAAGTTGGCAACGGCGTCCTTTGTCAGCAGTTTGTTTGGAATAGTCAACATAACTCCATCCGTCGAGCGAACACGGGTAGTACGCAGGCCGATTTCTTTCACGTCACCCCAGCTGCTGTAGAGACCCCCGATTTTCTTGGGCAGCAGGATACGTTCTCCTTCCCGAAACGGTCTGTCAACAATAATGAAAATGCCAGCGATGATATTCTCCATAGTGTCCTGCGACGCAAAGGCGACCGCTAGACCGATGATACCAAGTGCGGCGACGATGCCTGTGACGTTGATTCCCAGTTCGTTGGCGGCGGTCAGCAGCACGATGGCCCACATCGCGACCCCCGCGATGCGGAAGATGAAGTTCTCGACACTCTCGTCAAGAGTGTCGGTCCGGTCGAACAGCCGCTGGAGATACCTTTTGGCAAGCTTGATGAGCGGGACACCGATAACAATAATCAGTAGTGCCGCAACTGGTCCCGCTTGTACTATTTCCGTGGCGCAGCTGTAGGTAGGCTCAAGGCTGCTGGGCAGGCTGTCGAGACAACTGGGCATGGCGCAGGGTCGCCATGGCGGTATATAATAACCGCAGTTTTCTGACCATTATGGCAAACAGGTTGGCTAAGGAAAACAGCCCCTACCTGCTGCAGCATGCTGAGAATCCGGTAGACTGGTATCCCTGGGGCGAGGAAGCGTTTGCACGCGCCCGTACCGGGGAGAAGCCGCTGCTGCTTTCGGTTGGCTACTCCGCCTGCCATTGGTGCCACGTCATGGAGCACGAGAGTTTCAGCAATCCAGCTATCGCGGAGCTGATGAACGAAAATTTTGTGTGCGTCAAGGTTGATCGCGAGGAGCGCCCCGACGTAGATGCAGTTTACATGGCCGCCACGCAGGCAATGAGCGGCAGCGGCGGCTGGCCGATGACTGTTTTCCTGTCGCCTGATGGCCGGCCGTTCTTTGCCGGCACCTACTTCCCGCCGCGTGACGCCTATGGAAGGCCAGGTTTCCCTACGTTACTCCAGCGCATTGCCACGGCGTGGAAGAACGACCGCGAGCAGTTACTGCAGCGCGCTGAATCCTTGACACAGGCGTTACAGCGCGGGCATGCTATTGATGGCGAGCGCGGGAAGGCAGGTGACTCCACCAAGCGATCCGCCGTCGCCGTGGAGCACTGGCGCACCAGCTTCGACGCAGTCTGGGGCGGCTTCGGCAGCGCGCCCAAGTTTCCCAGTCCCGGCGCTATTCGTACGCTGTTGCGTCACCACCATGACAGCGGCGATGCGCACTCACTCGAAATGGCGCTGGCCACGCTACGTGGAATGGCGCGAGGCGGCATTCGTGATCACCTGGCGGGCGGCTTCGCGCGCTACTCAGTCGATGCGCAGTGGCTGGTGCCACATTTCGAGAAGATGCTCTACGACAACGCGCAACTGGCGCGTTGCTATATCGAGGCGTTCCAAGTCACTGACGATCCTTTCTTTAGTGAGGTTGGGCGCGAAACGCTGGACTGGATGCTGACTAAGATGACGCTCCCACAGGGTGGCTTTGCGTCTGCACTGGACGCCGATTCCGAAGGTGTGGAGGGCAAGTATTATGTCTGGAGCGATGCCGAAATCCGGATGCTGCTCGCCCCGAACGAAGCGCGGACATTCTGTGCTTTTTACGGCGTTACCCCGCAAGGTAATTGGGAAGGTCATAGTGTGCTGCAAATACCGCTGCCACCGGAGGAAGTGGCGCAGACGTTGAGGCTGGAACGGGCAGAAATGGAGGCCCTACTGGCGACTAGCCGCGGCAAGCTGCTCGCAGCCCGCCGGCAACGCGTATTACCCGGACGCGACGACAAATTACTGACAGCGTGGAACGGCCTTGCTATCACAGCTCTGGCCGAGGGCTATCGTATTTTTCAAGACGACCAATATTTAAAAGCTGCTGTGAAGGCAGCTACCTTCCTGCAGAATAAGATGGTCGCCGATTCAGGGCGGCTGCTGCGTTCATGGCGCGACGGCCGTCCGGGACCGATGGCGTTCCTTGACGACTACGCCTGCCTGGCTGAAGGAATGCTGGCGCTCTACGAGGCGAGTGGCACGGCGTGGCATCTGGAATGGTCTCTCGCGCTCGGGGAGGAGTTGCTCGTGCTTTTCGGGGCTGAAGATGGTGGGCTGTGGGCCAGCGGCAGCGACCAGGAACAGCTCTACTTTCGCCACCGCGAGCCACTCGATGGTGCCACACCATCGCCCAGTGGTGTTGCGGCGCAAGTGCTGGTGCGGCTGGGGTGGCACTTCGCCCGCGATGACCTGCGGCAGGCGGCGGAGCAGATTGTGGCTGCCGAGGCGAGCCACCTGCGGTCGCACCCCTGGGGCTGCACTAGCTTGCTTGAGGCGGCACAGATGCTGCAGCAACAGCCGGTCGAGCTGGTACTGGTCGGCGATGGTCCCACGCCTGAATTCGATGCGGCGCTGGCAGCCCACTTCCTACCGCGCC
>CALBFM010000065.1:0-16858 GCA_937893445.1 uncultured euryarchaeote
GAGGCGTGAACCAGTCGGGATATAGACTCCAGTTTGCAAGCTGCAGTGATCGCCGATGCGGCAATCGTTGTCGATGGTCACCCCGGTGCCAATAAGGCTGCCGTCGCCGACCGTGGAATCCTCGCGCACCAGCCAACCATGGCCGCTGCGTACAGAATTGCCGAGTCGCGCACGGGAGTAGAGAGTCCCGGCACGTAGTGTGCAGTTGTCGCCGACTGTCGCGCCGGAAATTTCAGCCTCGCGGTCGCTGCCGAGCAGTGGCAGCTCGTTGCCATCGGGATAACCAATGACGACACCAGGGTCGAGTAAGCAGTCCTTGCCAACTGTCGAGCCGCCGATAACGCGCGCCATTACTCCTCGCCGAAGAACTGCCGCAGGACCGGATGCATTTCCATCATTTGCTCCTTGCCAATCTGCTCGTACATTCGTATCATAATACCAACTGTCAGCAGCACCCCCGTACCGGAGGATTGCCCGGTGGTGCCAATCATGTCGGCTCCGGCGGCGAGTAGCCCCACTATGAAGCCACTGAAGAGAGTCACCGTAGGGATGTAACGCTCGAGCACTTTCTCAACGATACGCGGGTCGCGCCGGAAGCCGGGGATCTGCATTCCCGAGCCTTGGATTTGCTTTGCGACTGCCTGTGGCCCCATGTTAGTAGTCTCAATCCAGAACTTCGCAAACATCATTGAACCGAGAATCATAACACCCATGTAGATGATGATGTGCAGCACTATCTGGTACGGCTCGTGGGTAACGCCACCAATAGTTGTGTAGCTTTCGTACTTGGCGCTCGCCAGCGGCAGGAACCAGTCCTGCATGCCGTTAATTCGGTTGAGGTAGTAGGCAGCGCCCATAGTCGGGACTGGGTTACCCTCGCTGGTGTCAAAGGCACCAATCATCCAGTTGTGGCCGACTATTGGCCACTTTGACATCGTGGGGTGCGACCAGAAGAGCATCGCGAACATGTTGACGTTGGCGAGCAGCGCCGCCATCAGGATGACCGGGATGTTGCTGGCGTAAATAAGCCGGATGGGGTAGCGCCCGCGTGCGCCACGGACCCGGCCGTGCGCCAGCGGCAACTCGATACGCGATGACTCTACGTATACTACGACAAAGAATACCACCAATGTCCCCACCAGCGCCACGACTGGATTGGGCGGCGCCAGCAGCATTGCCTCGTAGCCGCCTTGCATCAGCTCACGTGACGAGGAATTCTTGATGTACCAGATAACCATCGGGATAGTTCCGGTCGGCGGCACGTTAGGGCCGGTCGAGCCGGGCGCCGGCTCCCAGTTGAGGGTGCCGGTGAAGAGTGCCTGGCTAACGCCAGCGGCGATGAAGAGTGAGATTCCACTGCCAATACCCCACTTGGAGACCACCTCATCCATTAGGAATACTATGTAGGAGCCAATAATCAGCTGGGTGATGATGGCCATGCGCGCCCAGGTAAGGCCAATATCACCAATAACCGCGACACTCGGCTCGAGGTAGCCAAAAACCTGCGGGATAGACTCGACAAAAATCATCACCACTACTAGCACTTTCTGGGTGCCCTGGTAGATTGCCTTGTCCTTGGCGTCCTGCAAGTTGAGGTTGATGATCTTGGCGCCGGTGAAGAGCTGCATGATAATGCTCCCGGTGACGATAGGACCGATACCAAGGTGCATCAGGCTGCCACTGGCACCGGCGAGGATGGCGCGGTACTGGACGAACAAGTCAACGGTGTCGCTCCCGAGCCCATACATCGTGACGTTTGTCAGCGCGAAGTAGAGCACCAGAATTCCCAGCGTCCAGCTCATCTTAGTGCGGAAGTGGACGTGACCATCCGGCTTGCGGATGGTCGGCATGCGCTCAATGACTGGCGCTAGCCCGTGCAGTTTCGACCCCTCGCCCGAATACGAGGAAGCCATGTAGGTAATCCAGGTCAGGAGGATAACGAAGGTCCCCATCAGGAGCGTTGCCTCGATTCCGGGCCCTTTCCATTGGTACCACAGGAAGAAGAGGAGTATCAGTGCGGTGCATGGCCCCATCGCCTGCGCTGGGTTGCGCGGGATGTTTTCAGCCAAGCCGCACCTCTCCGCCGGCGGCTTCCACCTTCTGGATGGCGCGGGCGGAGGCGGCGCTTACGGTAATTGTGCAGGGACGGGTCAGTTCCCCAGTCGCAAGTAGTTTGTCGAAGCCCAGTGCGTTCAGGTCGACCGAGACTTGCTTCCCTTTCTTTGTCGCGCTGCCATTGGCCACCCAGCGATCGAGAGATTCTTCGAGCAGTTTCAGGTTTAGGATTGTACTGGCAGAGACGACGGCTGGCGGTCGTGTAAAGCCGGAACGGCCCCAGACGCGACCAACACGCTCATACATCACTCGTTTGGTTTTGTGTGAGCCAGCGTTGCCACGCCCGCCGCGCAGTCCTGCCCCACGCCCTTTCTTGTGGCCACGGCCCCGTGTGCGGCCGCTCCGCATCGACTTACGCGTCGCCACGTGTCATCCTCCTCAATAGGGTGTTGATGGCGTCGCCACGGTAGCCTAGGGCGCCGCCTTCGCTAAAAGCGCGCTTAACACCCTCCCAGCCTTTGCGGGGTGGATGCAACCGCAGCACCGGTTTCAGGCCGGGGACGTCCCGGAGCCGGGCCTTGCCGGCAGCCACTTTCTTCGCGAATGCCTTTACCGTTGTAAAGCCGCCTTCCTTGAGTGCAGCCTTGTCGAGTGGCTTGCGCCCGGCCAGCATTCCGGCATCGTCCAGAAGCAGCTCGGCCGTCTCGGCGTCCGCTTCGCCCCAGGTAACATAATCCTTTACTTGCCGCAGCATCCCGAGATGCGTGGCGTCCTCCGGGACCATCACGCAGTGGTTGACTCGATTGAGCCGCAGCAGCCGCATTGTATCGCGAATCTTAGGCTTGACATTTACCTCGCCGCGTACGCGAATAACTGCCCAGGTCATTCGGCCGCAGCCCCTAGTAGCATGTTATGTGTTTTTTCCTGACCCGGCAGCAGCTTAGTGGAAGCTGTTAGCTCCAATGCCTTGAACATCGCGCTGGCGTAGTTGTAGATAGTCTGCGTCTGCCCCTTGCTGAACGACCAGATGTCCTGGACGCCCGCCAGCCTGAGCATAATCCTGCCAACGTCGTTAGTTACCAGACCCACGCCGGGCGGCGCCGGTTTGAGCGTTACGCGCGTTGAGCCGGTTCGTCCTGAGACGGTGAATGGTAGTGAGTTTGGTGTCACGGTCGAGCATTCCCAGGAGCCGCTGCCACGCCGGATTTCAATTAGGTTCTGCTTGGCGCGGTCGAGCGACTTTTGGATAGTCGGCCGCACTAGTTTGCCGGAGACGCGCCCTAGACCTATACAGCCATTACCGTTACCGACCATGGTAGTCACGGCGAAGCGCACTCTGCGTCCGGAATCGGACATGCGCTGTACCATGTGGATATCGATAACTTCTTCTTTAAGGTCGGGCAGCAGTATGTCGACGATTTCGGGCTCGCGCAGTGGCAGCCCCGTTGTGAGAGCCTCGTGAATGGTAGTAATATCGCCTGCCACAACCCTGCGCCCCAGCTCCGTCTTCGGGCTCCAGGCGTCGGCGCGCTCGGAAGCGGCCTTACGGCGCTGCTGCGCTGGTGTTAGCCGCGGTCCGCGGTCGCGCGGCGGTCCGCCCCGCTTGGGACCGCCCCGCTTGGGACCGCCACGTGTAGGAGGGCCACCACTCTTCCTCTCGGGTGGCGGACTCATGCCTTTGCCTCCTGGATAGTAGCCGACACCTTCTCCACTTGCTTGGCAGTTGCCTTCGAGATGTGTTCGCCGCGGATACGTTCCTCGCCTGGATAGAGAGCATCGGAGTGCGGTACTTCCATACCGCCGTCAATCAGCCCCTTCAGCACTGCAAATACGCGGCCGCCCGGGGTCGGCGTTACGCGTCCGATGTCAAGGACGGCGTGTGCCTCACCAGCCGCCTGCGCTTCACGCGCTGCGAGCAGTCCGGATAGGTAGGCGGCGGGAATACTCGTGCCCGAGCCTTTCCATCCCAGACCGGCTAGTTGCTGCGAACTGACCGCGGCGACGACTTGGTCGCCCTCCTTCGTGAAACGGGTCAGTTGGATAAGCACCTGTCGGTTGGTAACACGCACGACCGCGCGCGGCAGCCTCGACTTGAGCAGCGCCAGCCGCTTGCGGTAATCCGTTGTGCCTTCACGCCGGCGGCGGAACTGCCTCACTGTTCCACCTCGATGCCGTCGGTCTGTATATGGGCACGCAGATGCGCCCTCGAGTTGTACATGCCACCCTTGGCGCGGCGGTAGTAATGGCGATACTGCGATGCAGTGAGGATACCAGTTCCGCGCAGCTGGCGCAGCTCGTCGCGCAGTGCACGAATGCGTGTCATCCATGCCTCTTTCTTTGGCGTGCGTGCTTTGCCGTGGCCGCGGCGCGAGCCGTGGCCACGCTGCCTTCCCTTGGCGCGCTGCGCGTCACGGTGGCGCGCCCGCCCACGAGAGATACCCCGCTTTTGGTGCTTGCGGATGAACTTCTGGATAATCAGCTGGCGCACGTCGTCGCGCGTGACCGCCTCGTCAATGCGCTCCTGGTATTCGGGCCGGTCATCGACCCAGACCCGGTCCAGCCCGCACTTGAGCAGCCGCGCCGCGACACGGCGCTGGTAGGCCAGATTCATTCTTCTTCCTCCTCTGAATCGTCTTCGTAGCCGCGGCTGTTCAGCACGCGGATTTTTAGTTCCGCTGCGCGCGTCTCGATGACCTCGCGCTTGCGGTCGCCGACGGTAGCGGCAATTCGTGCCGCCTCGCGCTGGGGATCCATCACTTCCAGGTCTGCAGGCCGATGCACGATTACCTCGGCGAAGCCGGACGGGTGCAGTCCGCGTGCAGCGGCAGGGCCGCGGTAGCTGATTGATGCCATAGGTGGGCGATATTTGCGGCGAGCGCGCATCTTGCTGTGCATCCCGCGCGGTTTGCGCCATTTTTGGCCAAGCCGCTTGTAGCGGAACCAGTTTTGCCGCTTGAAGGCCGGGCGTTTGCGGTTGGCAGCGTTGCGCTTTGACAGTGCCTTTTGCGCCTCATCATCGAGTTGTGGTTTTGCCTTTGGCTTATGCATCATGCATCACTTCCTTCGAGACGAGATAGATGCCGTCCTGGAAGACGCGGATGTCGCGTCCTTTAACGATGGTGGCGCGCTCCAGATTGGCCGCAGTCTGGCCAACCCCTTCGCGGTCGTTGCCTTCAATGGTAACGGAGCTGCCCTTGGTGATTACTTTGCTGTCACCAACGACAGTGGCGTGGCGGCTCGCCTTCTCCCCTAGAAAATTATCGATAACGACGTAGTCGCCTTTGACAGAAATTTTCATCGGGAAGTGCGCGAAGACCACCTTCATTTGGTAGCGGAACCCAAACGCAACGCCGTTGACCATGTTAGCCAGATGCGCGCGCCACGTTCCGAGCAGTGCCTTCTGCCGCTTCCGCAGCTTCTTCCCCGAAACGACCACTGCACTGTCACTCGGCTGGATTCCGAGCTGCGGATGGCTGAAGCTGCGCTTCAGCTGTCCGCGTGGCCCATCGATCACCAGCGTCTCCCCATCGTAGCTGGCGCTGACACCCTCCGGCAGCGGGACTGTGTGCGTCAGCTCTTCAATAAGCATATGCGAGCAGCCTCCCTCCGGTGTGGCCAGCCTTAGCTTGGTCGTTGTTGATGACGCCCTGAGGCGTCGTGAGAATCAGGATGCCGAAATCTTTGGCCGGCAGGTAGCGCGCCTCGTGGCGGTCCATCTCGCTCACTTTGACCGAGAACCGGGGTCGGATTGCCCCGCAGCCGTTGATGCGGCCGTTAAGCTGTACTTGGAACTCTCCACCGCGACCGTTTTCCTGCCGCTCGAAACCGCTGATATAGCCTTTTTCCTGTAATAGCTGTAGCACTTCGCCAATCAGGCGTGACGCCGGAACGCACGCGCCAACCTTGCCGATATGGTCGGCGTTCTTGATGGTCACTAGAGCATCGGATAACGCATCGTGTCTCATGAGTATTTCTTGAACCCCAGGATAGTTGCCTTGTCGCGGAAGCACTGGCGGCAGATGTGCAGCTTGTAGCGCCGCACGATGCCGCGCTTGCGCCCACAGCGGCGGCAGCCTTCAATGCGTCCGCGGAACACTTTGCGCTCTTTGATTTTCATGCGACAACCTCTAGTTTGAAGTTCTGGCGCATGTACTCTTGGCACTCATCGCGTGTGAGCCGATGGCGCGGGCCAACCTTGCGGCTGGCCACCTTGCGTCGCGCGACGCGGTAGCCGGGGCGCTCGAAAGCCACAGCAACGTCCAGCCCGAAGATGCCAATATCAGGATCGTATTTCTCGTCGGCAAAGCCAGTATAATCAGGAATGCCAAAGTTCAGTCCACCAGTGGCGGAGAAGCAGTAGGCGGGGAGCCGGCTCTCACGCACCCAGAGCGCGTTCTTCAGGACGCGGTGTGCATTCTCACCGCGCAGCGTCACTTTGCAGCCGATGGGCATTCCCTTGCGCAGCCCCAGATCACGGTTGGTCGTGCGAGAGAGCGTGCGCACTGGCTGGCGGTCGGTCAGCTTTTGCAGCACCGTTTCCGCATTGGAGAGCCGGTCGCCCGCCTCGCCAACACCAATGTTCAGGACGACTTTGGCAATTCGTAGCTCGCGCATCGTGTTCATACTGCCACCTCTGTTACCAGCGCTTTCTTAGCACCAACGACGAACGCGTACTGTTTCAGTGTCTCAAACTCCGCGAAGCGAACGATGTTGGGTCGCGGGCTCCGCGTCTCCACCGCCTCTTCCAGCAGCGCAATCGTACCGACGTGCGCGCCACCAGTCACCAGCGCCGGAGCACCTTTGCTGAACTTGAGTATTTTCTTCACATCGAGCCCCGGCAACGTCAGCTGCAGCACGTCGCCCGTGCTCACATCCTCGTCAGAGAGCAGGTTGCTGCCGTCGTGCAGGTTGAGCTGCGTCTTCCCACCACGCAGCGTCGTCTTGCCTTCGACGCGCAGCAGTTTCCACTTCGCCGCGGTGGCCTTGATTTCAGAGAAGTGCAGTCGACCGTGATGATCGAGCAGACAACGGAAATTAGTCTTGACAGCGGGAAGCGAGATTACATCCATTAGCCCCACTCCCCGTTTGGGGTCGCGCACGACGCGCTGGTCGAGTAGCACCTTGCCGCCGCCTAGAATGCGGCGTGCTTCTCGCGCAGTATCACAGACATGCAGGTAGTCGCGCAGCACTATCACTAGCGGGACGCTGCCTTCAAGCGAGTGAGGTCCTGGCTCCGGCTTAGTAGCCCAGAAATGCGCCTTGCGGCCGATGTTCCACGAACGCGGGACGGTGATGCGTTTCAGGTGGTCGCTCACTCGCCTTCCTCCAGCCGCGCTACCAACTCTGCCTTTCTGCCCGAGACCGACAGGCCGCGCTCCTTCAATTCCACCTTCAGCTCAGAGACGGTGAGCGCACTCCAGTCGTGCGTACCATCCTTGCCAGAATCATCATCCACGTCGGCTTCCGCATCTGCACCAACTTCACGTGGGTCGACGCCGGTAACTTCGGCTTCGTACTCATCTTCGGTTGCTTCCAGTTCGGCCACAGTTTCATCAGTCCACTCGACCCCTTCGTTGGCACGGTCCAGAATGCGCCTGCGGCGCACGTCGGACCAGTCAGGGTTGATGACGACTAGGTTGGACGGGTCAATCGGGCGCTGTAGTTCGGTCCCGTCAGATTTGTGATAGGTGAAGCCGTCGACGTAAACCTTGCGCGCACGACGGTCTACCTGCGAGATGCGGTGCCCCTCGTTACCACGTCCCTCACCGCGCACAATCAGCACGCGATCGCCGGTGCGCACCGGGATTGAACGGGGATAGATGTAGCCGCGCTCTTCCTGCCGGTGGCGCAGCCCGCGGTCGAGCGGTGCAGCCATTTCGCGGTGCCGCCGGTGGAGCGGCGCCGTGTGGCGGGCGAGTCTCTGCTTGCGTGGTTGCTTACTCATACTATTGTGGATGCTGTAGCAGCAATGCGCGGCCACCTCTCGGCCGCCTCGCGGGCGACAGGCCCCTTGATTCCGGAGCCTCGCGTCTCGCCTAACTCGTTGGTCAGCACAACGGCATTATCCTCGAATTTCACCATAGTCCCGTCAGCGCGGCGGTGTGGCCGCCGACTGCGCACAATGACTGCGCGCACCAGCTGCCGTCGCATTTCGGGTGTGCCCTTCTTGACCGATGCGATGACCATATCACCGACGCCAGCAGCGGGTGACCGGCGGTGAACGCCCTTGTAGTTCAGGACCGTCACAATCTCGACCACCTTGGCACCGCTGTTGTCGACGCACTCAATCCGCGCCCCCTGCGGAAGTCCGCGCATCTGCCGACCGGCGACCGCCCTCATGCACCCCTCCGCTCGATAATCACGAATGACTTGGTCTTCGAGAGTGGGCGGCATTCCATGATTGTAACGGCGTCGCCCTCCTGCGCGCCGACGCTTGCCGGCGAATGCGCCTGGATACGCGACGAACGGCGCTGGTAACGCTCGTATTTTGAATCATATTTCATGCGTTCAATTTTGACCACTGCAGTGCGTTGCGCCCGAGCGCGAACGACAATACCCTGTAGCAGTTGCCCTCGCACGGGGAGCGTGCCGTAGAACGGGTCATGGGGGTCGCCGTCCCATTTGTGTGCAGGTGGCTGTACCTCGACACCAATATCCCGAGGCTTTGTCATGCGCACCTCCGGGTACGGTCCTGCGCCCGGAATGCAACCCGGTCGCCCACAACGATTTCGCCGTCAAAGCTGAAGCTGCCGCTGCGCTTGGTAACTCGCTTTCGGCCGCTTCCAGTCTCAATGAAGAGCGTCTCACGTGTCTCATCGACAATCTTTCCCGCAAGACCACGCAGCGACGGGTCACTGTGCTCTGCAACGATGATACGCTGGCCGATGAATTCCTGTTGCGCCAAGCTCATGCATCACCTACTGGAAAGCCCATATCACCTAGAATAATCTTCACCTTACGAGTGTGGTTTCCCTGTAGTTCAATGGCACCGTCCTTGTAAGTGCCGCCAGTGGCGCATTTTGTCTTGAGCGTTTTGAGCAGGTCGGGGATGTCAATATCGCTGTCAAGCCCCTCGAGCACAGTCATCAGCTTGCCGTAGCGCCGCTTCTCGATGCGCACTCGAATTTCCTGTTGTTCGCGCGCGATGTCCTCGCAAACGCAAATTTCAACTGGCAGTGCGCAGGTGGAACAGATGTCAGCCATGGTGTTCCCCCAGTTCGCGCATAATCGTCTGTAGTCGCGCCACCTGCCTGCGTAGCGAGCGCATCCTGCCCGGCGACGCCGGCTGGCCGCCCATCGATGCGATGCCCCGCTCGTGCATCAGCTCACTGCGCAGTTCACCCAGACGGGCAATCCGTTCTTCCGGCGCTAGCTCGCGCAGAGCCTTTGGCTTCTTCATCCAGAATCCTCCGCCTTAGCTTCAGGCTGCGTCACTTCTTCGGGCGCTTCAGCCGCGTCCGCTTTTTTGCCCCCATCCGATGCTTTCGCAGCCTCTTTACTCGCATCAGCATCCGGCTGTGCCCCTTCCTCAGGGGGGGCTTCTGCCACGCTCGCCTGCTTATCATCAGCGGGAGCAGTTTCCTCGCCCTCCGGGGTAGCCTCTTCTTCTTTGGCTATCGGCTCCACAACAGCCGGCATAACCTCGATTTCGTCGGGCAGCTTGGCATCGGGCGGCATGATAACAACTTTGACGCCGATAGTGCCCGGCTTCAGCTTGGCTTGCGAATATCCGACCTGCATTAGCTGCAGCGCGGGCTCGCCGCAGTGCTTGATGTGACCCTCGATGAACTTCTCGGTGCGGTGACGCAGTCCAGTTAGCTTGCCTGCAATCGTAATCTGGCAGCCGCGCGCGCCGGCGCCCATGATGCGTTGCAGCATCGAGTTGCCAGCGCGGCGGTAGTTCCAGCCCCGCTCCAGCGCGTTGGCGACCTTAGACGCCATCACATCGGGATTAAGTGCCCAGTTTTCGACGTCGCCCGCCTCGACTTGCAGGTTCTCGTAGCCGAAAGTGCGCTCCAGTTCCTCGGTCAGGCGGTTGATGTCGACGCCCTTGCGGCCGATGACGATGCCAGGCCGTTCAGCCAATATGCGCACGTGCGTCCCAAGCGGGGTGCGCTGGATACTCAGCCCGCCGAAGCCAGCACGGTCGACCTCTTTGCGGACGAAATCGTGGACTAGCATACGGCGTACGCGTTCCTCAACCATCTCGCGCGCGATGGTCGTCACTCGATGCCCTCCAGCACTACTTCAACGTTGGCGGTCTCACGCATCTTGGGCGTAGCGCGGCCGCGAGCACGAGGGAAACGGGCTTCGAAGGCCGGTCCGCGCGAAGTGGCGGCATGCACGATGCGCCACTCATCAATGTCAAGGTGCATTGTCTCGCCGTTGCTCTGCGCCGACTCGATAACTTTCAGGATGGCGGCGGCCGCCTTGCGCGGGTAGCGCCCTGCGGCGCGGCCCTTGCCTTTGCGGTGGCCCACCTTACCGGCGTGTCGCGTGAACGGCACTGGCTCTCGCATCTCGATTACGCGCCCCAAGTAGCCCCGGGCGCGCTCGAGCTCCATCCCGCGAATAGCGCGACAGATTTCGCGTGCGTGCCGGGGGGAGATTGACATCTCCTTCCCGCGCGCGGCGGCGTGGACTTCTGGATCGTAGGGGAACGAGTAGCCTTTCATTTGAGCGGCATGAACTTGGATGAACGGGTCGCCCCAACGCCGGGTCCCGTATGTGTAGGCGGCTTGCGTGTCTGCGCAAACTCGCCGAAGTAGTGGCCTACCATTTCCGGCTGCACTTCCACCTCGATGAATGCGTGTCCGTCGTAGATAGCAAATTTGCGGCCGATGAACTGGGGAATTACAATCATTTCGCGACGATGGGTTCGGATTACAGCGTCGGGGTTTACCTTGGCATCCTGAATTATCTTCGCCTGCCCATGCGTCAATCCACGACGAAATGTGCGGCGCTGGCGCGATGGCACCAGATCCAGGAACTCCTCCAGCGAGAGTGCTTTGAGCTCGTCAACGGTCAGCCCTCGGTAGGTAAATTCTTTCTTGCGACGTACCTGTACGCCTTCGCGCCGCTTGCGCTCGCGCCTTCGCGCGGCCTTTGGCGTTGCCAATTTGCGCCGGGCCATTAGCGCTTCGCCCCCGTGCGCTTGGGCGCGATGTGGCCGACCTTACGTCCGGGCGGCGTGTGGCGCGAGACCGACGACGGGATGCCGATGGTCTGCTTGCGGCCGGAGCCGTGTGGGTGGTCAACCGCGTTCATCGCCACGCCGCGGACCTTGGGCCAGATGCGGGCGCGCGAGCGGTTGCGGTGGAAATTCTTGCCAGCCTTGCCAATCGGCTTCTCGCCGCGGCCCGAGCCGGCGACCGCGCCAATCGTGGCACGGCACATGTTATCGAGCGTTTTGTGCTTGCGCGACGGGAGTCGCACAGTCGTTTGCTTGCCGTGCGAGACGACAATCGCGCGCTGCCCCGCAGCGCGCGCCAGCCGCCCGCCGTCACCCGGCTGCAGCTCGACGTTGTAGACGCGTGTCCCTTCGGGGATTGAGCCAATATAGACGGTGTTGCCATGCGCGACTTCGGCACCGTGGCCTGCCGTTACAGACTGCCCCACGCGCATGCCATCGTGCGCTAACATCACGTATTCACCATCACCATCACGCACCTGTGCTATGGGGGCAGAGCGCCCCGGGTCGTGCAGCAGTTTCTCGACCACACCGCTCGATTCCTTCGAGCGCGGGTGACGCACCTTCCCCTTGAAGCGGTGGTCAGTCGCACGATAGCGGAAACCCCGCCCGCGCCGCCGGTTCATGATGCGCTTGCCCATCAGAGAATCCCTAGTCTGTTGCTCAGGTCTTCCGCCGAATGGTCGGCCGTCAGTGTGATGATGGCGAGTTTGCCTTCCTTCGTGATGCGAGTGTTGACTTTCAGTGCCTCGACCTGAAACAGGTCCTGCACTGCAGCGCGGATGTCCGGTTTGCTCGAAGTGCGAGAAACGTAGAACTCGAGCTTGTTGTCGTCGAGCATGTAGAGCGCACGCTCCTTCGAACGGGGGCTCAGGATAACGCGGTGCGAACTCATAGTCGCGCCTCCAGCGCTTTGAGGGCAGGCTGTGAAATCACCATCAGCCGCCCCGGGTCGCCGCCCGGTGCGAGCATCTCGGTGTTGAGCTGCGCTGCAGTGGTCACGTCAACTCCGGCTAGATTGCGGAACGCGCGTTCGGCGCCATTGAATTCAGAGAGCACAACCAGCGCGCTCTTCGGCCGGCGATAGCGGCGTCCACGTCGCTTACCTTTACCAGCGCGCACCTTACGCGCCGCGCCACGTTCGAGCTCGGCGTCCAGCCCAAGCGATGCGAACAGTTTCTGTGCACGGCGCGTCAGCGATTCACCTTCGTGCTTTGCTGCAAGAGATTCGAGATCCTTGCTGATGACGAAAGGTGTTGTCGCCTTTTCCGACAGCTGGTGCCCGCGTCCCGCGACGAGTGTCGCGTCAGCCGTGGCTGCCAGCGCCGAACAGAATGCAACGCGGCGTTCACGCGCGTTGATTTTCTGCGGCCACTGCTTTGATGTTTTGGGCGGATGCGCTCTGCGTCCTCCGACAGTATTGGGCGCCTCTGCTCCACGCCCGTTGCCCTGGATTCGTGGCGTGCGCGCCATCCCGCGGCCCTTGCCGGGCCACTCGACTGAGTGCTGCATCCCGGCGCGGCGCGACGGCCCGTAGGGCTGCCGCCGGTTCGCCTGTGCGGCCCGCACGGCGCGACGCACCAGATCCTTACGCACCGGGCCGTCGAAGGCGGCCGGCAGCGCAGCCTTTGATTTCCCGGTCTTGCCACTGATGCTGTAGACCGGGACTTTCATTTCAGACCCCCTGCGCAGATTCCTGCGACAGCATCGTGATTTCCGGGACGACCTTCGTATCGGCCGCCGTACCATGGAAACGAATGGCCTTGCGGAAGCGAATCAGTCGTTTGCTTGGCCCTGGCAGTGAGCCGTGGAAAAGAGCATAAGGCCCTCGCACCAACCCATAGTGCAGGAAACCACCTTTGGGGTTGATATCGTCGGGATTGTCGCCGACTCGCAGCAACCGCTTGTTGAATTCAGTGCGTTGATGGTAGCCGGTCTGCCCCGCCTGCGGGACGGTCGGCTTGACGTAGCCGGGGTTGAACGGCCCCAGATTGCCAATCATGCGGCGGTGCTTGGAGTTCTTGTGCGTCAGCAGTTTGACGCCCCAGCGCTTGATGTGACCCTGAAAGCCTTTCCCGGTCGTAATCGCAATCGCGTCCAGTATCTCGCCGTCATCGGCGAAGTCGGCCATTATGACCTCCTTGCCAAGCTTCTCTTTGGCGAAGGCGAGCTGCGCCGGCAGGTCGCCACCGCGAACCGCGACTTCCATCACTTCGGGCTTCTTCTTCGGAATGCCCGTAATCAGCTTCGGCTGCGTCTGGACCAGCATGCGCACTTCGTCCAGGTCCGCCTCCTTGAGCTGCTTCCAGCGCGCCTTGCGGTCCTGCCCCGCGGGCAGCGGCAGCCGCCGCGCGAGCATCTCGTCCAGCTCTTCGGCCCAGACCTCGCTGAAGGTCCGCAGCCCGTAAGTGTCCTGAATGTAGCCGCGCACGCCGACGGCGAACATCGGCGGTACCTCGACCACGGTGACCGGCATCCGTACTTCCTGCCCCGCGGTGGTCGAAGTGCGGCGGTAGTCGACCGCCATGATGTGGGTCATCCCGACTTTGTAGCCCGCGAACCCCTGCAGCTGCGGCTCGCTGTTGTCGCCAGCCGGCCAGCTGGAGACGTGCGGCGTTTCCGAACGCGCACGCTTGCGCGGGCTGTAGGCGCGGGAGCCCCGTTTGGGTTTGTGGTTCTTCGACATGTGCTGGCTTGCGCTCTCCCTTAGCAGGGACAGGCGCAGAACCGCGCTCTCCCGGGCAAACCGTGACGTCGTTTCCCGACGAGCAGGAATTAGCTCGCGGGGTGTGGGGATGATTACCCCAAACGTCTGGTTCAGCCAGGCGCGGCTCGCGTCGAAAAACGGACCCTATATAAGTGCTGCCTTCGTTTTCACGACGATAACTCTACTTCAATCGCTGTCGCCATCCCGCCACCCAGGCAGGCGGTCGCGAAGCCGCGCCTGCCGCCGGTGCGGCGCAGCGCGCTGATGAGCGTGATGACGATGCGCGCGCCGGAGCAGCCAATGGGGTGTCCCAGCGCGACTGCGCCACCGCACGGGTTCAGTTTCGCGTGCAGCAGGCCGAGTCCGCGCATCACCGCCACCGACGCGGAAGCGAACGCCTCGTTATGTTCGTAAAGGTCGTAATCCACCTCGGAGCGGCCGTACTGCGCCCAGAGTTGCTGCACTGTGGGGACTGGAGCCCACATAACATCCATGGGTGCAAGCCCAGTTGCCGTCTGCGCCGTGATGGTCGCCAGCGGCGCGATATCGTGCTCCGCAGCAGTCTCGCGCGCCATCACCACCAGCGCCGCCCCCCCATCGGAAATCTGTGACGCGTTGCCGGCAGTCACGACACCACCATCGCCAAAGACCGGTTTCAGTGCGGCCAAGGCTCCTGCTGACGCGTCTGGCCGGAAGCCCTCGTCGCGCGTCACGTCGCCTTGCGGCGTCGCTACGGGGGTGATTTCGTCCGCATACCAACCCGCGTCAGTAGCGTGCGCGGCGCGGCGGTGTGACTCGAGCGCGAAACCGTCGCTGTCGGCTCGACTAACACCATGCGCCGCGGCGATGTGGTCGCCGGTGCAGCCCATGGCGATGTCGTGGTAGGGGTCGCAGAGCCCGTCATGGAACAGGTGGTCGACCGGCACTGTCGAAGAGTCAGGCTTCCATTTCTGGCGACCAATGAGGAATGGCGTGCGCGACATAGACTCCATCCCGCCCGCGACGACAACGTCGCGCTCGCCGGCGCGGATGCTGTTGGCGGCGTTCATCAACGCTTTCATCCCTGAGCCGCACATCTTGTTGATATTGTACGCCGGGACCGCGTCAGGAATCCCACCGCTGAGCGCCGCTTGGCGGGCGGGGTGTTGCCCCAGCCCGGCCGAAAGCACGATCCCCATCACTACCTCTCCGACCATTTCCGGTGCGATGCCGGCACGGGCGATTGCGGCCCGAATGGCGATTGCACCGAGTTCGGGTGCATTGACCTCGGCCAGCGCGCCGCCGAACTTGCCCTGCGGTGTGCGCGCGAAGCTGACGATAACTGGGTCTCGCTTACCGGGCATGGGACCTCCACCGTCAAGTTCGTAAAAGCACTTGGGGGAAGCCATTAAACCAAGAGCAGGGTCCGCAGCGCGCGATGCCGGAATTCCGGATTTCCGAGAAACGCTGGTCAGTTGACCTAGAGCAGCGAATCCAGAAGGAGCACTACGCCGATGACGAGGTGTACCAGCGCCGCTATGGCTTCGACCCCGCTTCAGGGCGCGAGCTGTTCGTAATTGACACGCCGCCACCCTACCCATCGGGAACTTGGCACATCGGCGCCGTCGCGCACTACTCGATGATTGACGTTATCGCGCGCACCCAGCGCCTGCTTGGCAAGGAAGTAAAATTCCCATGGGGCGTTGACCGCAACGGCATCAATGTCGAGTTTACTGTCGAGAAGAAGCACGGCCGCAAGATGCGTAGCTGGGAGCGTGGTGAATTCCTGGATTTGTGCCGCGAAACCATTGAATCTTACACTCGCGAAATGCGACATATCGCGCGCCGCGTTGGCCTCTCGTGTGATTTTGCTAATGAATACCAGACCGACGCCGCAGATTATCGCTCGGTAACGCAGTCCATCTTCGTTGATCTGTTTCGTCGCGGTGAGATAGTCGAGGCGTTGCGACCTAACCTCTACGACCCGGTCGAGGGCACCACTATCGCCGAGGCAGAGGTGACGCGGTTGCAGCGCCAGGCCAAACTGTTAGACGTGCGTTGGTCGCCCACCGACGGCGGTGATGACGTAATCATCTCGACTACGCGCCCTGAACTTATCTGCGCCTGTGGTGTCGTCATCGTCCATCCCGATGACGAACGCTATGCACACCTTGTTGGCAGCAAGCTGCGGCTGCCATTGCCAGTGGGCGATCGTCTCGCTGAGGTGGAAGTGCGCACTCGCTCTAGTGTTGACATGGAATTCGGTAGTGGAGTGCTGATGGTGTGCAGTTTCGGTGATCAGAACGACGTTGCCGTCTTTCGCGAAATGCGGCTGGAACCATTCCCTGCCATTAGTCTTGACGGTTGCATGACTGAAGTTGCTGGCCCGCTCGCCGGTCTGCCGGTGGCGGAGGCGCGAAAGCGCGCGATTGAGCTTCTCGAAACGGATGAGCGCATCGCCGCCAGTGTCGAGCGCAATCAGGAAATCCCAGTCTCAGAGCGCGGTAAGAATCCAATCGAGATCATCTTGCTCAAGGAGTGGTATGTGCGGCAGACGCACATCTTGGAGCGGATGCGCGAGTTGGCGGACGACATCAATTTCGTCCCACTACGCAACAAGCAGTTCCTGTTTGACTGGATGGACGGCATCACCATCGACTGGCCAGTTTCACGCCGCCGTTGGTACCACACCGAAATTCCAGTATGGTATTCCGCTGACCGCACGCGCGTCGTCGTGCCACCCACCGGTAGCTACGTCCAGCCCTGGCGCGAGGCACCTCCTGCCGGTTCAACGGTCTTGGACCGTGAAAGCCGCGTGGAGTTGGGAAGCTATGAAACGCTCGCGAAGGAGCTAGGGGAGCTTGAGGGCGAGGAGAAGGTATTCGACACTTGGATGGACTCGTCGAATTCGAACCTGTTCGTCAGCG
>CALBFM010000066.1:0-27216 GCA_937893445.1 uncultured euryarchaeote
CGCCATTGCTCATCGTTTCGCCACTGTCCCACTCCAGCCGGGTCAGCAGCGAGGAACCGCTCAGTTCTAGCACACGCAGGTCACCGCTTCCGACGGCGACCACCAGCTCCGGGTCGTCGTTGCTGAAGCCGAGGTCAACTGCTTCTAGCCCGTACGCCGCTTTCAGGTCAGTTCGCTGCACGTGTGGATCGCCGCCTGGTCCCAATTCCCCATCGCGAAACACGGCTAACTTGTCAGCGCAGCCGACGACTAGCTCGTCAATACCACTTCCGTCCAGATCGGCCGCCAGAAGGCCATAGCAGTAGCCGTCTAAATCACCACCGAACTTGTAGCGCCATTGCCGGTCGCCAGTCTGTCCATCGAAGACGCCGACCCAGCCCTGCTTGGTGCTAACCGCGATTTCTAGTGCGGGGTCGCTGTCGAGCTGCCCCATTGTAACACCCCAAACGTTCTCAATCTGTTGGTTATTGAACTCCTCTTGCAGGTCTAGGTTCCACTCCGCTTCATCTGGGAAGACTTCACGGTTATCGTATATCTCGGGAGTTTCCGCGTCAACGACCCACAGATGCCCTAAATCGGCCCCCACCGCCAGTTCAGTGTGACCATCACCATCTAAGTCGCCTGCAGCCAGCCCGTACGGCTCCATCTCCGCGTCGGTGGGGTTGTAGCCGTTGGACCAAGCGACACCAGAGGTCCAGTTCTCCTCCGACCGCAGTTCTCCTCCGTCCAGAATGCGAACTTTGCCACCGCCCGACCACATGTAGCCGTATGCAATCTCCAACGCGTCGTCACCATCTAGCTGGTCAACAACCAGTCCCCTGACGCTGCTTCCTAGGTCGACTGAGTGCAGTTGGCTGCTGTACTTGCCATGGGTTGCGTTCCAGTCGAGCACGTGCAGGTATCCTTGCGCGTTGCCGACCACTAGCTCGTCGTCACCATCACCATCAATGTCGGCTGCTACGATGGATTCTAGCGCCCCCAGCGCGGTGCCCAGCCCGGCACTCCACTGCTCGCTCAGATAGCCACGGTCGGTGTCCGAACGTGCGTCATTCCCCGCCTCGGCAGGTGGGAGTGCCGGGAGCAGCATTAGGACAAGCAGAATTGCCAGCAGGCGTCGCATGCATTGCCCGCACCGCTCTGGATATTTGTAGTTTACCGCTTTATTTCCGTCGGTAATGGTTTACTCATTGGACAGTCTAGTTTGCAATGCGGTGCGCAATTCGACTTCGTCTAACCCGTCAGTCTTGAGGCCTAGTCGCTCCGCCGCCGCGCGCAGTTGCTCCTCCTCGCTGCGCTTTCCAACAGCTCCGAGCGGGAAGGCGCGGTAACCCCGGAACTCCCGCCAAGCGACACCCAGTGAACGTGCTGCCTCGGTCATTCTTCGGGGACCAAGCAGAATCCATACCAGCAGACCAATGACCAGCAGCTCGAGCAGACCGGGTCCATTCACGAGGCGCCAAGTGCTTGCTCCAGAAAAGCACGCCGTTCCGCCTGCGTTGTGGCGCTGATGCCGAAATACTCGTCGAATGCTTCCGTTACGGAGAGTGCGAAACTGCGACCGGCGCGCTCCCGTTCAAGCATTCCCAGCTCGAGTAGCTCGCCGACATGCTCGTAGACTCGGTCGCCCATGCGGCGCTTGAGCTCTGACTGCAGCATTGGTTGTTCATGTGCCACGAGCGCCAGTGTTCGGAGCAGGTGTCCCGGGATTTCCTGCGGCGCCAGCCGGCGACCATACGTAATCGCTTCACGTCGCAGCTGTAGTGCATACTTTTTGCCCAGGCGCACCACTTCCAGTGCACCTCCACGATCTTGGCAGGCGGTAATCAGCTCCTGCAGGGCGTCGTCCGCCGCCTTGAGAGGGAGTCCCGTAGCTTCAGCGACCTCCTGCGGCGTCAGCGGCCGGCCAGCAGAGAAGAGCGCAGCCTCAACTGCCTTGGCGCTCAGCCCGCAGCCTCCCGATTTCGCACGTAAATTGAGTGGCTGCGCAAGTCCTTCTGCTGGATATCTATGCGACCTTCTCGCGCCAGGAAGAGTGACCCGACGAAGGTGCGCACGAGGCTGGCGCGCTCGGGCGCATCAACCAAGTCACCAAGCGGAATCGGCTTGCCGTTCAGTGTGTTGATTTTCTGCCACACTTGCTCTTTGTAGAGTGTTGGGTCGTCGGTGTGAATTTTATCAGCTAAGTGGCTAGCGCGGTCGTCCAGCACGTTTTGTCGTGCCTCGCGCAATTGCCGTCGTCGTTCTAGTCGCGCGCGCCGCGCCAGTTCCACCTGCCGCGCATCTTCGAGCGCGCCGACTAGCTCCATCAGCGTCACCCGCCGTTCACCGCGGAACCGTACCGTCTCCTCCAACGGCGGCTCGGCCACCATGTCGAGTTGCTCAGCATAGGTCGGTTCCCATCCGAAGTCGAATGGCGCCCACTCCGCTTCTGGCTCTGGGAGCGGCTCGCTCGCCTCGACCGCGTCCGCCGAGCGCAGTCGCAGCACGTCCCAGGCCCATCCTAGGATAGCGCCCGCGAGTGGCAAGTCCAGCGCGCCTGCTCTGAGCGCGTGGTTCTGATATTCCTGTAGCACTAGACCGAGGTCGAGCTGCCATGGGTCCAGCTCATGCTCGCGCACTAACTGGAACAGCACTGCGATGCTCCTGGCGAGTGGATCCTCAATGGCCGTGATTTCCGCCCCCGCCTCTGAAGCCTGTGCCAACTCCAGGTAGCCGTTAACCCGCTCCGTGTCGCCGCCAACGATGGCCTTGTGAAACAGCAGATGGTTCTCGACCAGGCTCACGCCGCCACATCCCCGGCGGGCAGCGAAGCGATGAAGCTGTCAACGTCATGAATCTGATGCATGTGCGAGATTCCGTCGTCGGCCATGAAAACACCCAGCACGTGTGCCGCCTCACGCAGTGCGGCATGGTGCAGGCTCACGACCAGGAACTGTGCGACCGTCGATTGCAGCGCAATCGCGCGACCGATGTGTTCGGTGTTAACCCCGTCCAGATTCTGATCAGGTTCATCGAGCAGGTAGAAGGGGCTCGGGTCGTAGCGTTGGATGGCGAAGATGAACGCCATGCTAACGAGGGATTTTTCACCCCCAGAAAGTAATTCAATTGGGAAGAGCCGCTTGCGCGGCATGCGCGCCTTGATTGAAACGCCCCCCTCGAAAACTGCATCCGGCTTCTCCAGTTCCAGCCATGCCTTACCACCCCCAGCGAGCTCGGTAAAAGTGGCTTGGAAGTTCTCGTCGATGTGTTTATAAACTTCAGTAAACCGTTCCAGCTTGCGCGCCGATATCTTGGCTTCGAGCGCCTCGAGCCTTCGCACCTCCTTGCGCAACTGCTTGCGGTCTTCACGGATGCGTGCCAGCCGTTCTTCCTCCTGCCTGTAGTGCTCGAGCGAGAGCATGTTGACGTTACCCAGCCGGGTGCGCTGCCCTTCGAGCGACTCACGCTGCACTTCCAGTTGTTCCGCGCCGCCCACCTGCGGGGGTTGCTTTGCATTCTTAGGCAGTCGCTGCCGCGCTTCCACCAGCTTCGGCTCGCGCACCTGGATTTCCAGCTGCAGTTCGTCTATAGCAGTACGCCGACCACGGCCGAACTCTTCGCGCTGTGCTAGTGTAGTTCGCTGCTCGCCGAGCTGGTCGCGCAGGCTGTCACGTCGCTGCCGCAATCCATCCAGCTCCTCGAATTTTTCATGTTCCTCGCGCTCTAGTGAGGTAACTTGCTGCGCCAGTTTGCGCGCTAATTTACGCTCGGTGGCATGTTGCTTCTGGGTCTCGCGTTGGCCAGCGTTGTTTTGCTCCAGCGCGGCGGCGAGTCGCTCCGCTTCCGCTGTTGCGGGCATCTCTCCCGCCTCCAACCGCGCTACCTCAGCGCGCGTCTTGCCCAGTTCGTCGCGTAGCGTGGTGAGCGTCTCTTGCAGCTGCGCCAGTGCCTTCGCTTCGGTACCGCCGGTAAGCTGCTGTAGCTGTTCGGCGGCTTGTGCAACGCTCTCGTGCTGTGTCACAATCTCGCCTTGCAGCTGCACCAGCGCTTTCTCGCGCTGTGCCAGTTCGGTTTCCAGCACCGTCACGGCACCTTGGCGTGTCACGAGCGCATTAGCTACCTGCTGCAGCTGTTCGGCGCTACGCGACACAGTCGAGTCGTAGTCGGTCACGCGCGTCTGTATGGTTGCGCACTCGCTTTCCAGGGCAGCCTTTGCCTGCGCTACTATAGCTACTTCCTCGCGCAGCGTGCTGGCGGTCGCCCCTAGCTCTAGGTTGTGCGCCTGCGCCACCTTTACGAGTGTGGCCAGTTCATCGAGTGTAGCACGGTCGCCGGTCGCAAAGTGTACCCGCGCCCGCGGTGACGATCCACCAGTCATTGCGCCGCCTGGCTCGAGCAGTTCACCCTCAAGCGTGACCATGCGCCCCTTGCCTAGGAGGGTGCGGGCTTCACGCAGTGAGTGCATGATGACCGTGTCACCAAAGACGTTTCCGAAGGCGTCCGCGTAGCGCGGGTCGAACTGCACCAGTTCCTGCGCGAAGCCAATCGCACCGGGTTGCTTGAGCAGTAGCAATGCGTTGGCGCGGGGGCGGTAGCGTCGTAGCTTGTTGAGTGGCAGGAATCGCACCCGTCCCAGCCGGCGTTGTTTCAGGAACGCGATGGCCGTCCCGGCCGCCGCGTCGTCCTCGACCACTACTGATTGCATGCGACCGCCCGCTGCGACTTCCAGCGCCAGAGCGTGCTCTTCATCAACCCGCCCTAGCTCGGCAATCGTGCCTACGATGCCAGGCAAGTCGCCCGCGTCGCGCGCCGCCAGTACTCCCTGTACTGCGCGTGCATAGCCACCCAGTTCATCTTGCGTGCGCTGCGCAGCCTGTTCAGCCGCTAGCGCAACGCTGGTTTCGTGTAGTTCACGCTCCGCCCTCTCGAGTGCTTCACTAACTTGCGCCAGTTCCCCGTTTAGCTTGTCGTACTTGCGCGTTACCTTGCGCAGGTTATCGGCTGCGGACTTGCGCCCCAACTGCAGGTCTTGCAGATGAAAGTCGACATCATCAACGTCAGCCTGCGCCGCCACGAGCAACTGTTCGTTACCCATCGCCTGCTCACGCGTCTGTGCCAGCTGTAGTTCAAGCTGCTCGCGCTCGCCTTCCAACCGGTGGCGCTGCATTTCCAGCGTGCCTGCTGCCTGCCGTAGCTCGTCCAGTGTAGCGCGCTGAGCCTCGATTTCCTGCGATCCACTCGCAGCCGCTCCCTCTCGTTCCGCGAGCTCCGCCTCATTCTCTGCCGCTTGCTCCACGAGTATTTCTGTTTCGCTGCGAGTTGTATCGAGCGATTTGCGCAGCATCTTTAGTTCGGCAGCAGCAGTGCGATGCTCAGTACGGAGTGTCTTGCGCATTGTTTCCAGCTCCGCCAGCTGCTTTTGCGCTTGTTCTGAATTGCTTTGGGCCAGTGCCTGCGCGACGCGAGCCTCGTCCAGCTGCTGCTGCAATTCGCGAGCACGGTCGCCGCCGGCAGCAGAAATGTCATCTTCTACATTTTTATACTCGTGTTCGAGAGTTCCAATAGTTGCCTGCCGCTCTTTCAGCTCGCTTTCCAGCTCTTCTAGCTCCTCCCGGTAGCGAATGACAACCTCGCGGCGCGATTCTAGGGAAGCTTCCAGGTCAAGCACCTGCCGCCAGTGGCGCAGCAGTTCGTTTTCCTGCAATTGCAGTAATATGGCTTCGAGTCGTTCGGCATCCCGTTTCTCGCGCTCGAGCTGCCGCAGCAGCCGCTGGACCTCCCGCATTCTCTCCTCCAGCAGAGTTAGATCTGCACCCACATGTTCGCGAGCGGAACGGGTCTTGCGCAATCGCTGGTCGTAGGCAGTTATGCCAGCAACATCCTCCAGTTTGTGCCGTCGCTCGGTTCCTGACATCAGCGAAGTCTGCGTGACGTCCCCCTGCTGGATAATGTTGTAGCCGGTAGCATAAAGTCCGGCACGCGAGAACAGGGATTCAAACTCGCTTGCCGAAGAGGGCTCGTCGTTGAGTCTATAGCGGGTAACGGGCTTGTCGCCGCGTAGCCGGACGCTCTTAGTGAATTTGACGAGGTCACTCTCGATTGATAGATAGCGATCGGAGTTGTCGAACAACATGCTTACCCGGCAATGCTTAGCTGCAGATTTGCGTTGCTTTCCTTCTTGGTAGCCGTAAATCAGCTGGCTCAGCCGTCGTGCGCGTAGGAGTTTGGTCGAGCGCGAGCCGAGGATGAAGAGGATGGCGTCGGTGATGTTGCTTTTGCCTGAGCCGTTAGGGCCAGTGATGCAAGTGAAGCCAGTTCCGAGGGGAACGGTGACGTGGCCTTTGAAGGATTTAAAGTTCTCGAACTCAAGTTCGAGAAGTCGCAATCAGAAGGCCTCCAAGTGCGCCTGCCGCGGCTCGGCTGGCAGCACATCAAGCTCGCCCCTGACTCCGGCATAGTGCTGCTGCCGGTACATCTTCCAGAAGCCGGAAATAAGCCGACCGCGATCACCGCGATCGCCTGCGACCAGTGCCGAGAGGTAGCTGCTGCGGTCCTCGCGTTGCCAGAGTGGAGCCGGTAGTCCCGCGCGGGCGTACATTCCCTCCAGCAGCAGTCGCGCCACGAGTCCGTTACCCGCTGTGAAAGGTCGCAGCTGCAGCAGGCGGTGGTGGAACAGCGCCGCTCGTTCGAACGGGTGCAGCGGCGAAGGTTCGTGCCACCACTCGAGCAACGCTTCTAGTTCGTCTTCAACCAGTACCGGAGGTGGGGGAACGAACGCTGAACCAGGCAGACTGGCACTCTCCTGCCGTAGCAGGCCGCCGTCGCCTTGCCCCTCGCGCAGTTCCTGATGCATCTTTAGGATGGTGCGCCGATCGAGCCGTGCAACACGTTCGCCCGCTTCGTGGTGCAGTCTCCGCAGCGCCAGAATTTCCAGCACGCGTGTCAGTGGAACCCCCGCGGGCGCGCGGTCGTGCAGTAGAATAGCCTCGGTCTGTTCACGTGCCAGTGGCTCGGAGGTGAGTAGTAGGTTGCCATGTACCGCCTGTAGCTCGAGACGCTGTGATTCACGCGCTAGGGCTGCAGGAGGTTGTAGCCGTTTCATCGCACGGCGCAGGAACTTGAGACGTTGCAGTCCCTTCAGCGCCTTCAAATCGAGGTACGGGGTGCGGAACATGCCGGCCGACGCCTTCACCATGCGCTCCACCGCGGCTAGCTCCAGTTCTGGTCCGTAGACCGCCTTGAGTCGCTCCTGTTCGTCGTCATCCGGCTTTTCAGGACCGATATAATGCTGCACTTTCTCGACGCGTCCATTGAACTTGAACGATTTGACAAGGTACCAGTACTGCTGCCCGCGAGTGGTCTTGCGTGTAAGGTAAACCATAAGCCCGGCCCTATTGGTTCCACCTTTTAAAGTTTTTGGATTCAGGTATCTAGTGAAAAATACGGTTGTTGCACCACCTTTCCATAGGAAACAGGGTGTAGTGGGGGAAGCCATGGCCGACGAGCAGGATGTAGGTTTTTTGGCACACGCCGCAGGGTTTCACACACTATGCACTTGCTCTTCGTCTGCACCGAAAAACGGCGCGGCGCGTGACGACAGATTTGCGCGCGTGGGGAAGCTACTGGCCGCTTCTGGAAGTAGAATGGTGTATGGATAATAATAGAAAATATTTATTTAACCCCCCTGTAAGCACCCGCTAATGTTCGGACTAACGCTGGCGATGTGGCTCGCCATTGCCGTAGCGGCGTACATGGCGTGGAACATTGGTGCCAACGACGTCGCCAATGCCATGGGCACCAGCGTCGGGAGCAGGGCGCTGACCCTGCGCAATGCCATAATCATCGCTGCGGTCTTCGAGTTCTGCGGTGCCTTCTTCGCTGGAGACGCCGTAACCGACACGGTGCGCAAAGGGGTGCTTGTCATTCCCGAGGAGGAGATGGCCCGCCTCTCCGAGAAGCTGCAGTACGGCTTCATCGCCGCCATGCTGGCTGCCGCGCTCTGGATTACGGTTGCCACCCGCTACGGGCTGCCGGTCTCGACGACCCACAGCATTTTGGGCGGCATCGTCGGTTTCGGCCTCTTCCTCGACCCGACACTGGTGGATTTCCAGAAAGTCGGCCAGATAGTCCTGAGCTGGGTCATTTCCCCGCTACTTGGTGGGGTGCTGGCCTACGGGACTTTCACGGTCATACGCATGACCATCATGGAGTCCGATGACCCTATCCAGCGCTCCCGCTGGATGGCACCAATCCTGGCTTTCCCGACCTTCTTCGTACTTGGACTGGCGCTTCAGTACAAGGCGCTCAAGTACCTGTTACCATCCACCTGGTTGCCGGCTAAAGATTGCGCCGCAGATATCGGTTTCACGGAAGCGGTTGCGGAATGCCTGCCTGTGCAGAGCCTGCAAATAGCGCTGTTGCTGGGAGCACTGGCTAGTCTGTCCCTCTACTTGCTGTTACGCAACCATGAGTTCAAGGAGACAGGTTATGCAGGTGTCGAGCAGATTTTTGTCTGGCTGCAGATAATCACTGCCTGCTATGTTGCCTTTGCACACGGAGCGAACGACCGTAGCAACGCCATCGGACCGATGGCGGCGGTCTGGCAGGTTTACCAGGTGGACGTGATGAGCTCTGAAGCCGAGGTCCCGCTATGGCTGGTACTGCTGGGCAGTGTCGGTATCGTCATCGGCATCGCTACCTGGGGCCATCGCGTTATGAAGACGATTGGTGAGAAAATAACCCACATCACTCCCACTCGCGGATTTGCAGCCCAGTTCGCCGCTGCAACCGTCGTTCTCTTATTCTCCCTGCCCTTCCTAGCCGTGCCCATCTCTACTACCCACACCCTCGTGGGCTCGGTGGTGGGGGTCGGGCTGGCAAGGGGGACCTCCTCAGTGGATTTCGGCGTTTTCGGAAAGATTGCCGCCAGCTGGGTCGCCAGCATCCCAGCCGCCGGCATCGGGGCAGTCCTGCTTTACCTGATTTTCGGGCTGAATGAAACACGTTTCGTTATCTCCGTCAGCCTGATACTGGCCGCCATCATGTGGATACTTTACCAGTCAATCAGGTCGGGACCCAGGGTTGAAATCGATTTTGGGGGTGCGGAATGAAGTTTTTCGAGAGCCGCATTGGCCCCAGCGTCTTCGAGACCTACTACCGCCACGCCGCCAAGGCGCTCGAGACGGTCGAGCACATGGAGCGCTGCGTAACGGTCGCCTGCGAGGACGGCGATACCGCCGAGGCGATTACGGCGACCTCGAATGCCGAGCTGGAAGCGGATGAACTCAAGACCGAGCTGCGCGGGGTAATGCGCGGCAGCATCCGACTCGCCATATCGAAGGAAGTGTTCCTCGACATGATTTCGCGGCAGGACCGCATCGCCGACTACGCTGAGAACGTTACCGAGATAATTTCCTTCCGGCCGCTCTTCAAAGATGCGGAAGCACGCAAGTTGCTAATGGCGCAGGCACAGGCAGTGCAGGCGACGGTGAACGAATATGCACAGGCAGTTGAGAAGCTGCAGGAGCTGATGGAGTCCGGCTTCGCTACCCGGGTTAAGGAGGAACTGCACCAGCTCATCGGCGCGGTCAACCTGCTCGAGCACAAGGCTGACGCCAAAGAAGTGGCGACCGCCGCCTACATCTTCTCGCATGGCGATGATACACCGCTCGCGGCGGCGCATATGTATCGCGTCGCGCAGCGGCTGGACGACGTCGCCAACGCCGCCGAGCACGCGGCGAATTCACTGATACCGCTGGTAAGCCACTAAACCACGGGCTGCCCAGCGACCGACATGGCCGAGGCAACCATCATCTTCGCGTCGCAGGACTGATTAACCGACCGCCGCTGCCCCACCGTGAAACTAGAGACTCCTTTCTACGCACAGACCATGGATTTCAGTTGCGGCTCAGCGTGCGTAGTGATGGCGCTGGGTCACTTCAACCTCGCTAGCCCTCTAGACCGCGATCTCGAGGTTGAGATATGGCGCGAGACCAACGCGGTAGAGGTTGGTGGCTGTGGACGCTATGGCGTCGCGGCACCGCTGGCACTGCGTGGGCTGCGACCGCATATTGTCTGTAGCGCTAATGGACTCGGCCTCATGGACCGCGTTCACGAGCGTGTAGGTGGTATCGATCCCGGTGCACTGAAGTTTTTCCACGTCATGCAGCAGCGGCTCTGTGCGCGCAACGGAGTTACAGAGGAGCAACGGCAGCCAACCCTGGCCGATATTCGAACCGCTCTGGCTGCTGAGCGTCTGGTGCTGGCCTTGGTTTCGACCGCTCTGTTTCCCGAAGAAGAAGACGAAATCTCGCACTGGGTGCTGGTAACAGGTATGCGTGACAACGAACTACTGGTGCACAACCCGCTAGACGGACCGGAAAAGGCACATCGGCCCGTTGTCGCGCAAGCGCTGCTGGCCAGCGCAGCGAAGTTAGGTGAACAGTCATTAGTTACCATCGGCAGTCGCGAATGGTCTGGTGGAGAGCCGGTGGTAGAGCCGGCGTTACCGGAGGAATTCCTCGATTATAGCTACGAGCCAGCCACCTAGAGAAGGCTGGCTAGAATATAGTTGTTGAAAGGAAATAATAAATCAGGTATAGTCCGACAATAACCATGACTACACCTCCCCCCATCTCAATCTGGCGAGTAGAAGCTTTCAATTTGTCAACAATCGTGGATTCGGATGCAGCTACAACCATCGTGAATGCAACCATAAGAGCCCCAGCCGTCGCCGAGAATATCATGAAAACAAACAGTCCAGTGAGGATTCCTCTACCGATGCTGGCAGTTAACAGCCCTACAACGACTGGGGCTACACAACCTGTCGCAGCAGAGCCATAGGCAACACCATACCAAAAAAGTCCAGTTCTAGTTCCGTCTGCGTTATCAGAGAAACTAAATTCTTTCCCCGTAATCACCCTGATACAACTTTCAATCCCATTCTTGACCATAATCATTGGTTGTGAACCGGCTATGGCCGCCATCAGGTTTCTGAATGGTCCGACTATCATATTGGAGTCATATTCCATCACCATCACAATACCCATGGATAGAATCAGGATTCCTACAACCAGCTCGAGTACAGGAATAAATCCTCCGATTATACTAATAAATGGAATTAGCAAAATTCCAATTAACAACAGAATTCCCATTAACCCGGCAGCAGCGGCTAACCCATCTGGTAAAGTCTCTCTTGCGGTTTGTTCGTCAAATTTGCCGGTGCGCTGTTTCTTGCTAGAAAGATAGAAGGACATGTAACCAGGTAACATGGGGAATGAACATGGTGAAAAGAAAACCATAACACCCGCTCCGACGGCAAATAAGTATATCGAGGATTCCCTTACCTTAACAAGCGTACCTTGCCCTGTCAGGGCTTTATTCACTTCTAATTCCAGTTCATTTGAACTCTTGGGAACAGATTTCCCTGTTGTACCGCCTGCTTCGTAGGTGATTTGCCCATTCTTGTCAATAATGAATAGTTTAGGAGTTCCAGTAACGCCATATGCAAGTTCGATATCGCCATTAGAATCGCCCATTGCATGTATCCATCCAAAATCCTCCGCATAATTTCGCAGCTCCGATTCATCATCTTCACCGAAGACACTTACTGAGAGGATAACTACGTCATTGTTGTCCATATTCTTAGAATATGGTTCAAGCGCATCCTTCACAAATTTTTCACACGGCACACATGTAGTGAACATAAAATCCAGAACGACTACTTTTTCGCCTTCGTAATCCGAGAGTGAGAATGTATTTCCTCCAGTATCTTTTAGTGTGAAATCCGGGGCATCAGACTCTCCCCCAATCATTCCATACAGGACAACAGCCAGAATCAAAATCATGGCTGTCCCTATGCCAAATAGGACCTTGTTCTTGAGGATGGTATTGTATGCCTTGCTCTGGCTTACGTCCTCAACCAGAACATCCCAATTCGTCTTTTGAGTCATGCCTACGATAGGGCGTACTACAGTTTGTATTTATCTATTTGTTATCTGCTCTGCTTCTACTAATCTGTAGCTACAGAAGGCTTTCTAGCCCAGAAAATGAATCCAGATACGCTCGCTATCAATATACCAACACTAATAATCAACAATACAGGCAGGCCTTTCTTTTCTTCGGGCGTCATAGCTGAGACAGTAGCCACGTCGGTACTTCCCTTCGTCCAGTTACCATCGTACGCTACGATGCTATACTCAACCTCTGTAGAATCATCTACATTGAGAACAGCAAAAGATTCTCCGCTCCCGATTGTACATATATCTCCATCACACACCTCTCCATTTATGGTCATAGGCTTGTAGGACCAATTATAGGATACATTTGAGATATGGGAAGCTTCGCGATAGATGACCAAAGCTGCAGTCAGTTCACCCCCATCATCCTCGATAACGGCATTAATCCTCACGTTTCCATCTTCAGAAGTTGGTTTTTCTAGCACTATCGATGGTGGACTTGCTTCTTCATCGTAGGCGGTACCTTCGGGCGTTGCCGAATTCAGTGCTCTGGGAGACCCGTCATTTCCGTCTCCTCCATCTTCATTACCACTACCATCTCCCCTACCAGAACTCGTGTCATCCATGTCATAAACAACAGCAACCGGGTACACGTTCCGGGGGTTAATAGGAACTCGAATAGGTTCCTCTATCCCATCTCTAACGATAGTTGTAGGGACTACCCAGTCAGCATAAATTTCATTCAGAGATTCGCCTGGTTGGAGTTCAAAATCTTTCCCCTCAAGAGCATATTCCCTGAACACATTGTGCATGGTTACGTCAGCACCATTGACGGTACTCCAAGCCGTAACATGATCCTCTATCATGAAAATGTGAAGCCGTCCGTTGAGAGTATCATCTGGCAATTCCATGCTCATTGGATCAAAATTTTCGTTGTTCTCAATGTATTCTATATCTACCCTGACTGAAAATCGCTGCCCGTCATAAATGGAGGCGACCTTAAGATTCACCATCTTAATCTGGTCCCTTTCTCCAGAATCTTGGAGTGCGCTTTTCATTTCCTCATAATTTGCACTCGGAGCATTCGCGCTGTGTGAGCCTCCCATCTCTACATATCCACCATCAGCGTCCAGAGAGGGAGTACCGGAGACACCAGGCTGGTAATATTTCATTCGATCCCGCGCCTCATCAGTCATAAGATCATCCTCACCGCCACCGTTCAGTTCATGGAATTCTATGTAGTTCCAAGGGTTCCCCTCTGTGTATCCCTCTTCCTCCCAGAGTCGTGTTGCGTCGGGATGCGCACCACTCATGCAAGGAGGACAGGAAAGCCCAGTGAAGTGCTCAAGTATAGGCCGATGTGTCCATTGATATGGGTGTTCAGAATTTTCGGTCTCAACACCCTGAATCTCAGCCGCCAAGCTGGAAGTAAATGACGTGCAGAACGAAAGTGCAATCGCTATTGCTACGGCAACCTTAACCGACTCGAACACATTTCTGTACCCAGCAGGCAATATATGACACTATCTGTGTTCAAAGAGCTAGCATTGTACGAACTTTCGCCTCAACATCTGCCGGCGCGAGTCTCTGGTGCGGAATTTGTTCTGCTTGCCCGCAATTGCCTGGCCGTGTAGTACCCATATGGGCATAATGGGGCGTCAGTCCACGCTCTAGCAGCCAGGTACCGTAGCGAATGCCGAGCCCGGTGCGCTGGTTGAGACTCTCGACGACTAGTATAAAAGGAGAAGTACCGAGTCGGGCAATAGTATCCTCATCTACTGTATTTAGAGTGGGCTTGTTCACCAAGCCTACCGAGATTCCCTCAGTGCGCAATGTTTCCACCACGTGTAGGCAGCGATGTAGCATATCGCCAAAGCTCACAATCCAGCCGGCATCACCTTCCCGTACTATCTCATCGCACCCCGGCTCGAATTGGTAGTCGCCAGCGTGGAGCGGGTTGCCTCCTTCAGTGAGGATTTCTGGCAATTTAGAGCGGTTTGAGAACACGAAACGCATACCTCCTTTGGTGAAAATGTGCTTGATGACGGCGTCCATCTGGTGCACATCGGCGGGGAAGTAAAGTCCGGTCTGTGCGCCCTCGGATACGTAGTTGTCAGCGAAGAAGTTGTTGAGTCCGAAGTGACATGTGTTGTCGGACATCGCGTCAACCCCAGCATGCGAGAAGTGACAGAGCAGGTCACACTCGTTGAGTCGCGACATAGTGATTTCGGAAATTACCATTTCTAGGAAGGCGGAGAAAGTGGCGAAAATGCCTTGGTGGCCCGACTGCGAGCCGAATCCCGCCGCTGCAAGGAAGTTGCCGCGCTCTTGCACCCCACCACTGGTGAAACACTCTGGAAATTGCTCACGAATCGGTGTGAGGCCCACCGACCCTTCTAAGTCTGAATCGAAGGCCCGAACGCGCTGCCGGTCTGCAGGCGACAGTCCTTTCAGGATGGCAGCAAGTGAAAATCCGAATTGCTTGCGACATGCACCGGATGCACCGCTGCCGAGCAGCTCCGCTGGGGGAACGGTCGCCTCTCCCGCCTCGATTTTATCAAGACACATCAGCGCTGCGTTGTGACTGCGCGCAGCGAGGTACTCGCGCGCTGCAGCGAGCGTGATGACGTCGTGCAACTGCGGTGTCCCCTCAAGCTGTGGGATGCCAGGTCCCATGCTCCGGCGGCAAAGCACCGCCGCCGGGCCGTCCTGCTGCAGCGCGCTGACGATAGCGGCTAGCAATGCACGCGAATCCTCGCCGTCGGCCGTGAATATAGCGAAGCCGTGGCCCCCAAGAGTGCGCTCCAAGTCGAACCCCGGAAGGTAGCGGTCGGGGTAGCCAGCTATCGTGACATTATTGTCATCGATAATCCACTTGACGTTGAGGTTGTTGGCGACTGCCAGTCGCGCCGCCTCGCCGTTGTTTCCCTCCATTTGTGAGCCGTCGGAGCCGAACATCACTACCGCACTTCTAGGATTCGCAAATGCGACGCCGTTAGCGTGCCCTGCAGCGTGGCCGAGTCGTCCACTTGAGAAGTCGATGCATTCCAGTAGTTCCTTCTCCGGGTGGCCGGCCAGCCCTGAGTCATATTCACGGTAGTGCAGTAGTTGCTCCGACGGCAGTCGCCCCCTTAGCGCAGCACGTGCATACTGCAAAGCGGCGCGATGGCCTGCCTCATCGAAGAACTCGGGGTGGATAGCTGCGCCGCCGTCGCGCAGCGCGTCGACAATCAGCACTTCCGGCACGATGTCGTACGGTCCACCAGTGTGGCCACCGAGGCCACGTGCGCGGGCGACTGCGGTCAGTGTAATGACGGCGTCGCGCAGCAGGGTGATGTCGCGCTCTAGCTGCGCCAGCCCCGACTCGCCAATCTCAGGTTCAAGAGGTAATTTCAGCCGCGAAAAGCCGCTTATGTTGAGGGGGAAATCCATGCCCGTCAGGGCAGCCTGAGTCCCGGCTTAAACGTAACCGTCAAAGTGCTGCGCGCAGTCCCAGAATTTCAGAGTTGCCGCCGTCCAAGACGGTCACGGCTGAAATTCCAAATGGTTTGCCGCATGCTATACCTAAGTCGGCATTAGTACCGTCGAAACGGTACACCGGCACCTCGCCCCGTTCGATTTCCTCGACAGCTGCTGCGGGGCAGTTGCAAGCCAGCAGCACCAACTTCGCCTTACCCGCAGCAACAGCCTCACGGCATTGGCTAGCGCCGAGCCGCACGTTGCCAGTGCCGATAGCGCTGCGTAGCTCGCGGTTAAGGTCCATCAAGTCTCACTGGAAGGATTGTAGATAACGCTCACGGCACCGGTACCTAGATGCACCGGCTGGCCAACGATAATATTCTCAGCGACGCCGGTTAGCACATCCTCCTCACCGGTCAGTGCAGCCAGCAGCAGGTGGGTGGAAGTAATCTCGAACGCCGCCCGCGCCAGCACCGAGGTTTTCGCCCCTGAAATGCCGTGGCGGCCGATAGCACGTATGTTACCGTTATTGGTCATCACGTCGGCGACCAGCAGATTGTGGCGCATATCGACTACAAGCCCCTGCTCTTCCAGCGTCTCGTTCAGTTCGTAGGCAATTGCGGTCCGAGTCGCCTCGATGCCAAGCACCGCGCGTATTTCATGCAGCGAGTTGGTGGAGGTTCGGGCCAGGTCAACTTTCTCCATTTCCAGTATTTCCTTCAGGTTGGATCCTTCGGTGAAGATAATGTACTCGTCCTTCTCCTTGCGCACGATGGCGCGGGCGATAGAGGTGATACCGTCTATTTTCGCCCGCCGCACCTTTTCCTCTAGGACGTAGAGTTTCTTGAAAGACGGTTCAGGCTCCGTCAGAATGATAGAGTCGCCCTCGATGACGATATCGCACCGCAAGCGGGCGGACTTGCGGACGCGCGTCCCGAATTCGGTGATCGTGATACCCCGCTTCTTTAGCTCAGTCATGTCTGGTTCAATCATCAGTCGCAGGTTGGTCATGTCAGTACGGATGTTAGCTAGGCTACCCGCCGAGCGCGACTCGATGCGTGACGCTAGCTCGAGCACCGTCTTACGGTCGGTTGCGTGCTGTGGTTCGAGGAAAACCTCCATAATCGGAGTTTTCGGCTCCCGTCTCGCATCGACAATCTCGATTAGCCTTGGCAGTCCTAGTGTCACGTTCATCTCTGCCACGCCGGCATAGTGGAAGGTGCGCATGGTCATCTGTGTCCCCGGCTCGCCGATAGACTGCGCGGCAATGATGCCGACCGCCTCTGTAGCATCGACCTTTGATAGGGCGTACTGCCCGACCGCTCGCTGTGCGATTTCGCTGAACTGCTTTGCTGAGAGCTTGCGTCCGACACTCAGCTCTGCCAGTTGGCGCACGATACCATGCGGCAGCGTGGCACCTTGCTTCTCTAGAGCTTTCTGCAGCTTTGTTTCAGTTGCAACCAGCTCTTCGTAATAGGCGACCAGCTCTCCGACCGCTTTTTGCTTGAGCCTATCGCGCTCTGTTTTCATCACAATTTCCTTGCAGTAGTGCTCTGGCAGTCTTCTCGCCAGTTTCAGTGCCCGGGCACGGAAGGGGTTGAGCTTCCGTTTAGTCTCTAAATTAGCAGTCTGCGTTTCGACCAGCTTCGTTTTATCAATGGGAAGGGGCTGAACTAGTTCCTGTGCGGCAGCCGCCTCGGCCGCCCTGCGGAACTCTTCCAGACGAGTCTGTGGAACTTCGGCTGCTTTCAACTCTATGTCAGTTGCGGCGGCAGCCTGGCTCGCGAGATGCAAGCCGGCACCGAATAGCCCAGCAGCGGTCTTTCCGGAGAAGCCTAGCTCGGTGTAGAGGTTGCGCGATGCGATACGCTCCTGCTCGAATCGCAGTCGATCGCGTTCTAAGTCGAAAGTGTCCTCAATCTGGGTGTAGTTGCGCGCTGACCGTACCGGTTTTCCATCCATCTTCTGGAACTCGTCCAGTCGCAGCGTACGCGGCAGCTCAACCAGTCGTGCAACGCGCAGGAAAGTGACGTAAGGCTCCTGCGTATGCTGCGGCAGCAACGCTTTTTGCTCCTCTGGAATGCCAGGCCGGTCGAACGAGACCACCTCTGAGATAACAGATAGGAAGCGGATACCATGCGCTTCCTTTAGATAGATATAGCCGCTGAAGGGTGGCCGAAATTGTCTGGCATTGACTGGGAACGCGACTCCCACCAGTGTCTCGCCGTGCCGGCCCATATGCTCGCGAATTTCATCAATGGTATATCCTTCTGGCAGTGACCAGATTACCCCTAGTTTCTTTTCGACCCTCCGCAGCGCGGCTTCGGCTGAGACTACCCCTTCGCCGGCAGCCTCTTCTTCCTGTGCGCCAGCGATGACCGCCTCGCGATCAACTTGACGGTTGCCCACAGATTCGACCAGCTCTAGGATTTCGCGGAAGTGGAACTGCTTGCGCAAATCATCCAGACTCGCTTTCTTGAGCGATCCAAGCTGGTATCCGGCGTCGACTGCCTTCTCGGCTAGCGCCAGCGACATTCCGCGCCGCTCAAGCGCCCGAATGGTATCGAAACGGGCCATCAGGCGTCGCCTCCCGTGACCGCGCTAACAATGCCCTCGACGTCAACCCCCTCCCCCTCCTTGCTGCGCGTCGGGTCAATACCGTCCCCGCCGTAACGGAACTGCACTACCGTGTTGGCGGTGTTGCGCACAGTACCATCGTACTTGACGCGCAAATCCTCGAGCGCATTAACCAGCCGTCGCTGCATGTAGCCCGAGCGACTAGTACGCACGGCAGTGTCTACCAGCCCTTCGCGACCTCCCATGGAGTGGAAGAAGTACTCAGTTGGATTCAAGCCCTGTTTGTAACTGGAGCGGACAAACCCCTTCGCCTCGGCGCCAAGGTCGTCCTTGTTGAAATGCGAGAGCGTGCGTTTGTTGTAGCCGCGTGAGACACGCTCACCACGTATAGCCTGCTGGCCAATGCTGCCCGCCATTTGTGACAGGTTTAGCATACTGCCCCGCGCTCCAGAGCGTGCCATGATGACCGCAAAATTGTCCATGCCAAGGTGCCAGCCGGCAATTTCACCGGCACGGTCGCGTGCCTCTCCTAATTTCTTCATCACCTCGACCTCTAGCGTCTCCTCCAGGCTGCGGCCGGGTCGCCGCTCGAGTTTGCCCTTGTTATAGGCAGTAGCTAGCTTGTCGACACCAGTCATCGCTTCCTCCATTGCATCGCTGATTTGCCGTGACGCCTCGGCCGGGATGTCCTCATCATCGATGCCAGTGGTGCAACCAGTCTCCATCAGTGCGCCGACGGCGAGGCGGGTGACGCGATCAATGAACTTGCGTGCTGCAGTCGGCCCCTTGAGGCGTGAAATCTCCTCGAGGATGATTCCCTTGAAGGCAGAGATGGAGCGGCCGTCGACTGGCCCGCGCAGCATCTCGCCATTCTTGATTTCGACAATCGTATCCAGCTCGGCATTCTCTTTCTCGCTGCGGTCAGCAAAATAGACCGAGGCATTGAACTTCAGGTTCATGTCATCTGGTAGTAGGACTGAGAAAATCTGCCGTCCCGACCAGCGGGGACCGTCAGCAGTCTTGGGCCAGGCTGGCTTTGGCAATGCACCTTGGAAGTCGATGCGTGACAGGATGCGCACCGTCTGGTCGTGGTCGTAGTTGGCGTCGCCGTGGGTTAACAGAAACATGCCGGTGATATGGTCATGGATAGCGCCAATCACAGCGCCGCCGAAGCGGGGTGAGCGGATGTGCTCCTGCACCCGCATCAGAATGCGCGCTTCTGCCCGTGCCTCTTCGGACTGAACGACGTGTAGGTTCATCTCGTCCCCATCGAAGTCGGCGTTGTAGGGGGGGCAAACGCAGAGGTTGATGCGGAAAGTTTTACCCTTCATAATCCGCACCTCGTGCGCCATCATCGACATGCGATGTAGCGACGGTTGCCTGTTGAACAGTACTATGTCGCCGTCCATCAGGTGGCGCTCGACAACATAGCCAGGTTCAAGCCGCTCTTGGTTGAACTCCCAATTTTCTTCGCTGAGCTTGACACGTCGCCCGTCGGGACGCACCATGTAGTTGATGCCGGGGATGTAGCGCTCTGCGTCGGTCGGTTCGAAGTTCTCCTTCATCAGCCATTTCATGAACTGTAGATTATGGATGTTCACTCGCACTGGAATAGTCAGCTCACGCGCTGCCATCTCAGGGACGCCAACCTGGTTGATGCTCAGGTAAGGGTCAGGCGTAATCACGGTGCGGGCCGAGAAATTGACGCGTTTGCCGCTCAAGTTGGAGCGGAACCTGCCTTCCTTACCCTTGAGCCGCTGAATGATGGTTTTCAGCGGCCGCCCGCTGCGGTGGCGCGCGGTGGGGATACCAGCGGTTTGATTGTCAAAATAGGTCGTAATGTGGTACTGTAGCAGCTCCCACAGGTCGTCGATAATCAGTTGCGGGGCGCCGGCGTCGCGGTTTTCGCGCAGTCGTTGGTTGATGCGCAGCACGTCGACTAGCTTGTGGGTCAAATCGTCCTCCGACCGCTCGCCGCTTTCGAGCGTGATAGTGGGGCGCACCGAGACTGGCGGCACCGGCAATACGGTGAGCACCATATATTCGGGACGCGTGGTTTCAGGATTGAATCCGAGCGCCCACAGGTCGCCGTCTGGAATCTTCTCCAGCCGCGCGCGGACGTCGCGCGGGGTGAGCTTGTTGCCCCCCTCGCGGAAAGTCGTCGGCTTGTCGAGCGTCAGCTTGATTTGCCTCTCGTTGCAGTGGGGGCAGGTCTTTTGCTTGACGGTCTCGCGGATTGCGCGCCGGATAAACTCCTGCATTGTGACTGTGGTCCCCGCTTCCGACTCTTGGATTGCGCGTATCTGGGAAATATAACTGTCGATGCGCTCCTGTGGTAGCAGCATCCGTCCGCACGCTGGCGCCGCGCAGGTAGAGGCGAGAACGTCCTTGATGTTCTTGTTGTAGCCGGCGTGGATGACCGGCAGCGCAAAATCGATATGACCGAAGTGACCGGGGCACTCATCCAGTTTCTGGCTACACGTCTTGCAGCGCAGGCCGGGTTCGATAACACCCAGGTGCATGTCCATCAACCCCAGCGGGATTGGAAATCCGTCATTGTCGTAGGTGTCGGCGGTGATAATCTTAGTCCCGCCAGAAAGTTTACGGATATCACCTGGCGACATCAGACCGAAGTCGATGCTGCGAATGCGCTTGGGAATCATGTGCCGAATCACGAGCGGTCCTCCAGCCGCAGTTTAGCGGCGATTCCGAGTGCCTTCAACTCCTCCAGCAGCAGTTTGAAGGCATACGACATGTCGACCGGATAGATGGCAGTGTTGTCCCCCATCGGTGAGCTGAGCACCCCCCGCCGGTCCTTGTACGCCAGATGGCCCGAGCGCCCATCGACGAATTGGGTGGTTTTGTCACTCTCATCAAGTAATCGGTCTTTGATAACCATCGAGGCGCCATGGCCGATGAGGCAGTCGCGCTCCATTTCACCGAATCGTAGGCCACCCATACGAGCACGCCCTTCAGTCGGCTGGCGTGTCAGCAGCTGCATTGGCCCGCGGCTACGTGCGTGCATCTTGCCGCTGACCATGTGGTGCAGTTTCTGGTAGTAGATGACGCCGATAAAAATATCAGCGTCAATACGACGGCCGGTTTGCCCATCATAGAGTGACTCACGACCGGAGTGTTTGAAGCCGTGGTCTGCCAGCTCGCCACGCAAGTAATCTTCTTTCTCGCCAGAGAAGGCGCTAGCGTCGATGAATCGCCCAGCCATGGCGCCCACCTTGCCACCCACCATCTCTAGCACGTGTGCGATAGTCATGCGGCTCGGAATAGCGTGTGGATTGATAATCAGATCCGGGACGATGCCGGTGGCGGTGAAGGGCATTCCCTCCGAGGAGACAAGGTGACCGATGACTCCTTTCTGGCCGTGCCGGCTAGCGAACTTATCCCCTAACTCGGGGATGCGCTGATCGCGGACACGGATGCGCGCAATGCGCGATCCGTTTTCAGTCTCGGAAAGCATTACCGAGTCGACAGTGCCTTTCTCCCCGTGACGCACTGTCAGCGACGACTCGCGCACGCGTGCTGGTGTCATGAAATCTGTCGGCTCGGCAAGGAAACGGGGCGGACTAGTCTTGCCGATAAGCACCTCGCGACCACGTAGTTCCACTTCCGGGTAAATCAGCCCGTCTTCCTCCAGGTTGAAGTATGCATCCTCGGAGCGCGCGCCGCGTACTTCCGGGTCGGGGATGAGAAAGCGGTCCTCCTGTCCGCCAGGGTAGCGCCGCTCCTCTGAAATGTAGGAGCGCATGAAGCTGGAACGGCCGAGGCCGCGGTCAATCGAGCCGCGGTTGAAGATGAGCGCGTCCTCCATATTGTAGCCGTGGTAACTCATTACCGCTACAACCATGTTCTGACCTGCCGGACGTGTGAGTAGGGTGTTATGCTTCATCGCCTCGGTCTGCACCATCGGTTTCTGGGCATAGTGCAGCAGGTGGCCGCGCGTGTCGGGCCGCAGTCGATAGTTGGACTGGCCCATGCCAAGAGATTGCTTCGACATGCCAGCCCCCATCGTGCAGCGTGGTGAGGAGTTGTACTCCGGGAAGGGGACGTTAGAGGTTGCGACGCCTAGGATGACCATTGGGTCAACTTCCATGTGTGTGTAGGCGTGTGTTTTCCGGTTACGTTTCAGATCTTCCTCATTAAGTGCAATGAGGCAGTCTTCCTCCTCTTCGGCGTCAATGTACTCGACAAGCCCCATGTCGAGCAGGTCTTCCCAGATTAATTTTCCAGTCCCGAGGCGGTCGATGTGCTTCTGCCCGAGCGCCAGCTTATTGTTACGGTGGATTAGCAGCAGCGGCCGTCGGATTCGCCCCGGGTCGCTATTGACCAGCACGTCGTTTAGATGATCCTCGTAACGTACGTTGACTGTGTTACTCAGGCGCGCCTGTCTCCGCAATCCCCTCAGCCTTTTAACCAAGTTGAGTGGTTCAGGCGTGCAGCCTGCCAAGTCGCCGTTGAAGTAGACCTTACCCCACTTTTCCTGCAGGTTCTCGAGCGGCTGCATGTCCAGCTCACGCAGCGTTTCGAGCACATCGTCAGGAGGCAGGTTTTCCGAAACATCAATCATCAGTGCCAAGTTCTTTACTAGCCCGCAGTTCTGCCCTTCCGGCGTCTCGTTAGGGCAGAGTCGCCCGAACTGGGTTGAGTGCAGGTCACGTGCTTGGAAGTGAGGTTGGCTACGTGTCAGCGGCGAAATAACTCGCCGCAGGTGACTCAGCGTTGCCATATTGCAGGTACGGTCGAGCAGCTGCGACACACCAGCGCGGCCACCAATCCAATTCCCCGTCGCCATGGCGTGCATGATTTTGTTGGTCAGAACATCGCGCCGGATAGCGTTTTTGACCCGTTTTTCCTTGCGCTTGGTGTAGGAACGCTCCATCTGGTATTTCATGTCGTTGAGCAGCGCCTGTAGACCGGCGCGAAACAATTCCTCCATCAGGTTGCCCGCAAGCTTGAGCCGCTTGTTAGCGTAGTGGTCCTTGTCATCCGGTTCTCGCGTCCCGGTCGCTAGTTCCAGTACCTCGCGCGCCATGCGCCCTATGAAAAGCGCTTTCTTGTACCGCGCCTCCAGACTAGTTGAGAGGTGTGGCAGTAGGGTATTGTCGAGAATGTAGTTGATACGCTTGCGCCGGTACTCCTTAGATTGCCCAGCTGCAAAGCGTCGTTCCAGGTACTCCAGCGCCTCCTCAGTAGTATAGACCTGCTCTTCGCGGTGGATGCCCTCGATGTTGGCCAGAACAAGGTTCCGCGTTGCATCGTCATTGGTGATAGCCTCCATGATGTCGTCAGCAGATTCCATTCCCAGCGCCATCATCAGTACCACCAGTGGGACTCCCCCCGAGGCGACAGGGATGGAAACATGCAGGATGCCATCCTTTTTCTTCTCAACCATGGTCAGTGCACGGAATCCTTCACGCTGCGAGAATACCTTGGCGTATTCGGTCTGTCGCTGGTACCGAGCCTCGCGCTCGACCATCACTCGGTTGGGCGCTAGGTCTTCAAGGCATACGAGCACCCGTTCGGTGCCGTTGATAATGAAGTAGCCACCTGGGTCTTCCGGATCCTCCTGCTCCAGTTGCAGGATAGTGGCGTATTCATCGTCTGTAAAGCCTCCATCGGGCCCCAGCCGCTTTTCGTACTTGGTGCGGAGGTATTCACTCTCCCGGTGCAGGTTGCAGCGCGTTGACTTCACCATTACTGGCATCATCCCGATTTCCTCCTCTCCTTCCTCGATTTCGAGGTCTTCCTCGATAACGGTGAACTCTAGGAAGACGGGTGCAGCGTATGTGAGGTTGCGCAGTCGCGCCATCATTGGCGTCGCCATCGATTGCGAGCCGTTCGCCTCGACCACCATCGGCTGCCCCATCCGCGCCTTGCCAAGCTTCACAATTACATCCAGATCACCTAGTTCGAGCCGGATTGAACCGCGCATACCCTCGTCTGTGCCAACAGCAATATTGTTGACAACACGTTGCATCCAGGGTGCAGGATTGCCTTTGTGTGGCAGGAAATCGTTGTATGAGCCCAGCTGGTGGTTCACCAGTGCCGCGCTTGTACCTGCCGCATTCTTACTCTGGAAGAAAGCTCTGATAAGCGGGTGGTCCTCGTTATGCTGCCGTATCTGTGTCATTCTACCACCTTGCGGTACGCCAGGTTAAACCCGGCCCGCTCGTCGATTCGCTCTATTTCGATGACATCGCCCGTAGCGATATCATCTCCCAGTGCCTGCACAGCCGGGTCAGTTTTCAGAATCTTGGGCAGCTGCTCAGACTCTATGTTCAACTTTGCCAGCTTTTCAGCTGCCTGCTCCGGCTCTAGCCGTCGATGCCTAGGCACCAGTTTATGATGCCATAGTTCCTCATCATCCAGACTACTTCACCATCCTCGCCACATTTGCTCACCTGCTATCGGCGGGCCTGAAGGGATTCGAACCCTTGACCGTCCGGTTAAAAGCCGGACGCTCTACCTGGCTAAGCTACAGGCCCTTCTACGCACCGCCGACACCCTGGGAGCGGGTCGCCAAACAAGCGGGCTATTTAAGAACTGCCAATTTTCACCTATCGGGCGGGTCTTTCCACGATGACAACGACTCGTTTTCTATATTCTAGAGCGACACCCGTGTGGATTTCGCAGCCACTATTATAAAACCGCGCGCAATCACGGCGCGTGGGGCCCGTGGCTGAGCTGGCGCTGGAGTTCCTGCGCGCCACCGAGGCAGCTGCTATCGCCGCTGGGCGCATGCGCGGTTGCGGTGACAACAAGGCAGCTGATGCCGCCGCGGTGACTGCGATGCGCGCCATTTTTGATACAATTGCTTTCGATGGCCGTGTCGCTATCGGTGAGGGCGAGCGCGACGATGCTCCAATGCTTTGGATTGGCGAGCCTCTCGGGTCACGCCAAGGGGACCTTGGGGCGGTGGCGGTAGATATTGCCGTAGATCCACTCGAGTGCACCAATAACTGTGCTCGCGACGAGCCCGACGCACTAGCGGTAATGGCAGCGGCGCCGCGCGGTGCTCTATTACACGCACCTGATTGCTACATGAACAAGATTGCAGGCCCACCAGAGCTGGCCGGTCATGTCAGTCTCGATGCGCCTGTCGCTGACAACTTGGCTGCAGCGGCGAATGTGTTGGGGAAGCCAGTATCTGAGGTTCGGGTCATTGTTCTGGAGAGGTCGCGCCACGAGCGTTTGATTGCTGAAATCCACGCGGTCGGTGCGAAACTACAGCTGATTGGCGACGGCGACATCGCGGGTGCGCTGCGCGCTGCGACTGGCGAAGTCGACCTGTTGTTGGGTATCGGTGCCGCGCCCGAGGGAGTCATCGCAGCCACTGCGTTGCGCGGAATCGGTGGTGTTTTCGAAGGACGTCTTCATTTCCACGAGCCTGAGTTCAGAACACGTGCGATCGAGATGCTGGGTGAAGACGTCGACCGACTTTGGCAGCGCGACGAGCTTTGCACGTCTGACGACGCAGTTTTCGTCGCGACGGGCGTCTGCGACGGTTGGCTCCCTGGACCTAAACTCAGAGGAGGCGGGACGGTGACAACTAGCCGTATCATCTCGGTAGCTGATGGCCGTGACGAAATAATCCGGCATGAGCACGCGCCAGTCTCTTAAGCTGCGCGAGCCTCGGGGGCACATGGACAGAGCTGCCCTCGAAGCGACGGCTCACGCACTGGCGGTGCCGGGCAAGGGAATCTTGGCGGCAGATGAGTCGCCCCTCACAATGGGCAAGCGTCTATCGCAGATTGGAATGCCGAACGAGGAGCGGCTACGGCGCGAATTCCGCGAGACGCTATTCACTGCGTTAGGAATGGAGGAATTTATTTCCGGTGTCATCCTATTCGACGAAACGCTACGACAGTCGGCCAGCGACGGCCGCGACATGGCTGAAATCCTGCAGTCGAAAGGAGTCATCCCCGGCATCAAGGTTGACGGCGGCGCGCACTCTATGGATAGCGCACCGGACGAGAAGCTGACCGCTGGCCTCGATGGACTGGCAGAGCGATGCACTGAGTACTATGCGCTGGGCGCTCGCTTCGACAAGTGGCGCGCAGTGATTACCATCGGAGCCAATCTCCCTAGTGCGGCGTGCGTGCAGGCCAATGCGGACGCGCTGGCCGACTACGCCCGCATTTCGCAAGACGCCGGCCTCGTGCCGATTGTCGAGCCGGAGGTGCTGATGGATGGTACTCATTCCATCGCGCGCTGCTACGAAGTTAGTGAGTGGACGCTCAACACAGTTTATGCGGCTCTCGCAGACCGTGGCGTGTACCTGCCGGGCACACTACTCAAGCCCAATATGGTCAACTCTGCTAGCGACGCCGACAACCGCGCCGACGTGGAGGAAGTTGCTGGTGAGACGCTGCGCTGCCTCAAGGCAACGGTCCCTGCCGAGGTGCCGGGCATCATGTTCCTCTCCGGCGGCCAGTCCGAGGTGGAGGCGACAGCGCACCTCAGCGCGATGAACGCAATGGGCGGTGGGCCGTGGGAACTTTCCTTCTCCTACGGACGTGCGCTGCAGCAGTCAGCGCTCTACACGTGGGGAGGTGATTCGACCAACTGTACTGCGGCACAGGCGGCGTTCCTGCACCGCGCACAGCTAAACGGCGCTGCGCGCTACGGTACTTACACGGCAGCGATGGAAGCTGAAGCTTAACATCATCATTGTTCCAGGCCTAGTAGTTCCCGACTGGAATCGCGAATCAATCCGAGCGCCCAGCGCGCAATCACAACTCCGCCAACGATGCCGACCAGCGGGTCAAGGAATACTAGGGCACTGCCAGGGAACACCATCCCCAGCAACAGTGCTATGATAACGAAGACCGAAACGAGCGCGTCAGCGAGCACATGCAGGTAGGCGCCACGCAGATTCAGGTCAGCGATATCCTGTGAACTGGCAAAGAGGCGTTCAATACGGGAGAGGATGAACTCGAAGTCTTCAGCGTAGGATTGTACCAGCCGGTTCCACTGGCCGAAATTGCGTGGCGCGTGCTTGTGCTCGTGTGTGTGCGTGTGGCCATGCCCGCCGTGTCCCTGCCCTAGAATCCAAGCACACCATCCGTTGACTAACAGACCTACGACTGCCACTGGCAATGCTTGTCCATAGCTTATTTCTGGATGGTCAACAAAGTGGCGGAAGGCCTCGTATCCGATGTATAGCGCTACGATGCCAAGGACGATAGCGCTCGCAAAGCCACCCAGCGCATTGGCGCGGCTCGCCTGT
>CALBFM010000067.1:0-3244 GCA_937893445.1 uncultured euryarchaeote
TGCAGTGGTTGCGCGGGAGCAGACGGAGGGCCGCGGTCGCCGTGGCCAATACTGGAAATCACCGCCTGGTGGACTTTATATGTCAATCATCGTGGAAAATGCGCCACTTCTACCGCTCCGTGCGGGACTGGCAACGCGCGATGCACTACAGCTGCACTGCCCGGGCCGTATCGGGGTGAAGTGGCCTAACGACTTGCTCTGCGATGGAGCCAAACTGGGAGGCGTGCTGTGCGAAGCAGAGGGTGACCGCGCGGTGGCAGGTATTGGTGTCAACTTGGAGGGTGACTCGCCAGTGGAAGGTGCAACGACTTTGGAGGTGGTTGGCGGTAGTTTGCCGCCCGCCGCCAACTGGCAGGCATGGCTCAAGCCACTCGCAACAGCCATTATCACGCGGTTGCAGCGGCTGGTGCAGCTGCCTGCGCCGGAGTTCCTAGCGCGCTATCGCCTCCACGAGCAGCTACTGGGCAAGCCTGTTGCATGGGACGGTGGTCACGGCACCGCTCTTAGCATTGGCACCGACGGCGCGCTGGAGGTGCGCACTGCCACTGGGGAGGAGCGGCTGTACGCGGGTGAGGTAAGCCTTGCCTGAATTGGGTCCGGAGCATCTGCTCGAGCAGCTGGTTGCTATCCCCTCGGTAATGGGTGACGAAATGGCGAAGGCGAAGTTCCTTGCCGACTATCTTTCCGGGTGGGAACCGGAGTTACAGTCGGTCGATGAGGGCACCGTCAACCTCTGGTGCCACGCCCCCGGTGACGGCCGTCCAGTTCTGCTCTGTGGACACCTCGACACTGTACCACCCGCGCCGGGATGGGAGGCACCGCACTCTCCACGCCGTGAGAGTGGTAATCTTATTGGCCTCGGCGCGGCAGATATGCAAGCGGGTGTCGCGATTGCGGTGGAAACATTCCGTGCTTGCGCCGAAGGCGGAAGGGCCTGTCGCCGACCGCTGTCGATGCTGCTGACTTGCGATGAGGAAGGATGGTGCCGCGGCGTAAATGCAGCGCTGCCGCGACTACGCGAACTGGCGCCGGAACTGGTGCTGGTGCCGGAGCCGAGCGGAGAACGTGTCATGCTGTCAGCACCCGGCCGTGCGGTGTTCCGGCTGGCACTTGAGACCGCTGGCGGCCACGCGACGCAGGAAGGCGAGAGCGCGCTGGCGCACATGGCGGCGCTAGCGCTTGAAATCGAGGCGATGGAGGTTGCAGGTACCCAAGTCGTGCTGGAGTTCGAGTCACGCGCTCGTGGTCTAAGCCATCCGCAGGACGCACAACTGGTCGTTGATCGCCATCTTGCGCCAGGCGAGTCGCGCGACACTGTCCAGGAGGTACTAGCGCAGCTTGATTCGAGACTAACCGTTGTGGAAGTCGAGCGACCAACGCCACCACCCGAAGCGTACACGGCAGAGCATTCAGAGCTGCTCGAGCACTTGCTCACGTTGAATGACTATCCACCAAGTGATTCATCATCTGTTGGTGACTTCAATTTCCTTGCTACTGTTGCCCCAACCGCTATCCTTGGTCCGAAAGGAGGTAACCTGCACGCACCAGATGAGTGGGTGGAACTGGCCTCGGTGCGCAGAGTTTACGAGAGCTACCTGAATTTCCTGCGTGAGTGCTGATGCGCCTGCCGCAGACGCTAAATTCCCCCGCCATTCGCGTGCCGTGAACGTGAAACTAGTGCTCGTGCTTGCGCTGCTGCTGCCACTGGCAGGATGCCTGCACGATTCCAAGCTTGGACCCTTCGACTGCGAGCCATCCACTGGCGCTTGCCGTTACGAAATCCTACGTGGCGACCCATATGGTGAGCTGTTGCTCGAAATAAGTTATGTTGAGGGTAATGCTCCCGACAGCACCGCGCTGGATCTAGTGAAGCAGCGCATCTCGGAGACGACTGAAAAGTCATCGATATCAATCAAGCAGCACGCGTTCGGCAGTGATGACGACTCCTATACATTGGATGAAGTGATGGTACTCGAGGACCGCGAACGTACGCGCCACAAGGAAGGTGACACTTTCGTCGTCCACTTACTCTACCTGAACGGCGAGTATGCCGATAACCCGGACGCGCTTGGAGTAGCTTACCGTGGATCGTCAATAGTCATCTTCAAAGAACAAATCGAGGACGCCGCATTCCTTTTTGTCTCGGCGCAGGATATTGAGAAGGCGGTGCTAGTCCACGAATATGGCCACCTGGTGGCGTTAGTGAATATCGGCTATACTTCACCGCACGATCATGAGGATCCCGACCATCCAGGCCACTCGATCAATGATGAGTCTGTGATGTATTGGGCGGTCGAGTCGGTTGATTTGGGAAACCAGCTGGCGGGTGAGCCGCCTAACCAGTTCGACTCCGATGACTTGGACGACCTGCAGCGCATGCGCGAAGGCACGCTGTGAGCCCGAGGTTGGCGTGGGTGCTCGTACTGGGGTGGATGTCATTCATTGCAGTTATGAGCCACCAGTCAGTGGTCACAGGTCCGCCAACTGTGACTGGGATGCCATTGGCAGACAAGCTGAATCATCTAGCGGAATTTGCTGTGCTCGGGGCCCTGCTGTGGAACGCTGTATCGCACCACCACCCGTTGCCTGGCGTCACGCCCGCGATGTTCGTTCTCGCGATTGGTGCCGGCTACGGTGCGCTCGATGAGCTGCATCAGTCACTGGTGCCAAGGCGCAGCATGCAATTGGGTGACTGGTTGGCTGATGCGGTAGGCGTGCAAACAGCCTTTATTGTGCCCCTTATGTGTTATGCCTACATCGCATACTACGGTTTCGCTGGCTATGTACCCCGTGCCTTTAAAAAAGCAAAGCAAACAGCTGAGGTGGCAGAATAATGAGACAAAAAAAATGGCTATTGGCTGCGTTACCCGCAGCCATTCTTTCGGCCTGTACGGCAGACACAACGGCACCTATGAGTGAGGACTCAGTTTGGCCACAGTTGGATATTCCTGTTGCTCAAAAGCCAGCAATGGAACAACGTATTGATACATTACTCGCCGAGATGACGCTCGAGCAAAAAGTCGCACAGATGATCCAGCCTGAAATTCGTGACATTACTGTTGAAGATATGCGTCGTTACGGTTTTGGTAGCTACCTAAACGGTGGTGGTGCTTTCCCAAATAACGATAAATATGCCACACCGCAGGATTGGATTGCTCTTGCAGAGTCAATGTACCAAGCTTCTGTTGATGATAGTGTCGATGGTATTGATATTCCTACGATGTGGGGTACCGATGCGGTGCAC
>CALBFM010000068.1:0-1146 GCA_937893445.1 uncultured euryarchaeote
TGTTGGCGTGGCTGATGATTGCTCTGTTGGAGAAGACACGGGCGCATCTATTCCGTCTGGCGGAAAAACTACCCGACGATGAAACCACCGATATGGCGTGGCGTCAACGTATCCGTCGCTTCCTGTCCAACTCTCGCATCGACGTGACCACCTTTACACCGGCGCTGTTGCGTCCTTTGCTTTTAGGCGTCGATGAAGTGATGCTCTCGATGGACCGAACCGAGTGGCACCGACGTGGTCAGGTGGTTAATGTGTTGAGCGTTGCCATCGTCCTCGACGGGATAACCTGTCCGCTGTATTGGATTGTTCTTTCTCGTCCCGGCGCGACCGGGTTGCAGCACTGGCAACAAGTCCTCACTCCAGCAGTCGATGCACTACGATGTGCCCAGTGGCTCCAGCGGTGTCCACTGACCGTTGCTGCCGATAGAGAATTCGCTTCGCCAAAGTTGGCAGAGTGGCTCTTCGACACCTATCGAGTCAACAGTGTGTTACGCCTGAAGCGGAGTGAGTATCTCCAGCATGGCCACGACTGTCAGAAGGTCGCCGATTGGCTTGCTCCGCTTCGCTGTGGGCAATGCCGGTTCCTACGAGATTGCCAAGTCACCCAATCGAACCACTTCCGTGTCAATGTCGCCTTGCTGTGGGAGAAGGGTTATGACGAACCGTGGGTGATATTAAGTACCCATCGCACCTTCCCCGAGACGATTGAAGCGTATCGGAAGCGATGGGGGATTGAACCGATGCACCGCCATTGGAAATCAAGTGCGTTTGACATTGAAGGCACGCGGGTAACCGACCCGCAGCGAATCGCGAGATTGCTGATTCCTATCGCGCTGTGCTATGCGCTATGTGGGTTAGAAGGCATGCGCGAGCAAGCCGCTGGAGAAGTGCGCAACGCGCACAAGGACAAGCAAACCACCTCCCTGTTCCTTCGGGGGTTGACGCGCTTTACTCGTCTGTTGCGTGCGGTGGACGTGAGTCGAGTGCGCCAATTCTTTGAGCAGTTGTTCAATGGTTACCGGTGGCTGGACACGTTGCATCAGCCATTCCACCCAAAGTGTTAGCTCACCTTTTTCAAAATGAACCCAAATCCGAATGCAAACGAGGAAATCGGAAGGTGAGAACATGCGAAATTTCTCGTTTTCT
>CALBFM010000069.1:0-2379 GCA_937893445.1 uncultured euryarchaeote
TAGCCATCGTATGGCGCGCGCGTACGGAGGATGAGGGCAAAGGCGTCGTCCGCATCGACGGGCTGATACGCAACAATGCTAAGGTGAACCTGGGCGACAAGGTCGAGGTGCGCAAGGCGCAGGTGCGGCCGGCGCAGAAGGTGAGCCTAGCGCCACTGCTTGAGCAGCAGTCGGGGCGCGTGCAGTTCGGCCCCGGGATCGACGAGATTATCCTGCGTGGCCTCAACCGCCGCCCGCTGACCAAGGGCGACGCCGTGATTGTGCCGGGGCTGACGCTGATGGGTGGCCGGTTGCCGTTCGCGGTAGCCAATGTGCAGCCAAAGGGCATCGTGCAGATTCAAGCTGAAACTACGCTACAGGTACTGGAGGAGCCGGTCAAGGAAGAAGAGCTGCTGACGACCGGTGTGGTCTACGAGGACATTGGCGGTCTGAAGGAGGAAATCCGCAAGGTACGCGAGATGATAGAGCTGCCGCTGAAGCATCCTGAGCTATTCGAGGCACTCGGCATTGACCCTCCCAAGGGGGTGCTGCTCTACGGCCCTCCCGGTACCGGAAAGACACTACTTGCGAAGGCAGTAGCGAACGAGTCAGGCGCCCATTTCATTGGTATCCAGGGGCCGGAAATCATGAACAAGTACTATGGTGAGTCTGAAGCACATTTGCGGCAAAAGTTCGAGGAGGCCGAGGCGAACTCTCCATCAATTATTTTTATCGATGAACTTGATTCCATTGCTTCCAAGCGGGATGAAACCCAGGGCGAGGTCGAACGACGTGTCGTCGCACAGCTGCTGACGCTGATGGACGGGCTGCAGGCGCGTGGACAGGTTATCGTGATTGCCGCGACTAATCGTCCCGATGCAATTGACCCTGCTCTGCGGCGGCCCGGTCGCTTTGACCGCGAAATCGAGATTGGCATCCCCGACTATGAGGGCCGGCGCGAAATTCTGCAGGTTCACACGCGAGGCATGCCTCTCGAGCGTGACGAGGATGGTGCCTGGGATGAGCTGGAGCACTTTGCCGAGATTACGCACGGTTTTGTCGGGGCAGATATGGCGGCGTTGGCGCGCGAAGCAGCGATGAGTGCACTGCGGCGCTACCTACCGGAGATTGACCTGGACGAGCCACTGCCGCCCAAGCTGCTGCAGGAAATGAAGGTTACAACCGATGATTTCAAGGAGGCGCTCAAGGACGTCGAACCGTCGGCGCTGCGCGAGGTAATGGTCGAAATAGCGAAGGTCGCTTGGTCGGAGGTCGGTGGCCTCGAAATGGTCAAGCAGCAGCTGCGCGAGGCTGTTGAGTGGCCCCTAACTAATCCGGCTGGTTTCGAGCGACTGGGCATAACTCCACCGCGCGGTATCCTGCTCTACGGACCGCCCGGTACTGGCAAGACACTGCTGGCCAAGGCGATTGCGACCGAGGCGGCAGCTAACTTTATCGCCATCAAGGGCCCCGAAGTAATGTCGAAGTGGGTTGGTGAGTCTGAGAAGCGGTTGCGCGAAGTCTTTCGCAAGGCGAAACAGGTAGCCCCCTGCATAGTGTTCCTGGATGAACTGGACGCACTGGCGCCGACGCGTGGCGGCGGCGGCGACAGCCGTGTCAGCGATCGGCTGGTGGACCAGCTGCTGACTAGCATGGACGGGCTGGAGAATCTGGAAGGCGTCGTTGTCATCGGCGCTACCAACCGCCCCGAAATAATCGATTCCGCACTTCTGCGCCCCGGGCGTTTCGACAGGCTGCTGCTGGTACATGCGCCAGATCTGGACGCCCGCCAGGCTATTCTGGAAATCCACACTGCCGAAATGCCATTGGTGAAGGTCGACCTGAAGCGGCTGGCTAAGCAGACCGACGGCTACTCGGGGGCGGACTTGAATGGCATCGTGCGCGAGGCGGCGATGCTGGCGCTGCGCGCGCGCAAGTCGACGGGGGAGGGACAGCACGCCTGGGTGTCGATCGTCGAGGTCATGGGAACAACGCTGCGGGGCGACTCGCTGCCCCAATACATCTACGCGGGCCAGCTACGCGGGCGCGACGGCGCGCACAACCATGCCTTCTATCCCTGGCAGGTCACACCCGCAAAGGACGGCTACATCGAAGTGATCACGATGGTCGACGACCAGTGGAGTCGCTTCATGAAGCTGATGGGCAACCCGCCCTGGAAGGACGATGAGCGACTGGAGAATCGCTGGTTCTCGTCGGAGTGGGCGGATGAGCTGGACGCCTTCTGGCATCCCTGGCTGGCGGAGCGCGGCAAGGCTGAGCTGTCCGAGTTGTTCAAGGCGAACCACATCCCGTTCCAGCCGGTGCACGACGTTTCGGAGGTAGCGAAGTCGGAGCATTTGGCCGGGCGCGACTTCTTCCAGGAGGTGGAGCATCCCCAGA
>CALBFM010000070.1:0-3602 GCA_937893445.1 uncultured euryarchaeote
CAGAAGTCGTACCTTGCGGGCACCGCCACGAGCGCGAGCAAACTTTTGCCGTTTTTCGCCGATGCGGGTCTGCTGCAACTCGCGTCCAATTTCAGCGCGCCGCTTGGAGCGGTGGGGACGAAGTCGTCCACCAGTCGGCTTGCGTTTTGAACGTCCTTGAAAGAGTGCCATAGCTGAGCGCTCGCGCACCAACCCCCTCTATAAAAGAGGCGGCCCTCGCAACCTTTTAGGGGCAAGCGCCGTGGACCATCATGAAACGACTGTTTCTACCTCTGATAGTCTTGCTACTTGCGCTGCCCGTAAGCGGCGGAATGCACAACACCAGCAATATCGACTTGCAGGGTGAACCAGAGTTCCTAGTGGCTGGGTCTGGTGGTGGCGTGGTGGCATGGCGCGACAGCGAGTTGCACTTCCTACAGGATGACGGTTCAAAGGTAAGCTACACCACTACTGACGATGTAACAGCGCTGGCAGTAGATTACAAAGCGCAGCGCGCGGCGCTCATCGAAGGTGAAAATGTGGTGCTCTACGGGACAGAAGGTGTGCTAGTGTCTGCCAACATCCCGGGCGAGGAACCAGTGGGGGTCGCGCTCTCGTCAGCCGGCAACTATGTTGCAGCTGGCTTTGCCAGTGGCAGCGTGCGACTCTGGAAGTATGGTTCAGGGGAAGAAATGGAGCTGCGCTGGACCTTCCCAGACGATGAGCAAGTGCTCAACGATGGCCAGCAAGAGCAGATTCGCAATGACCTGCAAACTGGCCTGATGCTGGTCCTGAAGGGTGATTACCTAACGGTAGCAGGAAGTGACCAACTCTACATCGTGCGGCGTAATGATGGGGGTCTAAGAGGTGATCTCGGCAAGTACACGTTTGACCAGCCACCGTTCGAGTTGGAGATGTCTGCTGATGGCAAGGTCATCGCCGTAGCGACTGCGGGAAAACTACACGCCTATATCTTGGAAAGTGGTGAACGCAAATGGAAGTTCGCGACCCCAGAGGCGAACAGCAGTCGCGCGCTGGCGGTAGCGCCAGATGGTTCGCTGATTACGCTGCTCCACGGCATCCAGACCCAGATTGTGAGCGGATTCGAGCCTAGCAGCGGTGAACCGGCCTGGAATCATGAACTGGCCAGCGCGCCGGTGACTACCCAGCCCCAGATGGCAGCCACAGGGAGCAGGGTCGCGATTACCGGGTTGGGACCGAACGCGGATGACTTGACCTTGCTGGACCGCTCCGGCAAACAAGTCGGGGGGTTGCTGACTGAGGCGCAGTCACCGCTGGTCGGTGCCAGCGACAGCACTATTGTAATCGCGACACCGCAAGGCATCGCATTCTACACGACCCACACAACTGAGGCGCAGGCTGACTGGCTGCCAGTCGACACGCGCACCATCGGTCTCGCGACAGGCGCACTGCTCTTGGTAACTGCGATTGGCGCGATGTGGTGGTTCGAGCTGCTGGAAATGCCGTTTGGTGCCGCACCGCCACCTACACCACCTACTACGCGACAATTACCAGAATCAAGCCGCCAACCTCTAGCGAGCCGATTTCCTTCCGGACAGTCAACTCTACCAAGGACCAGCACGCCGCTGAAGGTAAAGCCAGTGGTTGCGCACGGAACAGCAATCATTGCCTGCCCAGGCTGTAGCGCGCAGATGGAAGTGCCCAAGCTGGGGCGAATCCAGAAAGTGGAGTGCAGTGAATGTGGGCTGGCTGGTAACGCAGAAATTTAGCAGGATAGATTTTAATAGCCGTAAAGCAGGTCCACACAGATGTCGATAGAAGGGATGGCTGAGCGCGCGGTCGAACTGCGTGAGAAAGGACTATCCACTCGCGAAATCTGCCAAGAGCTGCATCTGGGACAAACGACGGTCGAATGGCTGCTCGCTAAGCAGGCGTCCGAGCCAGAAGACCGACCACCGGCAGATGTCAAGGCCGGCTGGCGCTCAATCGGCGTTTCCGGCCTACGTATGCGCGCTATCACCGAGATAATGGCCGACATCATCCTAGAGGAACAGGCGCGACACGACTTCGAGATAGATGTCATAGCAGGTGTGATGGCCAATGGCGTCCCACTTGGCACACTGCTATCCGACATTCTGGAAGTCGATTTTGCCATGGTGCGCCCGTCGCGAGAGGATACTGCCATTGACTTCGCGTCCAACTATGCCGGCTTAGATGGTAAACAAGTGATAATCGTTGATGATGTTGTCAGCTCCGGTTCCACTTCGCGCGAGGTTATAGAGTTCGTCAAGCAAGAAGGCGGCGAACCGGTGCTGGTAATAGTACTCATAAACAAGCGTGCCGAGAATGACCTTGATGGCGTGCCACTACGCGCGCTGGTTCGTGCGCGGCCGGTCGGCGCCTGAATGCACTGGGCGGACGTCGCAGCCGAACGGCTTCTGGAGCGCGGCGACCGGCACGTCATTTCTTCGGGGATAACGCCGTCAGGACCAATCCACGTCGGCAGCATGCGCGAAATCCTGACCGCCGATGCTGTGACGCGTGCAGTGCGTGACGAGGGCGGCGAGGCGGAGCTGGTCTATGTCGCCGACACTGCAGACCCACTGCGCAAGGTTTACCCGTTCCTCGACAAGGGCTATAGTAAGTGGGTTGGCCATCCACTGGCCGAGATACCAGCACCAGAGGGGAACGGCAGTTACGCAGATTACTTCCTCGAGCCATTCTTCGAAGCACTGCATGATGTGGGAGTCACACCGCGGGTGGTTGACAACCACGTCGCCTACCGTGAAGGGCACTTTGCCGACTGCACCCGCTCCGCAGTCGAGAGCGCAGGGCAGGTGCGCGAAATCCTGGAGCGCGTCAGCGGACGGCAGCTGCCGCGTGAATGGTTCCCCTGGACCTGCCGTGATAATGATGGGAGACTGGTCAACGGACACGTTACGAAGTGCAAATGGCCTTGGCTCGAGTTCGAAAACGCGGAGGGCGAGACTGTGCGCAACAATCTGGCCGAGGGTGAGGGGAAGCTTCCATGGCGACTCGACTGGCCTGCCAAGTGGAGCTGGCTCGGCGTCACCTTTGAAGCCTTCGGCAAGGACCACGCCACCAAGGGCGGCAGCTTCGACACCGGCAAGGAAATCGTTGAGGCTATCTATGGCGGCAGTCCGCCTGACCACCTAGTCTATGAGTGGATTCACCTCAAAGGCTCCGGCGCAATGCACTCCTCCACAGGCGTAGCCGTTTCGGCGGCCGAGATGTTGCGTATTGCTCCGCCCGAGGCACTGCGCTGGCTGGTACTGAAGCCGCAGCCGCAGCGGCATATCGACTTTGACCCCGGGCTGGGGGTGCTAAATCTGGTAGATGACTACGACCGCGCCGGGCAGGCACGCCTTGCCGGAGAGAGTAGCGATGACTCGCGAGCGTGGGAACTGTCACAGATCGCGGGTATTCCGGGCACGCCTCCTGAGGTGCCTTACCGCCACCTAGTTACTCTGGCGCAAGCGCGGCCCGGGCTGGATGCCGTGGTCGAGACACTGCAGCGAACAGGGGAGATGGGCGATGTTTCCACCACCGAACGTAAGTGGCTGGCTCAACGGCTGGAATGCCTCGGCAACTGGCTTGACGGCCCGGCGCCCAATTCGGTG
>CALBFM010000071.1:0-14133 GCA_937893445.1 uncultured euryarchaeote
AAGGAGGTCATCCATTCCTGATTCTCCGAGATCTACTGGCTCTGCTTCAGGTTCAGGTTCTGGTTCTGGCTCTGGTTGAGGTTCTGGCCCCGATTCTGGTTCAAGTTCAGGTTCTGGCTCTGGCTCTGGTTCAGGTTCTGGCTCTGATTCTGGTTCTGGTTCCGCGACTACTTCCGGCTCAACAACAACCTCAACTTCAGCGACAGGAACTTGCTCTGTTTGTGTCACCTCAACCGCCTCCTCTACTGGCGCAGTTGCAACCGCTTGGATAGTTGACTCAACCTCTTTTTCTTTATTGTCAGAAGATTCTGCCGCAGGTGACTTTACAGAAATCCGCTGGACACTATCTTTCAAGAATTTCTGCAACGTCTTTCCATCCGGCTGGTCATGCTCACGGAATACCTCGGCACCGGCGAATACCGTTGTCGTCACGCCGGCCGTACGGCCCTCACTATCACGATAGTCAAGCCGAAGAGCCAGGGATGCTGGGTCTGCTCCTTTAGGCTTGAAGTATAGCGTCAATTCACGACTGCCGTGCGCATCTATTTCACCAAGACGCACTCCACTGCCAGTCTGCTCGGCTTCGGGTTGCGTGGCAACCAGTTCAAGAACTGATGCTGTGCACTCTATCTTGAGATGAACTTGACTGAGGGGGTGTGAATCGTAGTTACGCACAGCGACCTGGGCACGCACGTGACCCGCAACATGGTCCCAGCTGGCACGCAGGCCAACTTTCTGTAGCGAAAGGTAATCATCAATCATTTCGCGGCTGACTTCGCGGGTCCCATCGAGCAAGGGCTGCAGGATTTCGTTAGTTCCCGAGAGCAGGTCAACGTCACCGTCCCAACTTGCAATCTCGCTGCTGAAGCGGGTCTCCACCTGCCGCAGAGCGTTAGCCACCTGCGAGCGCAGGTCACGAGTCTCCTCGCCGTAGATTACTACAGCCAGCACTGTATGCTGGCCACGCTCAAGCAAAATGCAGTTATCGCCGTAGTCGATTGAACCCAATTCCCCCGCAGCCTGGAACGAATCCTGGACGAAGTCGTTGATGGCAGTAAGCATACTACCCATGATATCCTTGTCAATAGACGACTCCTCAAGGGATTGCCCAGCGATGAGCCTCCCATCGTTGTAAAGCAAGTAAAGTTCTTCAATCCGGTAAGGTGGATGGCCGCCACCTGCCGGGGAAACTGAGTCCTGAATGTTGATTATCTTGGTTACCTGCTGTGGTTCGGCCGACTGGATACGCGAAACTAGAGAAGCTGCGGTCGGCAGGTGTGAATATGTGGAAGCCACCTCTCGAATCAGTTCGATGTCAACCTCCAACTCCTTCAGTTCGCTCACTTGGAAATTGCGGAGCAGAGTGTCTGCCAGAGCTAGGAAAGATGTCTTCTGTCGCGACGGGCTGCGGTGGTAGCGCCTAGCAATAGTCTTCCATACTTCGGGAACTACTTCGCGCTTGACTTTTTCGAACAGTCCACTGTCGACAAATTGCCGGAAAATAGCACGCAATTCGGTACGGAAGGGGTTCAGCTCTCCGTGGCCCAGGATAACGTCGACCCAAGTGTCGTGCGGGAACTGAATGACGTTGCCGTCACCTGGTAAGTATGCCAGTGCGCGGGTGAAGGTCCCCCGGTCGAGTGGATCATTCAACTGTTCCTGCGTATGGGTGGAGAGGCTCTCGACCGCCGCATCGTAAAACAGGTCGTGGCAGAAACGCTCTTCCATGGTCTCAGCGAGGAAAACCAGCGAAGTCAATGCGTGCAATCCACCTGGTCGGTACTCCTCACCATCCTTGAGCAATCTCTGAAGCAGTAACGAAACATAATTAGTCATTCCACGGATGGCGTTTTCCTGAATATAGCTGGCAGTGAGCGCGCGCATTCCGCGGTGCAGCATCTCACGAATCATCGACCAGACATAGATTGGAGAACCTTCGGCATACTGGACCAGTGCCTCAATCGCCTCCTCGTCGTAACCTAAACCCGAGAAGCCGAGCATCTTGCGGCTGAGCAGCTTCATCTCGCTCTCTGAAAAGAGTGGAACCGTCAGCCGGTCAAACTTCCTCTGGAATTCGGCCGGCAGCGAGGCCCAGTCTGCCTCACGTGCGCTCAAGATTACTCCGCCAATCTGCCGGTCTGTCAGCGCCTGTACCAGCTCGGCATTTTCCTGAATATCATCGTAGAACAGGCGCACACCAAATTTCTCGTGCGCCGTGCCGAGCGTCGTAGTCGAGATTCGGCCGACCGGAATCCGGTCCATCAATCGGTCAAACAACTCGAACAGTAGCACCGTCTTGCCTACACCGGGCTCGCCGATAATGACGTAATTACGGTCGGGTGGTCCTCCCAGAACTCGCTCCACAATTTCACTGCGGACGGCATCGTGGTGTACATTGCCGCGCAAGTTCTCCGGCAACGCCCAGTCACGCAACAGGTGTGCTGGATCGACAGGGACCTCGAAATAAGATGAAATCGCAAATCGCTCTCGATTGTTGTGCAGATAGTCCAGCTGTTTTTCGTTGGTTGGCGCGGCCAGATAAGCCTCGCGTCGGCGCGCCATGTATTCAGCAACCAGCTGCTCGTATCCTTCGAGTCCTTCGGGTGGCAACCAGTTTTCGACAATGCGCTGCGGCTGCTCCTCCTCTGTCTCGTCGCTGGCTATTGGGATTACCTTTGGTTCGCGCGAGCGGAACATTAACCCGCCACCAATGAACAGCGCCCCAAGGAGCAGCGCTGCGGCGATAATCAGAAAACTGGGATCGTTGGTGATGGCGCTGAAGAATGGTTCATCTATTGCTGCAGTGGGCTGCACCTCAACCGTGAACGATGTTTCGCTCCAGGTGCCGTCGTTGTCCTGAACGCTCAGCGTGATGGTGTGGTTGCCCGCACTGAGACTGCTGGAGCTTATCGAGAAGTTGGCATCATTCGATAGTACACCGTCAATGCTGGATGACCACTCGACCTGCTGCACAGTGCCGTCGGTGTCGTCAAAGAATGCCCCAAACTCGAGCATACCACCGTCGGCACTTACTACTGCATCAGGAACCAGTGTAGTACTTACTTCTGGTGGAATGTTGACTATTTCAACATTTACAGGGAACATTATCCAGTCCGAGAGGCCACTATGGCTGTCCTCGGCTTCGACACGGAATTCGTACTGGCCAAGTGAAGCGTTGAAATCGGGATCGAAGCTGAAGCTGACTTGTCCGGAATCCCAGACCGCACCAGAAAGGTAGGAGGTTTCCCAGACAACGTCACCTGATAGACGGTAAGTTGCATTGAAGGACAGGGCTTCACCCGAATCTGAATCGTCCATTACGGATGCGCTGAGGGATATGCTGCCACCACGCACAACTAATGACGAACTAATAGATGGATCTGAGATCCTTGGCCGTCCGTTTACATAGAGACTTATTGTATTATTCTCGCTCCAGAGACCATTGGAAGCCTGTAGTCGCAACGTGATGTTGTGAGTGCCATTTACCAGGGAAGAAATCTCGATTGTTGAATCGCTACCGAGCATCCCATTCTTGTCGGACCACCACTCCCATGAAGTGATAAGCATCTCACCAGTCGCCTCCCCCTGCAACGTAACGATTTCACCCTCGTGAACCAGCAAAGGGGGATCGATAATCAGTGCCCCAGGCCGCCGCATCACAACTAGGTTAGTACTTGACTGGGAGGCACTACCGTTATCATCTACAACCTGGAGAATGATTGAGTGACTGCCCTGGCTAAGACTGTCAACTCCAATCTCAATTTGCTCACCATATCCTAGGACGCCATCTTCAGATGAAAGCCAGGTCCAGTTAGAAATCATCCCATCAGGGTCGCTCCCAGTGCCCGAAAGAGTTACCGTCCCACCACCAATTAGGAAATCCTCCGGGTGCCGGGCGACCCCAGAAATGCGGATGCTGTCAAGCAGTCCTGCGTAGGCGTTGCTCCCGTCAGGCGCCATACCAAGCCAAGTGTTACGTGCTGAAGGGTCTGCACCCTCTGATAGTTTAGAGTCCAGCATCTCTCCGTCAACCCACAGGCTCAGCTCTTCAGAGGAACGGACCACTGCAATATGGTGCCAATATCCATCGTTGAACTGGCTGCCCGCTGCCAAAGTGAGGGGGATGCCGCCTCTGATGGAGGGGGCTCCGTAACCTAGGATATCCTGTGTCTGCTCGAAACGGGGCTCGCCATCCACCAGGTATAGGTGGTGATTCCAATTGCTATCTGCGCTGTGGTAATCGGAGATTAGCGTCCCAATACCGCTGTCGGTTGTGTTGAACCATAATTCAATCGTCATCTCGGTCGGCTTGATTACTGGACCGGCAAGATAGATAAATTGGCCATCAAACAGGACTGCGCTTCCAGAAAGGCCTGGTGCCCAAGACTGGGTTGGTTCAAGAGTCAGGTTGTTACCACTACCGCTTGCATCAATTACAGACGTACCGGTGCCTTCGTCCAAAGGCCACCACGCAAGAGTTTCACTATCAAGTGGTGATCGAATATCACTCTGGATAACGGGGGTTGGATCTACAGATTCGATTACTGGAACAGGAGGCAGGTTGAGCCAGATTTCTTTCGTTAAATCTCCAGTGATATTGAAGTCGGATTCCTGGATGCCATTGAACTGAACCTGCACATACGTAACAGCCGGACCAGGGGTTGAACTCCCATTGTAAACCAACCCGGCTATCAGTAGCTCCGGCAGCAATCCCTCTTCATCCGTGAGGGGCTCGCCGCCGCCAAAGAAGGAAGTGGAGTAGACCACCTGGTCATACCAACCTGTACTGTCCTCGGTGACCTCTATCTCCAACCAACTTCCGGCACCTTGCACTGTGCGAAGTTCAATCACCGTACGATATTCGATTGCCAGAGTACTGCCGGATTCACAGGAAATACTTCCAAATGTGGTGTCCAGCGCCCGGTTGTCAAGACTGTTACCGTCCAGCGACAGGAGAGTAGCGAAATTGCTGTCCCTCAGCAGGATGTCGCTGCCTCCGGAGATAGTAAGGTAGTTGGCCGAGACGTTTTCCAGATACGCTCCTTCCTGGCTACTCAGGCTAAACTCGTCAAAAGCGGTGTCCTCCGTCACCAGCAAAGCGCTATCCTGGAAGCTTGCCTGACCGGAAAAGCTCGAAGCGATGATTGAGTGCCCGGAGCCTTCCAGCAGGAGCGATTCTGAGTCCGTCTGAGAGACGTGAACTCGTTCCAAGATGAAGTCAGATGCGGCGGACTGGGTGGCGATGCCGTGGGATGTGGTGTTCCTGACGGTAACGTCCCGCACCTGCAGTCCGCTGACTTCAGCGGCTACCACGGTAGATATGGCTATCCCAGTAATATCCGAAATAGTGAGATTAGCCAGGATTACATCGTCCGCATTCACCACTAAACCCGTGCTTGAGTTCCCGATTGATAGATTCTGTAGTACGATCCCATCAGCCTCAATGATGAAGGCGGCGTCAGAGCCGCCCTGCACCCTAACATCTGGTCCAAGTCCGGTAATCGTGAGCCGCTTGTCAACCGTTATCGACTCCTCGTAGAGGCTGGGCCACACCAGCAACTCGTCTCCCTCACTCGCATCTTCGACCGCTTCGGAAATCAGCCCGTATTCTTCACCAGTCTGCAAATTCTGGACCAGACCGTAGTTCCATTCGTCCGGAATGTAGACTATTTCCAGGTGCGGTCCCGCGATGTTGAACCCGGGTGTTTCCGATTGCCGCAGGCGGAAGGCGTACTCCAGCTGGAACCCGACCACCTGCGGGGTCGAGCTGCCGTCGTAGCTGGTGTGGACCAACAACTGCGGCTCGATGCGGCCGTCTTCACCAGTGGTAGCATCACTGCCGCTGAAGTGGGAGGTAGCATAGACTACCTGCTCATCAGCCTTGAGACGCAAATGAACGCCTTCGAAGGGGGTGACGAGAAACTCGTTCTGTGCTTCGATGGTGATGTTGTCAAATATTAACAGTTCTGATGTGGAATCGCAACTAATCGTACCCTGTACCGTAGTGCTTTTGAAATTGTTAGCAATTGAATCTGATGTCAAATGAATTTCACCCGTAAGTGAAGAACTTCTGAATTCATTATCACTACTGTCTGACATAACCAGCGCCTTCGAAGTTGACGCGATGGATTCGTTGGTAAACTGGTTATTGGCTGAACTGTCGAGGGTGAAGGCTGTCTCGACGCCGGTCCAGTTGTTATCCTCAGCGATCAGGCCATTGACGGAAAATAGTTCGGCACCCTCCGCCGAATTGGAACAGTGATTGCCCTGAAGGGTTATATAATCTCCACTCAAGTCAAAGCAGATTTCGTTGAAGGAACTCAGTATATTGTTATCGAACTGGCTCCAGTCGCTGCCTTCGGTAACGATGAATCCAATATCTCCGTTGGTGAGTTGATTGCCAGTGAACTGGTTGTTGCTGCCGGAAACCAGTATCGCATCCTTGTTAGCGGCGTCAACCGTGTTCCCAGAAAATGTGTTCGAGTCACCAGGGGACTTAATTGAGATATCTGAACTCCCATAGATGTCGTTTCCACTGATCTGGTTATTGCTGCCGAACACCTCAATCGCGACCGACTCACCGTCGGCTACCACGTTATCAACAATGTCGTTCCAGTCTCCATCTATCGTGATTCCAGTCTGCTCAGTTTCGGACAGGTTGTTCCTAGCAAAAAAGTTGTTTCCTTCGAGTACGCGGAGAGCTGAATTCTCGATTCGAGTCAGCTTGTTCTCGGTCACGTAATTGAATACTGACTCATCGCCAAGCAGTATGCCAGTAACTTCACTGTCGGAAATGGAATTATTATGGATTCTGGTTTCGCTCGAGTAGAAAACCCCAATGCCAAAATTCTGTGAGGCATCATTCCCGTACTGCTCAATGGTATTGTTGTCAATCCAGCTGTTCGAGCCATATCGCAACTCAACTGCATTACCATCCCCAATTTCGAAGCTGTTTAGAGAGGCGCGTGCGTTGTCCACGTTCCATAGAACCAGACCATTTGCGTTGCTATCGAACTGGTTGGAATATATAACCACATCATCAGAGTTAAATATATAGGCTCCAAGACCCTCATTGTTGCTGAAGTATGAATTCTTGACTAACAGGTTATCAGATGAGGAAACATCCAGACCGTTGTGACTTGAAGCGTCATCGCCGTTATCCTCGGCTGTGACGTTATCCAGAGTCGTATCAGTAGCAGAGATTAGTAGGATTCCGTCATCATCCCCAGCACCAGAAAAAGTGCTGTTGCGAACTACAGTTCCGCTTACTACAGACAGCTCGAGTCGCACTAGCTCCCCTCCGGATGCTGTCGAATCGAGGATAGTATTGTCGTTGGCGGTGTTCCTGAATACAAACGCCCCGTACTGAGTACTGACAGTGCAGTTTATGAGCCAGTTATTCCTGGAATCGTCCAGCATTATTCCAGTACCTTGTTGTGCTACGGATGAGATTAGGACATCACGCAAGGTGTTGGAGTCCGATTCCAGAAGTTCAATGGCTACACCAAAGGACTGGGTGAGTTCCAGGGTCAGGTTGGACAGGTGGGCCTGCTCATTATCATCAAGTTGAATCAGCTTCTTGCCGGAAAGGGATATGTTGTCAAGGTCCACCACGTCTGTGGTTATCGAGTGGAATTCCCAGGATGCTGTATCGGTTTGAGCATTGTCCGAAATAACGCTGTCACTGACTGATATTGAATCACTTGTATCAATGCTGAATCCAGATTCTCCATTACTGTTCAGAGAGATTCTTTGAAACTCAACACCATCGGCAGATTCCACGTGGATACCATTCTCGCCGCTATTGGAAACGGTACAATCACTCACGACACTGCTGGTTGTTTTGTAGAACAGTATCCCATCTTGTGAGCTGTTGGTGATCGTTAAATTCGAGAGCGCCAGATTGTCGTTCTTGAATGCATGAAGGCCAATGGCCGAGGAATTATGGATTACCAGCCACTCCAGTGTAACATCGTCTGAGGGGCCGTCGATATGGACTCCTTCGCCGTCCAGTACAGTTAGATTGCGAATCGTGACCGAATCAGCATCAATATCAATTACGTAATCATCACCTGTGCCTTTCAGCAGTACATCAGCGGTGGAATTGCCGGTTATCACCAGTGGCTTATCAATAACGACCATTTCGGGATAGTTGCCCGGCCATATCTGCAGTGCATCTCCACTGCTGGCTTCGGAGATAGCGGTTTCCAGCGACAAGTACTCCTCCCCCGAATCGACATTAAGAACCAGCCCCTTGCGCCAGTGTTCAGGTACATAGATATCCAATGTTGTGGTCTGGTTCAGCTGCTGTGATTTCTCCTTGGCGCGAACGCCAAAGGCGTACTTGACCGTGGTCTCAAAAACATCAGGAGTTGCGGAACCGTTCCAGTGCCGTGTCAGTAGCAGCAGCTGGCGGATAGAGCCACTAGAATCAGTAAGATCATCGCTACCACCCCAGTGCGGCGAAGCGTATGCAGTGCCAGTGCCATCCTCAACTGCAATTTCAAAATCGACAAACGGGTCACTATTCTCTTCCAGGATGCGGAGGCTAAACAACTCCCTCTCACGCAAATCAGCGCCGGTGGATATCGAGATTGATGAGAATGTGGAATTGATGATTGTCGTTTCTCCAACCGTGAGGCGCAGGTCATACGAACCGCTGCCGGAGATTGTGGAATTCTCGATAGTGTGGTAGTCGCCGCTGTAGATATTGATGCCGTAACCGTCGTTCTGCCAAATCGTATTCGAAAGCAACCGGTTGGAGCTGCCGGCCCAGTTCTGAATGGAGATGCCATGGCCATTCTCGGCGATATAGTTGTACCCCACCAGGTTGCCGGTACCGTAGGTGCCTGAGCAGCAGCTGCCCCAGATTGAGATGCCGTAGCCATTGCCGGTGACGTTGTTGTGGAGGAATTCACTGTTCCGGGCTCCGGTATAGATTCCCACACCGTCGTTGTTCCGGATTTCATTGTAAGTAAAACTGCTCTCCTGAATCCAGGGTGTGTTAATCCCATCGTCTCCGTTATCGACGACCCGGTTATGGTGAACACCAACTCCGGAACCGGAAGCCGGAATGTACATTCCATCACTGGTGTTATTGTGGATATGGTTGCCATAGACTAGCGCGTCCGGGGCAGAACTGATATGGATACCGTGTAAACCATTGTTACTGATTGTGCAGTTTTCGATTCTGATGCCGGTAGCTGCAAAGATATGGAATCCGCTGTTGCTGTTCGAATTGATAGTGCTGTCGGCAATCCGGGAACCCCAACTCTTGCTGTTGAAATATAAGCCAATGTAGTTGTCGTGCAGCCTCACGCCAGTCGCGTTCAGTCCTCCGCCGGATGAGTTTACGTAAATTCCATAGTTGGCTGACGTAGTAGCGCCCTTCACAGTCAGGTTGGCTATCGTAGCGTACTTACCAGTGACCTTAACCGATGTATTACCTGCACCATCAATTATGGTACTTCCGGTCCCGTTACCTAACAACGTCACCCCCCTGTCGATTATCAGGTTTTCACGAAAGGTCCCGTTCCAGGCATAGACTGTATCGCCTGAGGTCGCGTTCTCTATTGCAGACTGAATGTTGTAGTAGAGGTCTCCAGAATGGTAGACCCGGAAATCCGGGACCTTGAAATGCCTAGTATTTTCCTCAGACACATTCAGAATCGAAGTTTGGTGCCAGTCAGCATAGCGCAGCCTCAGTTCTACGTCCTGGACAGTCGCGTTTGAGCTGGAGTAGTAGCGCTGTGCAATTACCGGTATTTCTTCTTGATGATTCAACCAGCCGCTATCATCGCTCTTTGGAGAGGAGCCTCCAAAGTAGGATGAAGCGTACTGCACACCTTCACGGTCAGTAACGAGGGCGTCGGCGCCTTCCAGTGGAGTAATAAAGCGGTCAATCGTCCACTTTGCATTGCCACTCTCGAAATCGTCGGAGAACAAAGTTTGTTGACCATCAGTCACTACAACGTCATCAATATACCATCCCTCGAACTCGGAAACTGAGGGGTCAGAGGCAAAGCGAAAACGCAGAAGGACATCATCGTTGTCATAATCACTGAGGCTGAAGTTCTCGATGAGCCAGCCGTTCGAGTCATCACAGTAGCCCTCGTCACCAAGTGCTTGCACATTGCTGCAAGGGTAGTCTCCCGTTGGCGTCAACACCTCCCAGGATTCACCACTGTCTGTAGATACCTGGACATGGCCACCATCGTAGATGTCCTCAGTCTCGTACCAAGTCGCAATGCTCAACTGGGGTGAATTACCGAGCGAAATCTCGTCCTTGGTGTAAAATGAGAAATCCCAGTTGTCTTTGTATTCACCATCACCTCCCTCATCATCATCGTTCTTATCGGGATCACCCAGCCACATTGCATGCGTTCCAGAATACGCCTCCCGGTTCTCGTCACTCTGGTTGTCATAAATCTTCCACGAATCACTCGTGCCGTTGTCTGTGACCTTGACGTGCAAACTCTTCTTGATTAACAGTTCAGAGCCAGTATTGATACTGAGGTCCTCAGCATCGAATGAAACTTCATGTAGAACAATGCCTGTTGATGGAGTCCCAGTAAACAGGACCTTCTTCTCATCTCCTTCATACCAACCATATTTTACGGTGTTGTTATGCGAACTGTCGACAAAAACCAGTGCGTATTCATTGCTCCAGGCATTGGAAGAATTCAGGTAGTTACTTGTGGAACCGGAAGCGAAACGGTACCCGTGATCATCATTACCATATGCCGCACACTCTACAATCTCATTTTGAGTGGAAGAAGATGCTAATGTAATACCGCCCTTGTTGTTAGCGAATTCTGCGTTTCGGACTGAATTAAATTTCGCACCGTGCATATACAGGCCAGCGCCGGTATTATCCTCAAAATCAGTCTCGTAAAATGTCTGGTTGAAAGCATACTCTGAATTGAATCCCGAACCGCCATTACTTTCGAACGAACTGTAGTAAATTCTGGCATTATGGCAATAGTAACAAAGGATACCATTGCCGCCGTTATTGCTTATTGTCGAATTATCTATCCTCAAGTACCAACTACCCTGAAAATGTGCTCCTTTGTAGGTAGAAGCGGTAATCGTACTGTTTGAGACATGAATGTAGAACTGTCCGTCAACCACTAAACCTACATAATTGCCTTCCAAAGTCAGGTTCTCCAAATGAAGGTAAGCACCTTCATTGGCATTGACGTAAACTCCAGAAAAATATGCATACCAAGGACCTTCTGGTACAGAGCCATTAGCGCTTGATTCGACTTTTAAATGGCTGATTTCAACATTATCGTGTTCTACAATGAAACCGTGACCCTCCCAACTGGCGTTAATGACTGTAGACGTGCCGTTACCGCGTACAACAATCTGGTCCTCAATAGTTAAATTGTATTCAACATAAGTGCCGTCCCAGATACGGACAAGGTCACCGTCTTCAGCCGCCTCCAGTCCGTCTTCGATTGTTGTGTAATCACCATTACCATTAACGTCTACAACGATTTCTTCGCCACTTCCCGATGGGAGTGCCAGTAATGCCCCCAGAAGTGCAAGGGCGACCAGCAGGAAACGTGACGAGGACATTGACTCCCGCTGGCATCCCGGAGACCGGGATAAATATGGGTTGCTGCCGCTCAAGCGTAAATAGCGGTCGTCGTTGGAGCGGCATGGTGGTCGACAGCGACACCTTTCGCGCGCTGATGCGGCAGTTCCCGGCCGGCGTGACTATCGTCACCTTCGACGACGATGGCATGCTTGGGGGACTGACGGTCTCCAGCTTCTGTTCTCTCTCGATGGAACCACCGCTGGTGCTGGTCTGCATCGATAACGGAGTGGCAAGCCACGACGCAATTGCGCGCGCCGGCACGTTCGGCGTCTCGATCTGCGCGGTCGACCAGGGACAACTAGCGTGGGATTTTGCCAACCCTAAGCAGGACAAACAAGCGCTACTCGAAGCAACACCACACTCACTCGCAGATGGTGGTGCGCCGCTGCTCGACGACTGTGTCGCGACTATGACATGTAGTGTTGTTGCGGCACACGAGGCGGGTGACCACACAATATATGTCGGACAGATTGAGAGTGGAGCGGTTGACGAGTCACGCGAGCCGCTCGCCTACTGCCGTTCGGGACTCGGCTCTTTTACGCCGGCATAGCCGGCGAGTCGGCCGAGCGCGGTTTCAACAACGGACTCCGGCAGGTCACCCCGCAGGGCAACCTGGCTGCGCCAGAAGGCAGCCGAAATCCACAGCTCTTTCACCTCCACCTCACCTTCCGACAGTGTGAGCCGTCCCACCTCCTGCCACAGCCCGAATGAAGGCGCGAAGACGCAGCTGGTCTCGCGCGGTGTGAAGCCAGTCGCGAGCAGCTCCTGCTCGATAGCCGTCAGTAGTTCCTCGCCGCGTGTCTTGAGCAATGCTGCCCGGCCCTCGCGCAGCCGGTAGCCCTGTGCCGCCAGCCAGAAGCCCGGTAATGCAATCAGCAGGAATAGCAGGTCAAGGTGCAGCCCTGTCAGTAATGGACCCTCAATTGCACTGCGTGCGACGACGCGGCACACCAGCAGCACCCCCAGCACCAGTGCTGCGGCACGGTACCATTCGCGCGACTCACTGTGCCACTCCAGTACCGCCATCAGAACAACCTTGACTGCCGGCCACCAGTGCGCAACGCTCGCTCGTCCCAGCCAAAAACCTCGGTAATGCGCGCCAAGGATTTGGCGAGCCGTCTGGCGTAGTATTCCTGGTCCGGCTGCGGCGGCTCCTCACCGGAGAAAAAGGGCTCTACAACCATCGGTGTGCGCGAGGCGTCGGTAACAATAAAGGCGACTTTCATGCCGCTGACGAAGGGGCGTCCGGTCGCAATGAATTTCCTGTGTGCCTGCAGGTGAGCCATCGCCTTCGGATTCTTGTACTTGCGACCCAGATTGACGGTCTTGGTGATTACCAACTCCTTCGGTGCGATGCTTCCTTGGGCGATACGGCTGACCCAGTCGCGCGCAGCTTCACGCGCCGCCTCGGTCGAGCCTTCCATCAGTCGGGCAAATAGTTCCTGCAGCGCCTCTACCTGCGCTGGGAATGCGTCGCTGCGCCGCGTTTCGTAGCCGCGTACCACCAGAGATTCGCTGGGCCACACCTGTTGCCCAACGTAACGCTTCTTGGCACCGTGAGAGAAGAAGGGGTGCAGGATTTTCTCGAACTCCAGCTTCCGCGCTCCTCCGGAATAGCGAGCGGCAATCGCTTCGCCGAAGGCGACGGTCTCAGCTTTGTTGTCATGCGGAGAGCCGAAAAAGACGGAATCGGTATCGCCGTAAATAACCGCCAACCCTTCGCTTTCCAGCTCGGCGATTATGTCACGCACCGCTTCGCGAGCGTAGGCGGTAATCGAGGCTCCAATATCCAGATTGGTAAAGCGGTAGAAGTAAGACGCAAAGACACCATAGACCGAGTTCATCAATATCTTGATGGCTTCCTGCACCCGCCGGTAGTGCTCCATCTCGTCTCCCGCGGCAGCTGCCTCAGCTTGCTTGAAGATCTTGTCGTCAAGGAAATTCTTCACTCGATTCATCGCTGTTGCTGTACGGGAGAACATATCAATCTTCTCGTAGCCCGGCAAGGATGCCACACTCTCTAGCCGCTCAATGGCTTGGTCCACAACTGCGATGAAGTTGACTGATTCGCGAACGAGGGTGAGATTCCATTCTACATTCTCATAAGTTGACAACGCGAGAAGATTTGTAAGGGTATGTCTAAAGCTTGGCCCTGGGTGAGAGTGAAATTAGCAACCTCCTCGTTTGACTGGGCTTGGAAGAGGACTGGAGAATTTCGCAGAAAGTCGCGAAGCATATAAAAGAAAGAACAATAGGCTTCCCCGAAACGTACAAGTCGGCATAGCCACTTTAAGGTAGTCTGATGCTGGAAACGAAAAGAAAACCTCGAAGTAAGATTTGCAAGCGTCAAGAGAATTGCATAGCAATTGGACCCGGGTGAAGTTCGAAAATGCTTCATTCGTTGTTCGTGACTCGCAAAGACTGATTTCATAAAGTGATATCTTAGTAGCATGAAAATGCAAATGGATGAATGCTACATAGATTCAAAGTCAGCTGGAAGATCCACAAAGTCATTTTTCCTCTCCAATATG
>CALBFM010000072.1:0-4865 GCA_937893445.1 uncultured euryarchaeote
GTGGTAGTTCGTAGCGGCAGTCAGGTGTCAGCGTCGCCAGTAGCCCCTCAATGTCGCGGTTATCCTCCGCCAGTGAGTGCGCCTTCCAGAGCTCGCGAATAGCTTTGTACTCAGCAGGGTCAAGCGGTCGCTCGAGCAGCTCGCGCGCTGTAGCATGCCGGTCGGCAAAATCCGAATCGACTGGTGCTGCCTGCATCTCAGCTACCAGTGTGATGTAGCGTCGCATTGCTACTTCGCGCGCCATACCTTGCAACGCGCTCCAAGCATCATGTTTGGCGCGCCCACGCAAGTTCGTTAGGCCTGGTCGTTGCTGTAGCGCGTCACCCTCGCGGGACTGCTTGTAGAGACCATAAAGCTCCAGCAGTTTTGCGCGGCCGGGTGGGGGGAGCTTGCGTGCAGTCTCAGCGGCGGCTGCGAATCGTTGTTCCAGTTTGCTCATAGTCCCTCTCGTGATAGTCTAGACGCATTTTCCGGCATCAACTGGTCACCGGCGTCCGCTCTAGTAACTCCAGTGTAACGATGCCGTCATGCAGCTCCAGTCTCACTTGATCGCCGCTGTTCAGCTCTAGGCACGGGTCGCTACCAAATGAGTGCGCATACGGCACGCCGAGCAACGAGCAGGCAGGGAGCGTTTGCTGGTCGAGTTCAGTATTCACGACTGCTAATGGACCGTGATTGCGGTAAAGTAGGCCGAGTAGCACATAGGGTGCGACCGACGAGCCGCTGCCGCGTGGGAAGACCAGTACCTTTCCAGCTATGGACTGCCCGTTGAGTGGGTGCCCTGGCTCCTCAACAACACCAGTCCTACGATTAACAAAGCCAAGAAAGGTGAGTGGCACATCGGTGACGAGCGCCTCACCCTCTACCGTCCAGGCGTCTTGTGACTCAAGCCCGCTGCCGGTGAGCGAGAGCGCGCCTGCTTGCGGCACCTTCGTCGAGTGATGCGCTACCGCTGATGACTCCTTGCTCTTGTGGGCCACTCCATTCGCCATTTCGGGGTCGGCGGCGTGGGCGATGCAGTCAGCGAGGCGTGCAACCGAAGTCGGCATGCTGTTCAGTCCTGACTGCAGGTAATGCTCCGCCTTCAGTGAGTTGGTCAGGATGTGGTTGACGGACGCACGGTCATAATGCACTACCTCGGGGCAGGTGTCGCGCAGTACCATCCCTCCCGCCGCCTCAATAGTAGCCACCTCTTCATGCAGTGAGTCCCAGTGGCGCGAGGCGGTGAAGACCCACAGTCGCCCCTCCGGCAGACTACGGCTGCGCACCAGCTCCGCTGTTGCGCGCACCTCTGCGGGCGACGCCTGCGGACAGCCGATAACGACCAAATCTACGGCGTGGCGCGGCGCTAGTTCCGCGTAGCGCGCCTTAAGGTCGGCGGCCGTGAAGCACAGTGTCGCTTGATATTCTGCAGCGGGTGGTTCGTCAAGGTAGAGTAGCGCGCAGCCGTAGTTGGCCGCCGCCGCCGAGAGCGCCTTGCGCGCTTCGTGGTTTGCTTCACTGACACCTCGAAAGTGCGGTACTGGTCCCCATGGTAGCGCCAGTCCAGTTGGCAGCTGCTTACCGACCCAGTCACCTAGCACCGAGAAATCGACGGGCTCTACCAGATCGCATTCGACCTCGACCAGCAGGTTGGCGGTGCGATTCTCATCGCGCAGCAGTCCGTAGTCTGGCGTGCAGCCACAGATAGCTGCTGCCAGCGCTGACAACCCCGAGTCGCGGTTGGTCCGCAGCTCGGTATACGAATTGGCATAGCAGACAGCATTTGACTCGGCCCATGCGCCGACCCCGTCGGGCAGCGATGTCTGAACTGCCTCGTAAGGCGTACACGAGAGCGTCAGTCGTACACCAAGCGCTGCATACGCGTCAAGGATGCGCTGCTGCCGCTCAACATAATCTGTAGTCGCGCCCATCTCGCGCCAGCAGCGACTGTCGCAGCCGGCCGAGTTGAGTGTTGTCTCGACCGCTACCTGCGCGTCGTCACCTAGCCTCTCTAGGAAAGTAGTCAGCCCATGTCCACCGGTAAGCGGTGAGACTCCCGAGACATGCGCTGCCGCTACTGGCACCATCTGCGGAGCATCAGCTGCGGAGCCAAGGTCGACCAGCAGTCGCATTGCCATCTGCTTCGCGGCACCGTGGTCGCCGGCGAGCATCGCCTGCTGCTTCGCGGTCAGTTCCACGCTCGCGCAGGCTGGATGGTGATAAAGGGGTTGGCGGCCGTTAGTCCAGGTAATCCTTGAGCTTCAGGTCCATTGCCGGTGGGGTGCGTACGAAATTAGCAGCATCTCGGTCGCTGGGGATAGTGCAGTCGAACCCTAGTTTGCAGGTCTCTCGCGTCTCAGCCAAGGCGGATGGGTCGAGGGACGACCCCTTCGACTGGAACGTAACAGTGTTGCGATCGCCTTGGAAGCGGGTCGCGAACGCCCACTCAACCATGTCGCGGTCACGGATGTCAATGTCATCGTTGACCACCCAGACGTGTTTTAGCGAGGCGTGACCGGCGAACGCCGCCTTGATAGCCTTACGTCCGTCATCATCGCCTTGCGGGCGGATGGCGACAATCGCGTGCAGCCAGGAACTACCGCCAGGTGTGATATGGACATCAATGCAGTCCGTGACTTGCGAGACGGCGTGGAAGATAGTCGGTTCGCGCGGCATCCCCATTAGCACCTTGTGCTCCGGGCCTCCCGGCAGCAACGCATGGAAAATCGAGTCTTCGCGCAGGAACAGTCGCTTTAGCTTGACCACAGGCTGGCTGCGGACGATATCCGGAGTTTCCGTGAGGTCGAGGAATGGCCCTTCGTCAGCCATTTCACCGGTGAATTCGCACACCATCACCAGCTCTGACTGCGGTACTGTGTGTCCGCCTACCTCTACCAGCGGCGACGTACCGAGCGCATTGGCAATCACCATCTCGCTAACGTCGATGCCGAACGAGGTGGCAGCACCGAGCAGTACAGGTACCGAGACGCCGTTGCAGAATGCGAACTCTGTCAGACCGCGCTCGCGGTAGGCGTCAAGGTTGCGCGGCAGGATGCGTAGTACCATGCGTCGGTCGTCCAGCTTCATCCCACGGTGGTAGCTTAGGTTGAGGCCGTGATCCTCATCGAAGGCTGCGGCAATTGCCGACGCAATGTAGGGGCCGCCGTCGAATTTCTGGTGCGTCAGGATTGGTAAGCCTTCCAGCGTCGGTTCGACCTCGCGGTATCCTGTCGCCTCAGCGCGCGGCACTTCCGCTTGCGAGTCGCCTGCAGCGGCAATACGTTGCATGATTTCCGACTCGTCACATCCCAGGCCGAGCGCAACTAGTTCGCGCGAAGCGCAGATGTTAGTGACGACTGGCATTCGACTGCCGCCAACATTGGTGAAGAGCAGTGGCGTGTCACCCGCTTGCGCCATCAGCGCCGCCACCTCGTATTTGGGACTGACTTCACGGGAGATAGTTCGTAGCCGACCCCTGTCAGCGAGCAGGTCAACGAATTCACGCAGGTTCATGTCGCTCCTCCGAAGGCAGTCTCGTATGCCGTATAACCGGCTTCGGTTAGTGCCTGCGTTACGGCAGTTTGCGAATCTATTCCTGCGGCGAGCGCGACTATGTTGCCACCACCACCCTTTCCGGTAAGCTTCGCACCCAGCGCCCCAGCATCGCGGGCGATAGCGACCAGTTCGTCCAGCTTGGGATGACCAACGCCGATATTGTTGAGCAGTTTGTGGTTGGCGTCCATCAGCTCGCCCACCCGTTCCAGCTTGCCAGTCTTGAGCGCTTCGCGCGCATCGCTGACCCGCGCGCCAATTTCCGCAAAGTATCCATCATAGAGCCGTGGTTCGGCGTTCCGCCGCTCGCGCACGCCGGCGACAAGTTCGCCTGTCGAGGCGGTGATGCCGGTATCGCCCAGTACTAGGAAGCAGCGGTCCGGAGACCGGAATGGCCGTGGTGGTTCGCCGCTAGTGAACCAGACTGGTTCCTCATGCGCGACGACGGTGTTGTCGATGCCACTTGGGGTACCGTGCACCACCCGCTCGGCTTGGAATACGATATTCGAAACATCAGTTGCTGACATCTCGGCGCCAAGGTGCGCTGCCAGCGCACGGCAGACTGCGGTTGAGGTGGCGGCGCTGCTGCCCATACCAGCTGCCGACGGAATGGCCGATTCGAGATTGACTGTTGCGTTCGGCTCAGGGGCACCAGTGCGCGCCAGCACCGCTTGCGCTGCGACCGAGAACTGGTGCCCAGGGTCGCCGCCCAGTGTCAGTCGTTGCCCTAGATCCCGTGCGTGGATTACTAGCCCGGCGCCGTCACGTGTCGGCTCGGTCCAAGCGCGGGCGCGTAGCCCCGAGAGCGGCACCGCGATGGCAGGGTACCCATAGACCACGGCGTGCTCGCCGAACAGGATGACCTTGCCCGGTGCGGTGAACTCCATTGGGGTGGCAACGGTTGCGGGATTTACGGCTGGCGGCGGGCCGCCAGCTTTATGAACAGTATGTGACAGGCACTCGCATGGGCTTTTTCGACACCATCGCGGCAATGGAGGAATTTGCAGCCAATTATCCTGAGCCCATTGTCTGTATTCACGGAGACACGCATTTCTTCCGCGTTGACAAGCCTCTTACCGACGACGCGGGCCGCCAAATCCACCTGCATTTCACCCGCATGGAAGTGTTCGGCGCCCCAAACGTCGCCGGCGTCGCCGTCACCAGCCGCGAGAGCTTCGGCCTCCTGGGGGCGCTGCGGGTCGAGTCCTTCTCGCCGACGTCGGGGGCGGCGGTGACCGAGACGTACATGCGGCCCGAGGTTTCGACGAATCCGCCGTCGCCGCCTTTGATTCCACCCCGTGCCGTCACGAGACCATGCGCCCGCGTCGCAC
>CALBFM010000073.1:0-1710 GCA_937893445.1 uncultured euryarchaeote
TGACGGAAGACGGCCGCATGCTGATCGTTGGCGAAGGGGATCGGATCGAGGAAATCAAGGCGACGATCCTGCGCCGGATGGGCAATGAAGTCATCGTGGCCAATGTCCCCTTTGGCGCTGATTACGTGCGTGAGCGCTTGCCGCAGCTTGGCACCGGTCTGAAGGTTACTCCCCGGCGCAACACCGGGGGGCAGGATGACCCGCAACCTGACGAACCAGCGACGGCGCAGGCGCTGGAGTGGAGCCTGGACGACGGCGTGCCGGAGTTCCGCTTCGCGCTCGACAAGGGCACCTACGCCACCAGCTTCATGCGCGAAATTATGAAAGCCGGGGATTTGCGCGCATACTGATATAGCCCGGAAAACGTGCGCGCGATATGGCCGAAGGCAATCCCACCCAGACGGCGCTCGTCGCCGGAGGGCTGGCAGTCGTGCTGCTGCTGAACGTATTCTTCAGCAGCTCGCTGCAATCCGATATAAGAAATGTTAAGTCAACCGCTGACATCAATGAGATTGATTTGGCGATGATGAACGCCGAACTTGAGGTAATATCCGAAATCCTAGACGCCGACCTGGCACTTATTGAGTCGTTGGACGCACGTCTTGGCACGCTCGAGAACGAGAGTGAGGATAACACAACAGCAGTACAGATAGCAGAACTGCAGGCAGAAATCGATACTATCAACGACCACATCGATGCAGATATACTGCTTATGGAGGCTGTTGAGGCGAATCTGAGTGCGGTCGCTGCAGACCTTGATGCCGCCGAAGCTAGTATTGCCACTGTGGCTGCTGACCTCGACGCGGCTGAAGCCAACCTCGGAAACGTAACAGCCGACATCGCCTCACTCGAGACTCAACTCGCTGCGCTTGAGACCCGCGTCGCCACACTCGAAACCGCGGTCACTAACATCAACACCATGCTCGCCGAGCACGCGGCCGACATCGCGGCTCTGGAGGCGGCGCTCGAGAATGCCACCTCCTGCCAGCTGGTGCCGTTCGGCAACTGCGCCGGCGCCGACCTGAGCGGCGCGGACCTGAGCGGGATGGACCTGACCGGCATCGACCTGCGCAGCGCCAATCTGGAGGGTGCTAACCTTTCCGGGGCGGAGCTGAATGAGAGCCTGCTGATGAACATTGAGGGTAATAGTTCCACGAGCTTCTCCAACGCCTACCTGTATTATGCGGACCTGACGGATGCCGTTCTGGCTTATGCGGACCTGACGGATGCCTACCTGGCTTTTGCGGACCTGGCGGACGCCAACCTGGATTTTGCGGACCTGACAGACGCCAACCTGGATTTTGCGGACCTGACGGACGCTAACCTGTATCAGGCGGACCTGACGGATGCCGACCTGTATCAGGCGGACCTGACGGGTGCCTCCCTGTATCGTGCGGACCTGACGAATGCCTACCTAGGGTCTGCGGACCTGACGGGGGCCGACCTGCAGTATGCGGACCTGATAGAGGCCGACCTGCAGTATGCGGACCTGACGGGGGTCGATTTGGAGGACGCGGACCTGATGGGGGCCGACCTGCAGTATGCGGACCTGGCGAGTGCTAACCTGTGGAATGCGCACCTAGCAAGCACCGTTCTGCGGTATGCAGACCTGACAGATGCAAACTTGCAGTATGCGAACCTGAGGTTTTCCATGGACCTGCAGTATGCGGAGCTGACGGATGCAAACTTGCAGTATGCGGACCTAGAGGG
>CALBFM010000074.1:0-18221 GCA_937893445.1 uncultured euryarchaeote
CTTCACCGATAGTGGCCAGCGCGCCGGCCAGCGCCTCCGCTGTTGTCAGCTTTCCCACCTTGCCTGCGTTCACAGGGTTGACCGGTACCAGCGGCGGCAGCCGGCGCGGCTCGAGACCGCGTAGTCGCAGCCTGGCAAAGGTTTCCAGGGCGTGGTTCCAGGAGCAGTCCACCCCAACAATGCCCCCTACCTGTGCCAGCTCCAAGTCAGCTTCCGTCAGCTCCCGCTCGGCGAATGGATCCAGAGCGATACCTCGCGGCGGCAGTCGTGTTGGTGAGTCATAGCTGTACGCCAATCCCATACGAGCGAGCCGCTTAGCTGTGCACTTGCGCGGATCATCCTGCCCCAGCTCCAGCACCCGCAGTTCAATCGACATGTAACCCAAAATTGACAGGGGGCGCACCTAGTGTCAACACTCCCAGTGAAAGACAGTCGCCGTGCGGGGCGTAGTCTGCGATGTTCTCCGGTGTGAGGCCACCTGAAAGCTCGATAGCCACACCAAGCGGTCGCAACGCCTTAGCAGCTGCGAGCGCCTCCTCGACTGTGAAATTGTCGAGCAGGACGCGGTCGGCGCCCGCCTGTGCCGCCTCCAGTGCCTGTTCCAACCTGTCGGCCTCGACAACTAACTCCAGCTCCGGCTGCGCCGTGCGCGCGCTCTGCACCGCCCCTGTGACTGAATCACAGAGCCGCAAATGGTTATCCTTGACGAGGAAGGCATCGTCGAGCCGCATCCGGTGTGTGCCGCCGCCGCCGTCAACAACAGCCTGCTTTTCGAGCTCACGTAACCCCGGCGTAGTCTTACGCGTCGCCAAGATTTTCACGGTGGGATTAGCTCCTCGGGCGCGCTCAACGACTGCAGCGGTGAGAGTTGCAATTCCCGAGAGGTGCGCCAGCAGGTTCAGTGCCAGCCGTTCACGCGCCAAAATTTCACGAGCGCTGCCCTCTAGCTGCGCCACCTCGATATCGGTAGAGAGAACGTCACCATCGGTAAATCTCAATTCGCAGCGAATGTCACCCTGCATGAACAGCAGTGCCATAGCCCTAGCACCAGAGAGTGTGCCTGGACCACCGCGGATACTCGCCCGGCAGTCGCGCTCCTCAATGACCGCCAGCGAGGTCGCGTCGCCCGAACCGATATCCTCGGCCAGCCACTGCTCCAGCGCCTTCGCCAGCTCCATTGTGCGCGAGGCTACTGCTAGTTATGAAGGCCACAGCCCGTCAGCCCGCTTGGAGAGCGGTTGCGAACAGTCCGACGAGTGGTCTAGCTGCGACGTCGCAGCAGGAGTGCCGCGCCGAGTGCACTCAGCGCTGCCAACAGCCCGAAGCCGGGCAGTCCACCATCATCTTCATCTTCGACAGTGATAGTGCCACCGTCGCCACCGCCAGTCGATTTCAAGACCACGGTTGCGGTTAGGTCACCGCTGGTCTCAGCGCCGCCGCCACCAGTCGCCTGCACCTGGAAGGCCTCAGACCCTACCGCCTCATCACCGGCCGGAGTCAGGTCGACCCAGACTGTGATTTCACCGCCAGCGACGAGGACCTTGGGGTCGGCGTCCGCGAGGTCGGCGTACGAGGGAGCATTAGACAACGCCATAGTGGCGGTGTCGGCGCCGTTACCGGTGTTGGTCAGAACTAGGCCCACCTGACCGGTAGCACCTTGATCAACCGAGATTGAGTCGATAGTGGCGCCAGCGTCGTCAGTGCGATAGCTCCACGCCAGCCCGAACACCTGCGCAGTATCCACACTCACGTCAGTGCTCACTGCAGTGGTGCCATCACTGGATGTAACGGTAACGGTGAAGTTGCCGCTGTTCGCGTGTGCAGGGCTACCGGCCGGCACAGTCGTGCCGAGCACGAACTGAGTCGAGCCTGCTGCCGCCAATGGTCCGGTGTCGGCCGGGGTAGTGGGGCTGTAGGTCGTTGCCAATGTTTCAACACCGATAGTGTAGGTGTCAAAGCCGTTGCCAGTATTGGAGACTGTAAACGAGAAGTCAGCTGCGTTACCGGGTTCAGCGGTAATCGCGTCCGCCGCTACTGCCACCGTCATCCCGAAGCTCTGAGCAACGCTGGCGCTGAAATCGGCTGATGTGGACCACGAGCTGTCTGCAGTCGAGGTGGCTGTCAGAGTGAATCCACCACTCTCAGCCGCGGACTCCCCAGCAGGGATAGTCAAGGTCACTGTGCCGGAGTAATGCGCGTTCATGTTCAGGTAGTCGGTCGAGCCGTCAGCAGCGTCGGTGCTCCAAGTGCTCGGCAGGCCAGCGGTGTCCCAAGTCAGGGCGAAGCTATCGAGGACGTTACCGTCGTTCTTCACGGTGAAATCCCAGCTCAGCGTGCCGCCATCTACCGTTGCGCTCTGACTGCCCTCGCCACCTATCGTGGCGCCGCTGTAAGCCTGGACGTCAGCGGGCAGTGACAGACTGCCAGGTGGCTGCAGGTAGTAGTTGCCGCCATCATCAGTTGAGCTCGCCTGCAGCTCTATTGTGGCGGGACCAGCCGCGACATCGTCATTCAACGTGACATAGACGGGAATCATGCTACTTGAGCCTGCGTTCATGCCGTACAGGGTAATCGTGCTCACGAACTCATCGTTCGCATCGAACGAAACCGACCAGCCAGGGAGTACACCCACATATTCGAGGGTAATCTCGTCAGTGATTGCAACACCACTGCCGCTCTCGTCTTCGGCTGTGTTCCACACCTCAACGTCGTACGTGTTCATATCACCGCGGGCGAAAGAAGGTGGAGAATCAGTCTCGTAATCTGCCCTCCAGTTGGTGACACGGATACTGAACTGGACCATTTCCGATTCATCATCTGCGGTTATGGTCACATTTAATGTCCCCATTTCGCCAGGACTGGCGCCAGAGGGAACCGGGGCTGCGATATTCAAAGCGATAGTCGCGCCGGCGGCCAGCCCTTCCCACGCAATACTGCCTTCGCCGCTGTTGCCATCTTCATCCCAAAAGGAGACTGCAGCATCTTCCCATCCTTCCTCAACGAAGTCGGCTTCTGCCGACACACTGTCAAAGTCTACACTCCCAGTGTTGCTTATGTCTATATCGAAGTAGGCGGAGGCATTAGCGGAGCCGAATGACTCTAGTCCGAAGTCCCCTCCGGGAATTACATCCAGTCCTTCTGCACGGGCCGGTATCGCGAGAGCAGCCGTCACGAACAACGCGACCACTGCAAGCGCACTTAGCATGCTCTTATTCATTTTTTCACCTGTTTGCGTCCTTTCCACGGGTCTCCAGAGGAGTCCGCGGTAGCTGCAACGATTGTGCCTCTGGTTTAAAAGGTTTCGTAAAAACAGCTATGCAGAGCATTATCTTGATTGGACAATTCAGCGAAATCCTTTAATGGTGGGCAGGTACCGCCGCGTTCCCGTCCCTACATTAGGTGGTCAAATGGATAAGCACAGCCGGTTTGAGAAAGCCCGTATCATTGGCTCCCGCGCCCTCCAGATTTCGATGGGGGCTCCAGTATCGATTGACGTTCCCGAGGACACAATTGACCCAGTCCTTATCGCCCAGATGGAATACGACCAAGAAGTAATACCAATTACCGTCATCGATCGCGAGAAGAAGTGATTATCAAGGACATCTTTCTGCGGCGTGTCCTCGATTCGCGAGGAAATCCGACCGTCGAGGCTGACATTACAACTGGCTCTAGCTTCGGTCGCGCTGCGGCGCCCGCCGGAGCGTCGACTGGTACGCATGAAGCTCAAGCGTGGCCGGAGGGTGGCGTCGCTGCCGCCATCGAGCTGGCGCGACAGGATCTAGTACCGCAATTGCTGGGGCTGAGCGCTGAAGAGCAAGCGCAGGTCGATACACTGCTACATGAAGTGGACGGCACTACCAACTTCAGCCGTATTGGCGGCAACATGGCGGTCGCAATTTCACTCGCGACCGCTCGGGCTGCCGCGGCGAGTCAGGGCATCCCACTCTACCGCTACGTCGCCGGAATGGGGCCATACGAACTGCCTGCACCGATGGGGAACGTTCTGGGAGGCGGAGCGCATGCCGTTGGCGGGACCGACATCCAAGAATTCCTGGTCACAAGCTTCGACGATGACGTTTCACGGGCAATCGAAGCCAACGCCACGGTCCATCGCGCGGTTGGTGCAGCACTTCGCGAGCATTTTCCAGACACTGCGCTCGGCAAAGGCGACGAGGGGGCGTGGGTCGCACCACTGGAGAATGTTGCAGCTCTTGAACTGGTAGTTGAGGCGGCGCGCAGAGTCTCCGAGGAAACTGGCGTCGATATCCGGCCCGGAATGGATTTGGCAGCGAGTGAATTTTACCACAACGGGAAATATGTCTACAAGGACCGCAGTCTAACGCCAGAAGAGCAGGTCAATTTCGTCGCGTCACTCATCGAGGATTACGACCTGTACTCGGTTGAGGACCCACTCGACCAAGAGGACTTCGAGTCGTGGGCTGCGCTCACGGCAAAGACTAAGGCACTGGTCATCGGCGACGACCTCTACGTCACCAATGTCGAAAGACTCCAGAAGGGACTCGAACTGGGTGCCACGAACGCGATTCTCATCAAACCCAACCAGATAGGGACACTGACGGACACATTGAACACCGTCGCGCTGGCGCGTGAAGCAGGGCTGGCAACCGTGATTTCACACCGCAGTGGTGAAACAAACGACGATGCCATTGCGCACCTAGGAGTCGCTTTTGGGTGCCACGCCATCAAGACAGGTACAGTGGGCGGCGAGCGAATTGCAAAACTTAATGAACTAGTCCGCATCGCCGGGGAACTTACATGACTCCCAGCAAGGCAGAAGCGCAGCCGCTGCTCATCGATGAGGAAACTTTTCTCACCTGCGGAGTGCATATTGGCACCAAACAGAAGAGTAAGGACATGCAGCCCTACATCACGACCGTTCGCGACGATGGACTGCGACTCCTGGACGTCAGCCAAACATCGCAGCAGATTCGCATCGCCGCGGAGTTCCTGAACAGCTTCGAGCCGGTGGAAATACTGGTAGTTTCAGCGCGGCAGTATGGCTGGAAGCCGGCGCGCCGCTTTGCAGTGGCAACGGGCGTGACCTGCATCCCGGGCCGCTTTACACCAGGACGGCTGACCAACCCGGAGATGAAAAACTTCATCGAACCCAGGGCAATACTGCTCACCGATCCTGCCGCTGACGTGCAACCTTTCCGCGAGGCCTTGAATATCGCGATTCCTGTGGTGGCGTTGTGCGATGCCAACAACCTCACCAATGGTGTTAACATTGTAATCCCCGGCAATAACAAAGGGCGTAGTGCACTGGCTCTGATGTACTGGCTGCTCGCCCGCGAGATGCTACGGCTGCGCGGCGACCTGGGGATGGACGAGGACCTCGTGGAAAGCGTTGACGATTTCGAGGCACCTCTGGTCTGATTTCTATACTAATCATCTGAAGATTGTGAATAGTGTTCGTGTTCGACCTGCTCTTTATGCTGGTAGTGCTCGGCGTCATGTCACGCACGCTTAAGGTGCGCGACTAGTTTATAGCGGGTAGGATTGCGCCACCGTGCTGTGGCAGCTGGACGCACTGCATTTCCTGATTGTCCTTGTCAGGCTACGTTTCAGGGCCCTGTGGCTCTCACAAGAGAATTTCCGCAGAGCAGTACAAAACGAAGCAGTGGGATTGGCGAAAAGATACAAACTGGAAATTTATGTGCACGGAGAGCCCCAGCCTGGATTCCTGGCTGCCAACCACACAAGCTACGCGGATGCCGTGGTTATCGAGGCCCTGAAAGGGGCAGGGTCGGTGTCCAAAATAGGGGTGAAAAAATACTTTCTGATAGGGCCAATTACAGAGAAAGTTGGCACACTCTGGGTCAGGAGAGATGATCGGAACTCGAGGGTCGAGGCTATGAAAAAGCTGAACGCCTGGAATCCAGTCAAGAACCCCATATGGATTTTTCCTGAGGGAACCACCACTCCCTTTGGCGAAATTGGAGAGTTCAAGATGGGGGTCTTCAAGGCGGCAGAGCATTCGGGACACCCGATTCAACCTGTAGTAATCTGCTACAACAATCCAATGATTGATTGGGGGAGGGACAACAAGGAATTATTCATCAGCATCGTTCATTTTTTCTCCGAGAAGGTAAGGACTTCGGTACGCTGTTTCTGGCTTGAACCTATTGTGGTCGGTCCAGGTGAGGCATACAAAGCGGCCGAGAAACTACACAGGAAGATGAGTGTCTACATCCGTCGTTTTGAGAGGGACGAATATGGGTCGTGATAGGTGGGAAAAGGAAACGCTCAGACCTTCCCTTTCCAGTAACCCTGAAAGGGATGCTGTGCAGACCCTGGGCCCAAAGAGACTGAATGTACCGGAGGATATTCCAGCAGGCGAAGCGGAGTGGCCTGGCGAGTTCCCCTACACACGTGGGATACACCCCACCGGATACCGTGGGCGATTCTGGACGATGCGGCAATATGCTGGCTTCGGCACCGCCACCGAGAGCAATGCGCGCTACCGCTACCTGCTCGAGCAAGGAACCAGCGGGCTGTCAGTAGCGTTCGACCTGCCGACCCAGATTGGCTACGATAGTGACCACTCTCTGGCGCAGGGCGAAGTGGGTAAGGTAGGCGTCGCGATTGACTCGCTACGCGACATGACGGCGCTGTTCGATGATGTGCCGCTCGACCGCGTCAGCACCAGCATGACCATCAACGCGCCAGCAGCAGTGCTGCTAGCACTCTACGTTGCTGTGGCAAAGCAACAAGGAATCGCGCCAGCGAAACTGCGGGGAACCGTGCAGAATGATATCCTGAAGGAATACATCGCGCGTGGCACCTACATCTGGCCGCCGCGTGAGTCGCTGCGGCTGACGACTGACCTGATGGCGTGGTGCGCTACGGAAGTGCCACAGTGGAATACGATATCCATCTCAGGCTACCACATCCGCGAAGCCGGGAGCACCGCGGTGCAGGAACTGGCGTTCACGCTCGCCGACGGCATCGCCTACGTCGAGGCAGCCCTGGCGCGCGGGATGGAGGTGGATGACTTCGCGCCGCGGCTGGCATTCTTCTTCAACTGCCATAACGACCTGCTAACCGAGGTCGCCAAGTTCCGCGCTGCGCGCCGCATGTGGGCGCACATCATGCGCGACCGCTTCGGCGCCCGCGACGAACGGAGTCTGCGGCTGCGGTTCCACACGCAGACCGCCGGCTCGAGCCTGAGCGCGCAGCAGCCGTGGAACAACGTCACGCGCACCGCCGTACAGGCACTCGCCGCCGTTCTTGGAGGAACGCAGTCGCTGCACACCAACGCGCTCGACGAGGCACTCGGTTTGCCGTCGGAAAAGGCGGCACAGCTGGCGCTGCGGACGCAACAGATCATCGCGCACGAAACTGGCATCGCCAACCTGGTCGACCCGCTCGCTGGCTCATGGACTATCGAGGCACGCACCGACGAGCTGGTGGTCGAGGCAGAGGCGCTCATTGGCCGCATCGATGACATGGGTGGAATGCTGCCCGCAATCGAGCAGGGATGGGTGCAGGCGCAGATTGCCGAGGCGGCATTCGCCTATCAGCAGCAGGTCGAGCGCGGCGAGCGCACCATCGTTGGCGTCAACGCCCACACAGAGGACAGCACTCCTGAGGCAAAGCCGCTTGCTATCGACGCATCAGTCGCCAAAGCTCAAGCGAACGCCCTAGAGCAGCTGCGTGCCAGCCGTGGCGACGTCACCGTTCCGCTCGAGACGCTCGGTGCAGCAGCTAATGGCGACGAAAACCTACTGCCAAACATCCTAGTGTGCGTCGAGGCAGAGGCAACGCTGGGGGAAATCTGTGATACGCTCCGTGCGGCGTGGGGCGAATACCGACCCACGACGTAGTCGCCAGCTTTATCTGCCCCCTGCCGTCCGCCGCGAGCGTGGCGGGGTTAGGCTAGTTGTGGTAAAACTGGGGGACTGTGGATCCCTCGTCCCGGGTTCAACTCCCGGGCCCCGCCCCATTACAACTTGTACATCGCTATTACTTCATCGCTCCCCGTCGCTGTTTCGGGCGTCTTGTCGTCGCGCTGGCGCTTGTAGCGGGGGAAGCGCACGGCGTAGCCGCCACCGCAGGTGTGGATGGGTGACTGCGAAATTTCGGCGCCGAGCAGCTCGAGAACTAGTTCAGGCTCGAACCACGCGTCAGGCTCGAGTTTCCACTCCAGTCCGGCGGGCGGCTCAGTGCGCTGCGTGGGGTCCAGACGCTGCTTCAGCATAGCCAAGTCCTCGTCGCTGAAGCCAGAGCCAAGCTTGCAGACCGTCTCGAAGCCGGTGGGCGTGCGCGTCGCCATCAGCAGCGCACCCCAAAAACCGCCGCGTCGACCGCGGCCGTGGAATCCACCAACGACAACCGCATCGATTGTGTCAGCCAGATCACTGCGGTAATCTGGCTTGTACTTTATCCACTGCCAGCCGCGCGCACCGGCACGGTAACTACCGTTGAGTGCCTTGGACATCAGCCCCTCGCAGCCACCTTCCAGTGCATCAAGCATGAACTGCTCCGCCTCTGCTGCATTGGTAGTTCGCAGCAATGTTGTGCAGGCGACACGGTCGGACGGCGTGAACAATGTCTCGAGTCGTTCGCGCCGCTCAGTGAAAGGAGTGGCAAGCGTTTCCTGTCCATTGGCATAAAGCAGGTCAAACAACCGCACACCGACCGGGATTTCCTCCAGTTTTTCAGCTAGGCCATGCTTACGTCCGCGTCGTTTTGCGATAACTTGGAACGGCAGCAGGTTGCCTGCCTCGTCAATTGCAAGCGCTTCGCCTTCGACAATCACGCCAGTCGGTAGCACCTGCTCCAGCGCATCCACCACATCAGGGAATTGCGACGTTAAATCTTCCAGGCTGCGCGAGAAGAGCCGCGTGCCGCCCTTCAGTAGGTGCGCTTGCACGCGCAGTCCATCGTATTTCCACTCGAAGCCGGATTCGCCGTCGTGCTTCTCGAGCACCGCCTCCGCTGATGAGAGTCGCTCGCCGAGCATTGGCCGTAGCGGGATTCCCAGTGTGGCTCGCACATCAGCTAGCGAGCTGAAATCAGCGGCGGTGCGCTGCGCCAGCCACCCGATATCAGGGTGGCGATTGTAGGCAGCTTCGACCAGGTTGCGCTCTTCTCGACTGCCGAAAGCCTCTGCCAATCCGTCGACCAGCAGCATCTGGCTGAAACCCAGCCGCAACTTGCCGACCGCAGTGCGGCAAAGGTAGCGCGCGTCCTGCGGAGTACCGTCATGCAGTAACTCGGCTAGCGCGCGGAACTTGCGTTCCTGCGAGCCACTCCCAGTTTCAAGGGAGAGTGCGTGCAGTCGTTCCCACACGCGGCTGACGGTCAATGGCGAGCCGAACAACGGCTGCTGCGACTTGGCCGCCAGTGCTTCTTCGGCGACAAGACCAATATCGCCTGCTTTGGCATAGTTTGCCTGTAGATTATCCAGCGGAGCACCGCTGGCAAGCGCCAGCGTGCGGAGAACACTCTTGTCAGAGAGCCCGACCTCGCGCGAGTCATAAGCCGGGCCGAGTTTGCCCAGACAGAGATACGCTACCGCTACCAACTCTTCCGGTGGTGTGTCACGGAACAACCCTGCCAATAGCGTTGCAATTTCGAGTCGGCTGCGCGTCTGTTCCATCGCGCTGTATGCTTCGGTCAGCCGTTCGTAGTCCACACCAGGGGAGTGCCTGAGGGTATTAAGAATATGCTGCTATTGGGTAGAGCTTTATTTAAATAATAATCGTCTAAAAATTTTATTTTGCTATATTTGGCCTGCTAGGAGACAAAGCAGGACTTCAGAGAGCGTCCGGCGCGATTTCGCTCTCCACACCAGTCGCCAAGTCACGTACCTTCACGAACCCGCGCTCCCACTCTTCAGGCGCAAGCAGCAACAGCCGCTCCGCGCCGCAGCGGTTGGCGTGCTTCAGCACCCACTTGAGCCGTTTCTCCTCGAGCACTAAATCGACGCTCTGGCCTTGTGCACGCTGCCGGCTAGCGACCTCCATCGCCGCCGGTCGCAACTCGGGTTTCAGTGCGAAGACCACGTCCTGCACGCTGCCATTCAGCTCCGGAATCTGGCCGCAATCCTTGAGCAGTTCTAAGATGACCATGTCACCGAAGCCAAAACCAGTCGCCGGTAGGTCCTTCCCACCAAAAGACGAGAGAAGCCTATCGTAGCGGCCACCGCCACAGATAGCACGCAGCTGGCCGCTGCGAGCATGGGCTTCAAAGACCGGGCCAGTGTAATATGCCAGCCCGCGCACAATCGAGCCATCGAACTCGAGCCATTCGGAGATGCCGTAACCTTCGGCTAGCGTCCGGAGCGCACGCAACTCCGCAACGGCGATACTGTCATCACCCAAGGCCTCTGCAAGGGCGTCTAAATCGTGCAACCCGAGCGCATGCTGGATCGTTACAACCGCTTCGGTGCCTAGCCCTAGCTCCTCAAATTGCGCTGTAGCCTCTGCGAGCGGAAGCTTACCGAGCTTGTCAATTACGATACAGACTGCGGCGAACTGCTCGCCCGTGATACCGACTGAATCGAGCACTTCCTGTAGCACCTTGCGGCTGCTGAAACGCAATCCCACCTCAGCAGGCGTCAGTCCGACACGACCGAAGAATGTGCAGAGTACTGCTAGCAGCTCGACGTCGGCCTCAACACCCTCGCTGCCCCAGATATCAACGTTCCACTGGTAGTGCTCGCGTCCACGCCCACGCTGCATCCGTTCGTAGCGCCAGCACTGCGGAATCGAAAACCACTTGATAGGCAGCGGCAGCGCCCCAGCGCGCGACAGCACCATCCGTGCCAGCGAAGGTGTCATCTCAGGGCGCAGCGCAACGCGACGACCGCTCTTGTCCTCAAAGGTGTAGAGTTGGTTGGTAATTTCCTCGCCCGCCTTGCGTGTATACAGGGTTTCGTGCTCCAGCATCGGCGCATCATATTCCTCGAAGCCGTGCAGCTGCGCCGCGGCGCGGAAATGCGAAAAAAGCCAGCCACGCAGTCGCATCTCGTCTGGGTAGAAATCACGGGTCCCGCGTACGGACTGAAGGTCGCTCACGCTGCCACGAACGAGGGAAGGGGTTTAGGGTTAACGGACGCAGCCATCGTTATAGCCGCCAGCCGCTGCCGGCTAATGACAACGCGTGAGCGTATCAAGGAGCTGGAACAGCGACTGGCGCAGGCGCAGCGCTCCGATGCGAAACGTGTCGAAAAACAGCACGCGGCCGGTAAGTTAACCGCGCGCGAGCGAATGGAGGCGCTACTCGACGACGGGAGTTTCGTCGAACTAGACGCGCTGGCGAAGCACCGTAGCGCTAACTTCGGAATGGAAAAACGGCGGTGGCCCGGCGACGGAGTGGTGACCGGACACGGTACCATCGAGGGACGGCCTATCTATCTCTTCGCGCAGGACTTCACAGTCTTCGGAGGGGCACTAGGTGAGGTACACGCCGAGAAGATTTGCAAGGTAATGGATCTTGCCGCGCGGATGGGGGCGCCAGTTATCGGGCTCAATGACTCGGGTGGTGCGCGTATCCAGGAGGGCGTCATCTCGCTGGGCGGCTACGCCGAGATTTTCTGGCGCAACGTCCAGTCGTCGGGCGTCATCCCGCAAATCTCACTCATCCTAGGACCATGTGCCGGCGGCGCAGTCTATAGCCCAGCGATGACAGATTTCATCATCATGACTGAAGGGACATCGCACATGTTCATCACCGGCCCTGACGTCATCAAAACGGTAACACACGAGGAAATCGGTTTTGAGGAGCTAGGTGGCGCGCAGACCCACAGCTCGCTCTCTGGCGTGGCCCACCTGACCACAGCCAATGAGCAAGAAGCGTTCGTAGAACTGCGACGACTGCTCGCGTTCCTGCCGCAGAACAACCTCGAACAGCCACCGCGACTCGTGCCCCCGTCTGGCGACGAGGAGCGACCGCAATTAGATGACTTGATGCCAGACAATCCCAATACTCCATACGACATCCGCGACGTCATCACCACTGTGGCGGATGATGGAGATTTACTCGAGCTACAACCGGGCTGGGCTCAAAACCTGGTCATTGGCTTCGCGCGACTGGGTGGTTTTCCCGTTGGCGTGGTGGCGAACCAGCCACAGCATCTAGCAGGTTGCCTTGACATTAACGCATCAACTAAGGGGGCGCGCTTTGTTCGCTTCTGCGACGCCTTCAACCTGCCACTAGTTACTTTCGTAGATGTTCCCGGCTTCCTGCCAGGGCGTGAGCAGGAGCACGGTGGTATCATTCGCCATGGCGCCAAACTGCTCTACGCCTTCGCTGAGGCAACCGTCCCAAAGTTAACGGTGATAACGCGCAAGGCATACGGTGGTGCGTATGACGTGATGGCGTCCAAACACATCCGCGCCGACCTAAACTTGGCGTGGCCAACCGCCGAAATCGCAGTCATGGGTTCTGAGGGGGCAGTGAACATCATCTTCCGCAAGGAGTTGGCAGCTGCTTCTGATCCTGAGAAAACACGGCGCGAGCTAAGCGAGGAGTATCGCCAGAAATTCGCGTCTCCCTGGGTTGCGGCTGAAATGGGTTACATCGACCGGGTCATTTTTCCGCATGATACACGCGCCGAACTGTTACGTGGGCTGGAACGCTTTAGCAGTAAGCGCGAGCCACGGCCGAAGCGAAAGCACGGTAACGTTCCACTTTAATACTTATAGATGTGAAAAAAATGACGGAAATCCCACAGGCAGACGCTCGCGCACCGGACTTCTCAGCGCCAGACCAGAACGGTAAAACCGTAGCACTAGCTGACTTCGCAGACCGCTGGCTAGTGCTCTACTTCTATCCGCGCGATGACACCCCCGGTTGCACGATCGAAGCTCAGGAATTCACAGCACTCACCGCTGAATTTGCGTCGCTGGAATGCGAGATTGTCGGTGTCTCGCCTGATTCACCGCAAAAACACTGCAACTTCATCGCCAAGTATAGTTTGGCAGTGCGGCTGCTCACTGATCCAGAGCACGCTATCATGGAGCCTTATGGCGCATGGCGGATGAAAAAAAACTACGGGCGCGAGTACATGGGTGTTGCGCGCTCGACCTTCCTCATTGCCCCTGACAGTACAGTCGCTCGGGCGTGGCCCAACGTGCGTGCCAAGGGGCACGCGGCGAAAGTGCTGGCGGAGCTGGAAGCACAGCGTGAGTGAGCTCGAGCAGACCAGCCGCAGCCAGCCCATACGGCACTCCGAGCGCGGCAGCGGAGCTGGCAAGCGATATCGAGCCGCCTGCCTACCTGTCGGAGATTAGGCTCTCATAGTACGGCGAGCTGATCCCCCGCCAGTTTTGTTTCAGGTTTTTCGGACAAACGGGACTACATCATCCCGCCCATGCCACCCATACCGCCCATGCCACCCATGTCGCCCATGCCACCCATGTCCGGCATTGAGGACTCCTTCTCGGGGATGTCCGAGATGAGTGTCTCGGTGGTCAGCACGAGGCTCGCAATCGAGCCGGCGGCCTGAAGTGCATTGCGCACGACCTTGACGGGGTCGATGATTCCAGCCTTCATCAGGTCCTCGTAGGTGTTGGTGCGGGCGTTGAAACCGAAGCTGGCGTTCTTGGATTCACTGATTTTCGAGACCACTACGCCTCCGTCTTCGCCAGCGTTTTCGGCAATCTGGCTCGCCGGCATGGCGAGTGCATCACGTACAATGCGGACGCCGGTCGCCTCTTCGTCGTCGAGTTTGCTGGAGAGCTTGTCGAGCGCCTTGCGAGTGCGCAACAGTGCCACGCCGCCACCCGCCACGACGCCCTCGGCCATCGCAGCGCGAGTGGCATTAAGTGCGTCGTCGACACGCGCCTTCTTCTCCTTCATCTCGGTTTCGGTTGCTGCGCCAATCTCGAGCACCGCGACGCCACCTAGCAGGCGACCGACGCGCTTCTCGAGCTTCTCGCGATCCCACTTGGATTTAGCGAGCTTGGCCTGCGAGCGCAGGATGCGCGCACGTTCCTCGACGTCGGGCTTGCTGCCGCCGCCGCCGATAACCGTTGTCTTGTTCTTGCCGATGACTACTTTGTCCGCCTTGCCAAACATGTCGGCGGTAATCTCCTTCAGCTCCATACCCTGATCCTTGCCAATAACGCGGCCGCCAGTCAGGACTGCCAGGTCCTCCAGCTGCTCTTTCTGGTCGTCGCCAAAGCCCGGCGCCTTGACGGCGCACGCCTTGAGCACCCTGGAAGCGACGTTCAGCACCAACGTTGCCAGTGCCTCGCCTTCCAGGTCCTTGCAGATGAGCAGGATGGGCGCCTTCAGCTGCTTGACTCCCAGTTCCAGCGCTGGCAATAGATCCTGCGCTGACGAAATTGTATGGTCGGTCATCAGTATCAGCGGGTTCTCCACAGTAGCCTCGCGCTTCTCGCGGTCAGTAACGAAGTATGGAGAGACATAGCCCTTGTCGAACTCCATTCCCTCAACCAGCTTGAGCGTGGTCTCCATCCCCTTCGCTTCCTCGACAGTAATAATGCCCTCCTGTCCCACCTTGCCGACTGCGTCGGCAATCAGCTTGCCGATTTCCTGGTCGTTGTTGGCGGAAATCGCAGCGACCTGCTCGATGACCTCGTCCGATTCGACCGGGGAAGCTGACTTCTTCAGCTCATCAACTACCACAGATATGGCCTGATCGAAGCCGTCCTTCAAATTGACCGGAGACATACCGGCCGAGACGCCACGCAGCCCGTAAGTTGCGAGCGCCTGAGTCAGGATTGCCGCAGTGCAGGTACCGTCGCCGGCGTTGTCCTGTGTCTTGCTCGCGACCTCCTTAACCAGCTGCGCACCCATGTTTTCGTACGGGTCGGGTAGCTCAATATCCTTGGCAATCGTCACACCATCATTGATGATGGTAGGGCTGCCGAATGACTTGTCGAGCACTACTGTGCGCGCCTTCGGTCCCAGCGTAACCTTGATTGCGTCTGTAGCGGTGTTGATACCGCTCAGTAGCTTGCGTCGTGCATCTTCTCCATATACCATCTGTTTTGCCATTTTTCCCTCCTAAAGCACCGTCGCCTGCAAGTCTTTCGACTTGAGGAGCAGGTAATCCTTGTCCTGCCAGGTAATCTCCGTCCCGGCATATTTCTTGTAGACCACGCGGTCGCCTGCCTTGACGTGTTCTGCGTCAGGGCCGACGCCTGCCACGAGGCCGACGTTCATCTTTTCGCGCGCTGCTTCGGGCAGCAGAAAACCGCTATCTGTCTTCTCCGCGGCTTCCTCCAGCTCGAGCAGGACCATCTTGCCCAAGGGCTCAATTCCGACTGACATCTTTTTCACCATTTTTGCTGGGTCACCCTCGGGAGCTATAATGAGGTCCGGTAGGCAACCGGCGGTTGTCAACCAGCTCCATATTAATAGTTTATCACAACCCCTGGACCAGCTCTTCTAGGACTATCCGGGGCTTCGGAGCCTTCACAACGCCCGATGCCAGCAAGATGCCCGCAGCGCCCAACTCCATTGCCTTCGTTACATCCACCTGAGTCTTTACGCCGGCGCCGCAAAGTAACGGAACGTTGCTACCGGCAACAGCTGCGACCGAATCGCTGATGACCTCCGGGCGAGCGGTCGAGACTGAGATATTACCGCCAATAAGCTCAGGAGGCTCGACAGCGACATAATCTGGCCGCAGCGCTGCGCCACGCGCAGTCGCCTCGACATCCGCGGTGCAGAGCACGGTCGCCAGCCCTGCCTTACGGGCATGACCCAACGTCGCCTCGATGGCAGGCCACTCCAGTTGCCGCTCGGCATGGTTAATCAGTGTGCCGACCGCACCTGCAGCGACAGCCGCCTCCGGCAACACCGCACCAGTATGTGCGCCGGCCGGTACGGCGTCGATGTGCTGCGCCAGTACTGGAATGCCACTCTTGTGCGCATAGCGTCGCAGGTCCAACGCGCTGGTAGCGGCTGCAAGGCAGGCGCCCGAGTCCTCCGCAACGGCTGCCATATCACGGCAGAGCGCGATGCCCGCGTCACCGTATCCTTGCGGGTAGGTCTTCAGGTTGACAATAATCAGCGGCGTGCGCAGCGCCATGCGAGGCGAGACGCGGCCGCTAAAAGGGGGTTGCGCCGTCCAGTCTAAAATAGTGCGCCATAATAGCGAGCGCATGTCCACCCGCGAACAGAAGCGGATACTAGTGACTGGCGCTGCGGGGCAAATCGGAACTGAACTGGTGCTCGCCTTGCGCGAGCGCTTCCCCGCCGAGGATGTGGTGGCAATGTATCGCTCTAGTCCACTGGCGCCTGAAGTCGCAGCTGGCGGACCATCAGCAGTGGGTGACGTGACCAACGCCGATGGCTATGCACAAGTCGTTGCCGAGCACAACATCGACACGGTCTACCACCTCGCTGCAATCCTCTCCGTTGGCGGAGAGCAGAATCCCGCCCTGTGCTACGACGTCAACCTCAACGGCCTGCGCAACGTGCTCGAGGTGGCGCGGGAGCGAGAGCAACGGCTCTTCTGTCCCAGTTCGATTGCGGTCTTCGGTCCCGATACCCCGGCGGTGGCGCCGCAGGATGCACCCCTCCACCCGACCACTATGTACGGTGTCACTAAGGTCGCCGGTGAAATTCTCTGCGACTATTACTTCCGGCGCTACGGTGTTGATGCGCGCGGAGTGCGCTATCCCGGACTGATTTCATGGAAGGCACCACCAGGGGGCGGAACTACTGACTACGCCATCGCTATCTTCCACGGCGCGCTGCAGGACGGCAGCTACGAGTGCTTCGTTGGTCCTGAAACACGGCTGCCAATGATGTACATGCAGGACGCCCTTGCAGGCACGCTGGACCTGATGAACGCGCCGCTCAAGGCTTTGAAGCACCACGCTGACTTCAACCTCGGTGCAATGTCCTTCTCGGCACAGGAACTGGCGGACGCCATCGCCGCGCGCGTCACTGGCTTCGAATGCCGCTACGCACCAGATGCGCGGCAGGCGATTGCCGACTCATGGCCCGACGCAGTCGACGACTCCGCGGCGCGCGATGAGTGGGGTTGGTCGCCTCGCTTCGGGCTGGATGAGATGGTCGACGACATGCTTGAAAACCTGCGTCACGGTCTAGGTAGGGAATGAGCAAGCCCACCGCCTGGATGCGCGATGAGTACAAGGCACTCGTTGAGGCGAATCTGGACTGGCGGCCACCAGTACTAGAAGGTCCTTCAGCACCCCGCTGCAAGGTTAACGGACGCGAGATGCTGATGCTCTGCTCGAACAACTACCTGAACCTGAGCAACCACCCGCGGCTCAAAGAAGCCGCCATCGCTGCCGTACGCAGCCATGGTGCAGGTTCCGGTTCAGTACGCCCGATTGCTGGAAACATGGATTTGCATGTCAAGCTAGAACAGCGCATTGCCGAGTTCAAACGCCGTGACGCAGCCATCTACTACCAAACCGGTTTTGCCGCCAACGCTGGGCTGATTCCGCAGCTGGTGGGCAAAGGGGACCACCTTTTCACTGACGAACTGAACCACGGCTCGATTATCGATGGTGTACGACTTACAAAGGCGGAGCGCAACATCTACCCCCACAACGACATGGGAGGGCTGGAAGACCTGCTACGCAAGGCTCCCAGCGCGGGCCGACGGCTCATTATCACCGACGGAGTTTTCTCGATGGATGGCGACACAGCTCCGCTAGACAAGATCTGCGCGCTTGCCGGAGAGTATGGTGCCATGACCTACACTGATGACGCCCATGGTGAGGGGGTGCTGGGCAACGGTCGCGGAATTGGGGTCCACTATAATGTGGAGGATAGTGTGGATATTGAGATGGGGACCTTCTCCAAGGCGTTTGGCGTTGTTGGTGGACTCGCCGCCGGCAGTGAGCATCTCGCAAAATACGCCTTCAACAAGTCGCGCACCTTCCTGCTGTCGGGATCGGCACCGCCCGCGACAGTGGCTGCCTGCACCGCTGCACTAGACGTAATCGACGAAGAACCACAGCACGTTAAACGCCTGTGGGAAAACACCGAATATTTCCGTAGTGGGCTGCAGCAGCTGGGCTACGATACCGGGAATTCCACTACCCCCATCATCCCTGCCATGTGCGGTTCCGCCAAACGGGCGCAAGCGTTGAGCGCCGAGCTTCTGAAGCGCGACATCTTTGCATTGCCTATAGTATTCCCAATGGTTGCTCGAGATAAGGCCAGAATTAGAGTTATGATGAGCGCTGGACTAGAGAAAGAAGATCTGGATATTGCACTGAATGCATTTGAAAAAGGCG
>CALBFM010000075.1:0-1181 GCA_937893445.1 uncultured euryarchaeote
TCTCCTCGTTTCTGGCACACATCGAGACCGAAAAGGCACGGTCGCAACTCTATCTACTGCTCTTCGCACTCACGTCACCGATTGCAGCCATCCTTGCGTTCTATATTTTGCGCGACAGTGCACTGGCTAGCGATGTAAATATCGGACTGGCACTGCTCTTCTCAGCTGGTACCTTCCTCTACGTCGCGACTGTTGATGTCTTGCCCGAAGTGCACAGCCACGAGCACGGTGGCGAATCACCTACCAGCTTCGTCATGCTCGGGATGCTGCTGGTGCTGCTGGTTGCCCTGATGGGCCGCTAGGTTCCAATGCCACCTACCTTCATCTACGGTACCGCCTGGAAAGAGCAGCACACTGCTGGGTTGGTTGAACTGGCGCTCAAGCAGGGATTCCGTGGTATTGATACCGCCAATCAGCGCAGGCACTACTTCGAGGCTGCGATAGGTGAGGCGATTGCGGCCGACTCGGTCGCCCGTGAGGAACTATTCCTACAGACCAAGTTCACCCACCGGTCAGGGCAGGACCAGCGCCTACCCTACAATCCGAATGCACCAGTCAGTGAGCAGGTACGGCAGTCCTGTGCTAGCTCGCTCGAGCATCTGCGCACCAACTACCTTGACTCGTACCTGCTGCACGGCCCCAGTCAACAACCAGGGCTGGCGGAACAGGACTGGGAGGCGTGGTTCGCTATGGAGGAGCTGCACGCCGAGGGCAGCGTGCAGGCGCTGGGGGTGAGTAACTTCAGCCACGAACAGTTGGAACTATTGCTCGGCCGCGCCAGTGTGAAGCCACGATTCGTCCAGAATCGTTGCTTCGCCGTGAGTGGTTGGGACTGGCTAGTACGGAAAGCGTGCACAACTAACGGCATAATCTATCAGGGCTTCAGCCTGCTGACCGCCAATCAGGAAATATGGCGCAGCCACCGCGTCGTCGAAATCGGGAATAGCCACAACCTTTCCCCGGCCCAGGTTATCTTCTGTCTGGCAATGGATCTGGGCATCCTGCCATTGACAGGGACGTCAGACGCCAGTCACATGGCGGACGATCTGGCCTGCAAGCCAGGAGTTCTGACTTCCGCAGAAGTCCGGGAACTGGCCCCCAATGTCGTTGAATGATATCAGAATACCATCTTACCGAACAGGATGGCAATCGCGATAAGGATTACACCCCCAAGAAATTTC
>CALBFM010000076.1:0-1115 GCA_937893445.1 uncultured euryarchaeote
GATTCACGTATCTCTTCTGCTAGTCGCTTTATAGCACCGCCTGCTGCTCTGGCAAAAGCAGTCCCGTAGCTTACACGAGCTACCCCAAGATCCTGGAGAACTGAGAGCGGTGGGGCCTGAGGGCCAGCCAGTATACTCACAGGTGCAGGTATTTCTCTTACAAGTATCTTTATAATCTCAGGAGAGGTTACTCCAAGGAAGAAAATACAGTCAGCGCCTGCGGCAGCGTACATCTTTCCGCGGCTAACTCCTTCTTCTAATGCCGCGTCAGGATCATTACGAAAAGTCAGAAATGAATCTGGACGCGCGTTAATGAAAAATTCACTGCCGAGTTCACGCTTCACGGACATTATCGCTTCCAGTTTCTCTAGATACCTGTCTACGGGAACAAGTGTAGTCGGTTCCCCGGGAGCATGCGGTTTACTATCCTCTAGATTCATGCCGGCACATCCTGCCATTATGTATCCTCTCACCGTCTCTCCAACCTCAAATTTATTGCCATAGCCCCGCTCTCCATCCCCATTCACCGGAACCGTGACTGCTCCTGCAATCACCGCACTTACGTGTAGTGTCTCGGCTACAGTTACTACCTCTCCGTCTGCGTAACCTAATCCGGCAGCGATACCACCACTGGCACACTGTATGGCTTCGAACCCCATTGCTTCGAATAGCCGCGCGGTCAACCCATCGTAGGCACCGGGCATTACTAGAGTTTCAGGGCGGAGAATCAGATCTCGAAGGCGTTTGCTTTGTGTATTAGCGTAAGCTAGAGCATCTGCAGTTACTTCACTCATCGTGTGTATCTCCTTCTACAGCAGACCAGTATCGATAGTTTAATAACCTGAAACATCAATGCGCGACGCTTTACCAGAATCTAACAGGGCAATATAACTATAGCAGACTACAGCGATATGGCCTAACGTAATGCAAGAGAGCTGAGGGCAATTAGCTCCATTATTAGCCTTACGCCAATCAACAGTTATTTACACCAGTGGACACTTCAGGTATAAATGACTTCAGCGGTAAACAGTGGTGTACACGTGGAGACAACCGACCTCACTTTTCACACGCAAGAGGTCGGAGGTTCAAGTCCCCCATCGCCCACCACTTTTTAG
>CALBFM010000077.1:0-25873 GCA_937893445.1 uncultured euryarchaeote
ATCTAATATCTCGCGCGGTTTCAAAAACACCTGTTGCTTGCTCCCAGCGCTCCCCTCTTTTTAACATCTTTCCCAATCGAAGTCGGAGCTTAATATCATGAGATTTTTCTCCGCTTAGGCTGTATTTGAAGCGTTCGAAATGAAGTTGGTACCCTTTCCTGCAAGTCGAAAAGACTTTTCTCTTATGACACAGTGGATACCACGATTTGGACCGTAAATCGCAGCGGGTCGCAAGATCAAGGAAGACCATGATTGCTCCACAATCGCATTTTCGGCTTCGGCACTGTCGTGCCGGTAACCGGCTCCGGCCTGGGAACCGGAACCGACGAGGCGATGATGATTGCCGCAGTGGGTGGCGAGGCGAAGGGCTTCGCCGCAGGTATAGCGGGCGGCAGTCGCCGTTCAGTACGCCGCACGAGCGACAATCCGTGTGACACGCTCTACGGTGTTCCCGACCCGGGGCGCGTGCGTGACATCATCGCGCAGAATATCCAAGACGATACTGGCGTCGAGCACCTGAAGCGCATCGAGGAACTGCTCGGAAAAGATTAAGCACCGCGTAACGCCACGCTTGCTTCTGACAGCATTTCGCTGGCAAGCGTAAAATCGTCTGCCCAGCGCTCTGGCACATCAGCACTGGCCGGGAAGACTACCGCACTGATACCTGCCTGTATCAGAGATCTTGAACAGCGGGTGCAGGGTGGCCACGTCACATAGACCGTGCACCCCTTGAGCGATATGCCGATGCGTGCCGCGTGCATGATGGCGTTCTCTTCGGCGTGGCAGATGAGTGGATATTTCCGTTCGCGATTGGTGAGTCGCGCCTCCGTGTCAGCGATGCCACGTGGTAGCCCGTTGAATCCGGTGCTGCGCACCTCGCGGTCTGGGCCAACGATAACGCAACCCACTTGCGTCGAAGGGTCCTTGCTCCAGGCGGCAATGTGGGCCGCCAGACCAAGAAATCGTCCGTCCCAGTCAGCCATCCCGTCGGCAGCGGGGTGGAGCAGTTATACCTGTTCCCGGTGCGTCACCCCGACCTGCGAGCAGTTGGCTTCAGCGAAACAGCGTGAACAGCGTGGCTTGCGCGCGTTGCAGACCTGTCTGCCGTGCCAGATTAGTCGGTCTGACCACTCAATCCAGTCACCTTGCGGCAGCAGCGTCATCAGGTCTCGTTCGACTGCTTCTGGGGAGTTGCTGTGTGATAAGCCGAGCCGACGGGTCAGTCGGTGGACATGCGTGTCTACGACGACACCCTCGGCAATAGACCATGCAACGCCCAGCACCACTGAGGCAGTCTTGCGGCCGACGCCCGGCAACGTGACCAGTTCATCTAGAGTGCACGGCACGTTTCCACCATGGTGCTCAATGATAGCGTTGCAGGCACCGATGATGTGCCGCGCCTTCGCGTTAAAAAAACCAGTTGAGTGAATATCCTTCCCGAGTTCTTCGACGCTGGTTGAGGCGAATGCTGCTACATCAGGATACTTGCGGAACAACTCCGGCGTGACCATGTTTACCCGCTTGTCTGTACACTGCGCGCTCAGGATGGTGGCGATTAGTAGCTGCAACGGGTCATGGTGGATCAGCGCACACTCCGCCTGTGGGTATTCGCTCCGCAGTCCCTGGAGCACTTCCTGCGCCCGTGCGGCTCTTTGTTTCTGCGATTCGCGTCCGTGTGATCTGGCCACGTTCAGGAGCGATTAAAGCGCGGTTTGCGCTTCTCTAGAAAGGCCGCAACGCCTTCTTTCCCGTCGGAGGAGTTGAAGCATTCAACGAACAGTTCCTGCTCCTTCCGCAGTCCTTCTTCCAATGGCATCCCGCTGCGTGTTGCATGCTTGATTCTCTCGGCGGCGAACGCTGCTTTCGACGCGATTTGCTCAGCCAGCTCAGCCGTGCGTACTTCCAACTCGTCGGCAGGCCATACGAAGTTGACGATGCCGTAACGCTCAGCCTCTGTGGCATCAATCATCCTCCCTGTGAGCATCAGTTCCAGCGCCCTCCCCTCTCCGACAAGTCGCGGCAGCCGCTGTGTACCACCGGCACCAGGGAGGATACCGAGATTAATTTCCGGCTGTCCAAAGCGCGATCGCTCGCTCGCTACTCGCAGGTCGCACGCCATCGCCAGTTCCATCCCGCCACCGAGGCAGAAGCCATCAATCATAGCGATAATCGGTGTCGGGCAGGTGGCAGCGACCTCCGTCATATGCCATTCGTTGCGCATTTTCGCTGGATTTAGCTCACCGCTGGCAGCAAACTCAGCCAGGTCGGCACCAGCAATAAACGATTTCTCGCCCGCACCAGCGAGGATGATGACGCGTACCTCAGAGTCACTACCGAACTGCTCAAACGCCTTTACAATTGCATTCCGCGTCGCTGAGTTCATTGCGTTGAGCTGCTTGGGTCGGTTGACTGTGACACGACCAATGTTGCCTCCCTTGGAAACGATAACTTCATTCCCCATGCGATATGGAACAGGGAGCCGGTTAAGTCGTTTGGCAGACGTCCCTGTCCGGCATGGCTCTCGACCAGAAGGTAGCATATCCTCTATTTGCGTGGTATGCGCCAGTGTCGCCAGCCACTGCGCACAACCAAGAGCAGCAGCACCCCCGCTAAGCCGAGCCCTAGAGTCGGCCCCGCCTCGCGCAGTTGCTGTGGCAGTTCTTCTAGTCGTTCACGCAGCTCTGCAAAACTATTTGCTTTTGCTGGGGCGAGAGCACTATTGTTGACGTGGATGGAGATTTCAGCACTGGCTGTCAGGTTATTTTCGGCGTAGGCGGTTGCGGTGACGCGATAGTTTCCGTTCGACAGCGTCGAGGTATCCCACTCGAACGACCACTCTGCGAGACCGTCAGCGACGCGCACATCGCCCGCGATTTCCAGCTCAATATGTTGTAGCCCGCTGCCGGAGGCACTACCGCTGAAGGTTACACGTCCAGCCACTTCGGCACTGTCGACGGGCGTATCGACTACCACTTCAACGATGTCACCCAGTACCGCTTGCACACCACGGAAGGCGTCAACCAGCCCCCACCCCCAGTGCGTGTCGTAGTCGCTGCTCAGGTTCCGGTCATGAGGCGTTCCACGGCGCTCTGCAGCATAGAGAATGGCCTGTTCTACATCGACTGGACTGGCGCTAGGAGCGGCGTTGAGCAGCAGTGCCGCAACACCCGCGACGTGCGGTGTTGCCATCGAGGTACCATCTTTTTCCTCCGAGCCGGAGGTTCCGGGGCCGAAAGCGTTGGCGCTGGCAGCCTCGATTCCAGTGCCAGGCGCTACCAGTTCTGGTTTCAGCTCTTCGAGTCGGTTGTCATCACCATCATCGAGCCGTGGTCCGTAGTTGCTGTAGTCGGCGATTTCGTCATCACCACGCGCAACGCTGTTACCGTCATCTGATGCACCGACCGTCAGCGCCAAGTCTGCCGACGCAGGAGATGGAATACGATTCTCGCCATCGTTACCTGCCGCCACTATCGCTACTAGCCCCGCCTCGACAGCGCGATTTACTGTCTCAGCCTCGGCCGACTTGCCGTCGTCGTTGCCCGAGGCAGAACCGAACGACATGGATAAGATGCGTATGTCGAACTCGTCGCGATGGTCAATACACCACTCAATGCCTTCAATGGTATAGCCAGCGTTGCTCACACCCGCATCAGTCATCACTTTCACGTCGATGAGTCCCGCTCCCGGCGCAACACCCACCAGCACATCGTCAGCGGGGTCTCCCATAGCGGTTGCGGCGACGTGGGTGCCATGCCCCTGCGTGTCGTCGGGATTGGTTTGTCCGTTGCCGTTGTTTGGATCGCCGAGTAGTGCTGTGGCGTCGTAGCCCGCAACGAACTTGCCCTGTAGCGCATCATGTTCGTCGTCCACCCCCGTATCGAGGATGGCGATGTTGATTCCGCTGCCATCATACCCCAGACTCCAGGCATCCTGCTCGCGGTACTCATTAGAGGGACGTGCCTTCACGGCACGTGCTGATACGTCTAGGAACGGTACCATTGTGTTTTGCTGCTGTACTTGCACTACACCAGGTAGTGCTTTCAGTGCTAGTACCAGATTGAGTGGAGCGTTTGAGACTGCGAGCAGCTCGATATGGTGCGCGTGGTAGTCAATTGAAACAAGCGCTTCCACCGCAGCTATCTGCGCGTCGCTTGGTGGATTTTCGTATATCAGGAACAGAGCTACTGTCTCGGGCGTACCCCGCGTCAGTGCTGCATCAAGTCGGTCGTCTAGACCATTACCATCAACGTCGCCTTGCCATCCTTGCCACCAGTCGCTATGTAAATCAGGTACGGAGACTGGCTCATCCGAGACAGCAGTGGGGAGCTGCAGCGCTAGCAGTAGTGCCAGCGCCAAGGCCAAGAAGCGCACGTGGTAGGGGAGCTGCGCAGCTATATGGGACTGACGCTCAGTCCGGTGACTGTCCGTGGGCGCCGCAGCCGGGGCAGTTTTCGTGGGCACTGCCTTCTGGCGTGAAGACAGTTCCGCAGCCGAGGCATGACAGGTCCCCGCCAGCGCGTCCGAAAGGCGATTTTTCGCCAGACTGTGGTATGGCAGTCACCTGTTCAGGCGCAGTGCGATAGCCCCACCACCAGGCGCCACCTCCCAGCCCCGCCACCATCAGTGCAACCACGACTAGTGGGAGCAGCGGTAGCTTCTCCGTGCCATCCGAGGTTGCAGTTGTTTCCGACTTAATGACCGATAGATCCAGCGTCGTTTCCACCGGAGGTGCAGTCATGCCCATGCGGTCGACCGCGACGACACGGTAGCGGTAGACACTACCCTCAGCAGGCGTGTCAGACAGGTATGTCTGATCGGGGGCAAGCGTCGCCAGTAGTTCATCACTGGCGTTGCCGGCAGCGCGATAGATTTCGTACGCCACCACATCATCAGACGGCGAAGGCAGGAAGAGTAGGTTCACGCCACCGCCAGCGATTTTAGTCACCTGTAGTCCGCGCGCTGGTTCTGGCGCAGAGCGGTCGACAAGCGTCCCAGTATCGTAGCCGACCCAGGTCACGCTCAGGATTTCGTCCACGTCGGGAACATACCCCTTTCTTCCGTCGCCGAAGTGGAGTGTGCCGGACGCGGCGTCAAGGTAATACGATTCAGGGAAGAGTGCTTCCGGGTCGGTCGCGAACGAAAGCAGGTTGCCGCTGCCGCTGTGCACAGTGACCACTACCCCCAGCATGTCGTTGACTGGTGGGAGCGGCAGTTGAAACCACTGGTTGGAGCTGCCGTTGCCGATGTAGCTGGCAGTCAACTGCTCTCGGTCACCCCAATTACCCGTCGCATCGGCAGGCGTCAGTCGGAAGAAGTAGTGGTAGCCATCATCGATAGTCAGATTGTACGGCTGCGATAGGTTAAAGCTACCGAGCGACAGCCACACCCAGTGGGTACTCAGTTCATCCCCCTCGTTGATTTTCGCATATGTTAGTTCGTAGCTGACCATGTCCTCCGTCAGTCCTTCTGGTAGCAGTGTAATTTGCGTCGCTCCCGTCAGTGCGGGTAGTGGCTGCAACGTCCCCGTCGGGGGAGCAGTGTCAATGATGACGGTATGCTCCGCCGCCGGACCACTGTTGCCCGCCCCGTCCGTTGCAATCACTCGGAAGCGGTATTCCCCGTCCTGCGGTGCGTAGAAGTCGTAGCGCGTATCGACCGTCATACTGCGGAGCGTTTGCCAGCCGTTGCCATTGTTCACCAGCAGGTCATAGCCAGCGACATCATTCGCGTTCGAGGACCAGCGCAGGTCAAGTGCCGACTGGTTAAGCATCATCCCCTCCGTCGCGACAACCTGCTCGGATGTACCGGGCGGCGAGTATCTGACAGTCAGCTCAACCGGTGGCGCAGTTAGGTCAACGACTACCATGCGATGGCATTCGTCTTCGGATAACTGCCGATTGCCTTCTTCATCAATACCTTCACTGTGGAAACAGAATATGCGTCCATCGACACCTAAATCGAACGTCACATCTCCCAGCTCGACCGCGAAGGTTCCCAGCTCGGTCCAGTTGTTCCAGTTTCCGTCGCCGTCGTGCCAGCGATACGCGATTACGACTTCGACGGTATCGTTGCCGAACTGTTCTTCCTCCTTGTACCAGTCAGCTACATACCATCCAATCGGGAAGCTGGAACTGTTTACCATCAGCCCTGTCTCGTTCAGGACAAATACTTGCGGCGGCAGATAGTCGGGTGGGACGTAGAGCCGCACTGTCAGGTTCACCCATTGCTCCAAGACATCGGTGGCGTCGCGTGAAACGGCAGTGACGTTGAGACCACCGCGCGCCCCCTCAATGATATCGGCTGCCAAAGAGATGTTTATGGACATGCTCCCTGTCTCGGAAACACCGACCGATAGTGAGGTGGTCCAGTTTAGGAGAGTGAAGTTAGTAGTGTCGTTCAGGCTCACCTGCAGGTCGTAAGTATCGACGATGTTGCCCAGATTGTGCACCCAAATTTCCCAGGTGTAGAGCTCACCAGCATCAAGTTCCTTGTTGCTACCTGGTGCCTGAAGTTCGAATTTGTAGCTCGGCAGAACCTCCATTTCCAGCTCCAGCGGCAGCGGAACGAAATCCCAAGCGGCAGAACGGGAGAAAACAGCCTCCAGTTCTTCATCGAACCATTGGGTGTTCCCTGTTTCCCGCACTACAGACGCCAGAACGTTTTCACCCTCCTGTAGGAGCCCAGGCCCGAATAGTGTTTCGTCGTTCCAGTAATTGGCTGTATGGCCCTGTCCCTGCCGCATGTCATTGAATACTATCTGGCTGTTGAGGTAGTAGGTACCGTAGTTGTTTGCAGCAGTATTCAGGCTCAGGCTGCCTCCCCCGTAGGCCGAGAGATTATCGATGGTGAATATGTGGCGGAAGTAGGCGTAGCTGTTGCCCGCCCAGACGGTGTTATTGTCCACGTTCCCCACGTCGCTATCTCCGAAGGGTGCCGGATCAAGGGTCCAGTTGTCATCATAGTCAAAATCAAGTTCGGTCCAGCTGGTGTCGCATTGATAACCTGGGTCGTCCGGCTCATCGTTGTCTGTACATTGGTAGAGCTGTGTACTACTGCTGTTGGAGTGGGCCCACCACCATTCAGTATCGTTGTCGCGCCCACTCAGTACCACAATTTCCTTGATTTCACTGTAATACTGGGATCTGGCAGTCAGAGCCATGGAGTAATTGCCGGCCAGGGTCTCCGAATCCGGGACTACGTCAAGGGTCACGTTTCCGCTCTCACCAGGCTGGAGATGAATCACGTTCGGGGTGACAGTTACATCCCAACTATAGTAGGCTCCTGAAATCTGGATGGTAAAGTTGTCCTCCACATCACCTTCGTTAGTGAGATTCAGCTCGAACCTGATGATCTCACTCACATTTCCGGTTACGTGACTCTCCATTACAGTGAGGTTGTAGGCGTAAAAGCCAATGTGTATGACTCGTTCCAGAGTATTGTTGTCCTCGTTACTCTCCGAGACCTCAGAATCGGAATCGGCCGTAGCGGTGAGGGTGTAGTCTCCGAGCGCCTCCGGAGTCCAGTAGAATATGTCCACGGACGTAGCGTCGGCCGTCACGTTCGCAGTGATATTGCCTAATTCGTCTCCATCGATATCTAGTGTGACTTTGAAGTCCCCAGAAGTTTCGTTGCCCAAGTTAGAAGTAATTACCCTAAACCATAGTTCGTCACCGAGGATAATCGGTTTTTCTCTCCAGGACTGGACGTTGACTACGAGCTCGACATCAAGCCACTGGTCACTATCGCCGCCCCATGTGATATCATACCCCAGTATAGTAAGTACGTTAGTCCCACTGACCAACCAGTCTGGATTGGGACCTGATTGGCTGCTTCCATCATAGGTCAAAATGTTGTCCCAATATGCAGCGTCACCTTCGTAGCAATTACTGTTGGATTGGTAAGAATAGCAGTTTCGAATAAGGTTCCCGTTCAGGTAGGCGACATAGTAGTTGTTGTGTGCCACGTTCAGTGTCGCGCTGATTGCTTCATACTCATTACTGTAAGTAAATTGATGGCGGATTATGACATGGTCATTCAATCCATCTTCGGTTTGCCAGATTGTCCCCGGACTAGTGCCAGCTTGGTCATCGTTACCGAAGGGCGCCGCTCCTGAACTCCAGCCCGAATCGTCATAATTCTTTTCAAACCAGCCGTTGGGAAGACACCGCTGCTCACCACAGTTATCATCATCATCGTCGTAAAAATTGTATTTGTATTCGGTGTCGTCATCTCGACCACTCTGGACAATGGTTACAGGGTCCCCATTTTCGAAATCGTTTGTGTAGTCTAGAGAAGTAATTACTAGATCAACTTCACCGGAAGCTTCAGAGCCTGCCAAGGAAAACAGGAACGCGAACGCGAGCACGACGAGTGATTTTGTGATGGTTTGGCGCATGAAAAATTCTCTTTTCGGAAGTGCCATAGGACGCGCGGGGTTATAAACAATGGCAATACAAAACTGCTATTTGTCCGGAAGCAGTAGTTCGAGCAAACCGTCCAGCGACTCGTCAGGCAAGTGGTGAGTTGCCGCGTCAACGACTCGTTCGTTACTGGTGTTGACTGCGACGCTTGTGCCCGCAAGTGAGAACAGATCCAGGTCAACGACTGTGTCACCGACAGCTGCAACCTCGTCGCGGGAGACACCGTGGCGTGCCACGACTTCGCGCATCACTGGTGCTTTGGCGTGACCGCTGACGAGAATTTCTCCCTGTAGCCCTTGCTGGGTATCGAATAGTGGGTTGGCGTGCGCTTCAGCCATACCCCATTCTGTTGCTAGCTTCTGCGCGAGATAGTCGATGCCGCCGGAGATAATGGCGGTCGTAATGCCAGCTGCGTGCAGTCCCTCCACGGCCTCTGCTGCGCCTGGTAACGGTTCGGCTCCATCGAGGGCGCGGTTAACCGTCGCGGCGTCAATCGGTCCGCCGTTGGCCACCGTCCACAGCTCCAGGTCCTTGGCGACGAATTCGGCGTCGCTGACCTCGTGCCGCAGGTAACGTGCGAGCATTTCGCGGTTATCGGTGCCGAAATGGTCGTGGAGTATTTGCCATGACGACTTGGGACGTATCAGTGTCCCATCCATGTCGAATACTACGAGCTTTAGTGCCATGGCTACCCGAAGCTGGAGCTGAAGCGATCGCCCTGTCCAGCCTCACGCTCGAACATCTGTTTCATCTGCTCGCGCGAGACCGAATGCGCTTTCTCCGCCATATCGAATGATTCTTTCGCACCAGTTTTGTCCATCTCGATGCAGAAGCTGAGGCCAGAGAAGACTAACGCTTCCTTTCCTTCGCCAGGGAAGACAGCCAGCACCCCCACTTCGGGGTTGGACTGGAATTTTACATCCTTGAAAACTTGCGTCTTATCGTCGCCCGGCAGAAATACGGTAATCTTCTTCGCTTTGAACACGGAGAGCGGCAGCCTCCATGCTAAATTAGGGTTTGCGCATCGACCTCCATGCGAGCTGGCCTCTGCACCGACTGCAGCGCGCCCGCCCTCGAGGCTTGCCGTGGCTGTTCAGCTATGCTCTGCCGTGACTGCCGCGTTATCCACAGCTGTAGCGCTCGCCTCGGGTGAAACGCACTTTTTAGCACTGCGCGCCTGCGCGGGTGATGGAGCAGCTGACGCTAGGCGATTGTACACTCGCGATTTTCCCAACCGTCAAGGGCTTAGTGAGCGAGTTGCCGGAACTGGAAGCAGCGTGGCAAACTGTGAAACCAGAGGCGCTGGCGCTTGGAGTCAGCCCCGGCGAGGTCGAGGGGCTCCGTGCATGGGATGGAGATCCATTCGATATTTCAGGCTGGGAGGAGCTCTACGGTCTGGCACTGCGCCAGCTAACGGGCGAGGACGGCGTGCGCCTCCCGCCTCCTGCCTTCCGCCGCGCGCTGGCACTGGCCGACGAGGGCGACGTACCGGCAGAAGCGCTCGACCTGCCCGAAGAAGAGTTCACCACGCTGTTCACCGAGTCAGTCTCAACATGGCAGTGGTTCCGTTTCGACCGGCTCGAGAAGCGGCTGCGAAAGCGTGGCCTCGAAGCCAAGACACCGCAGGAACTAGTGCTCGAAATGGACCAGCATCTCTGCGCGCTGAGTGGCTATGCTGCCGTCGAACGTGGTCGCGAGGCAGAGATGGCACGACGGCTGCGTGAGGTATGCGCAGAGCGACAGCGCGTGCTGGCTGTCATCGAGCTACCGCGGGTCGCTGGGGTCGCTGACTTGCTGCCCCAAGTCTAAAACACCCCCCATAATCCGCGCCCGGGGCCCGTGAGGTAGCTCGGAATCCTGCTGGGCTTCGGACCCAGATACGGGGGTTCAAATCCCCCCGGGCCCGCCACTACCCACTATTTCCTATACGAAATCAGGTTCTCGGTCTTCGAGGAAGGCGGTGATTCCTTCGACTGCATCACCTGTGTTGCCGGAATCGCGATTGCGCTCACTTTCCAACTTGAGCAGTTCCTCGGCGGTGAGGTTGTCTGCCGCCGCCAGCAGCCGCTTGGTCTCCCCTATAGCCTGTGTCGGGCCCGCAGCGAGCCGCTGAGCCTCCGCCATCGCGAACTCCGCCAGCTCTCCGTCGGGGACGAGGTGGTGTACCAGCCCCCATTCGTGCATCTCGGCGCTGGTAAGGGTGCGTTCACCGAAGAAGAGTGCCTGTGTACGGCTGAGGCCTATGAGCCGCGGCAGCAGGTAGGTTGCGCCGCCAGCTGGGACAAAGCCGCGCTTGAAGTGCGCCGAGAGCAGCTGTGCTGACTCGGCAGCGATGCGCACATCGCCTGCCAGTGCCATGCCGATAGCTCCGCCGGCGACAATGCCGTTGAGAGCCGTGACGACCGGCTTGCACATCGTCAGCATTGCGCTGACCGTGTCGTGTAGCTGGTCGGTCAGCTGGTAGAACAGGTCTCCCGCGCGCGGCAGGTGCTCGCCCATTTCATTGACGTCGCCACCAGTTGAGAAGGCGCGACCGGCGCCCGTAAGCAGCAGGCAGCGCACAGACGAATCGGTAGCCGCAGCTTCGACCGCATTGCAGATGTCGGTTGCTATCTCCAGCGACAGTGCATTCAGCTTCTCGGGGCGGTTAATCGTGATGGTACGCACCGCTCCTTTGTCGCTGATGTCGACAGGCATACGTCGGCGCCAGAGCAGTGGGTCAAAAAGGGTGCCGGTTTCCCAAACTGATAAATTCCACTCAACTCGTCGGGCACGGTAATGGCGATGGGACTCCCGGCTAGGTTATTCTCGGTAATTCTTAGAGTATCACCGGGCCGCATCCGCAATTGGATGTGGAAATGGTGGTATCAAAGACTGGCTAAAGCACATCGCAAGTCTGATTTTCGTTTCATGAACTATGGGTACAAGGATGGCCATGGTCCAAAACTGTCCGGGGAAGACGAACCCAATCGAGTATTCATCCAGCTCTATCATATGAATATCAGAGATATTGATTTGCAGGGAAAAGAGGTCCTTGAGGTGGGATCTGGGAGAGGGGGAGGAGCTTCCTGGATAGCGAAGTATTGTGAACCCGAGTCATTAGTTGGAGTTGATTTTTCCAAAGAGGCCGTTAGACTATCCAGGAAATGGTATTCCGAACAGGAAAATCTTTTTTTCATAGAGGGAAATGCGGAATCCTTGCCAATGAATGATTCGGCCTTTGACGTGGTTTACAATGTCGAATCATCTCATTGTTATGGAAACATGAGAGCCTTTGCAGAGGAGGTTAATCGTGTCCTCCGGGCGGGTGGGCATTTCTGCTGGACCGATTTCAGAGATGAAGAAACCATGCAGAAAGTTCAAGCCTTATTCATCGATTCTGGTTTTAAGCTGGTTTCAAAAAAGGAAATTACCAGAGAGGTACTAGCTGCACTGGATGAGATAAATGAAGCGAAAATAGAGCAAATCAGGAAGAATGTTCCTAAATCAATCAGAAAAAGTTTTGAGACCTTTGCAGGAGTTAAAGGCACTCCAGTTTACGAAGGATTCCGGTCAGGCAGCTTACACTATCACAGATATCTGTTGGTCAAGCCCGAATAATTCGGTACCGCGCTGCTAGACCAAGCGCCGCGAGCACCACCAGCGGTGACGGGAACGGCAGTGGTTGTTCCGGAATGTCTGGCAGTGGCATGCCGACCTCGAGGAACACTATCGCGATGTCAGGTTCCTCAGGCACGTGCATGATACGTTCGTAGCGCAGTTGCGAATCATACCATACAAGGGTAGCGGTTTCACCAGGCTCGAGATGCGGTAGCGTTGTGCCTCCGGCCGAGAGGTTGTAGGCAGCGCCCCAGCCTTCGTTACGTACCGTAATCTTGCCCGGAGAGGTGTCTGTAACTACCAGGTGCCCGCCGAATTTGTGCAGGTTCTCCCACGCCAGGTCATACATCAGCAGCTCGTTCGTCAGCTCCTGCCGGATTGTGGAATCCTCGACGGGAGACCACTGCATGGTTGTCACCTCTACGATTACACTGATGGCGCCGCGTGCACCGTAGCCCCATGCGATGGATTCACCGGCGCCCGACGGGTCCCGATAGGAGAGGCCTGAGACGTTGGTCGACTCGTTCAGGAAGTGTTCGTACAGTGCCCAGTCTGCGATTGGCACGGCGTCTTCACCGGTAATCTTCCATGGTAGCACTATGTCATTCGAGCCAGTGTGGCCAGAAAAGTAGGCGTACACGTTCAGATTGCGCATCAGCGCCATGTTTGCCTGTGTCTCCGCCTCGCTTCCGGCGCTGGGACCGCGATATGTGCCCGACGCAGGGCAGGAGCCGCGGGTATCGCTGGTACCATAGGCTCCCCACATCCAGGGATAATTGCGGTTCAGGTCAACGCCATTCCAGTTATTGCGGCAATCCTGCAGGTGGCCATCAGTATTCATGATGGGTGTCACCACCAGTCGCTTTCCCGCCAGATAGGTGGGGTCAGTCGTCGTTCGCTCCAAGACATCCTGCAGGAACAGGAACGCCGCTTCGGAGGACATACCTTCGTTGCCGTGGTGCGCGCCGTCGACGTACATGGCCGGTAGCGCCGCCAGCTCGCTCTCTGATAGCTCTGTGATATTGAGTGCAACATCGACCGAGAAAATGTCGAGCCCGAGAGGTCCAGTGCCGCTGCCATGTTCACTGTAAATTGCGATATTAGGATACTGCGCTGCCAGCGCTTCGGTGTCATCGCGCAGTTCATAGTAGGTATGGAGTCGCTCAAGCGCTTCGGCCGGCGGTGCAAGCGCCAGCAGCGCCAGTCCAACCAGCGTCGTGAACAGCAGAAATCGCACGCGGTGCCAGCCTGCGCGGGAGATTAATCTTCGCCCCGTGAGCTTTATCTCCGCACGGCATGGCACACCATGGCGAAGTTGCTTGCGGGCAAGGTTGCGCTCGTGACGGGTGGTGGGACTGGCATTGGCCGCGCTATCGCTGAGCGCTTTTCCACCGAAGGCGCCCGCGTCGCCATCTGCGGCCGACGAGACAAGCCGCTGCGCGAAACTGCGAAAGCGACTGGAGCGAAGTGGCTGGTCGCCGACGTCTCCTCCAGCGACAGCGTGGATGCACTGGCAACCTGGCTCAAGGAGGAGTTCGAGCGGGTCGATATAGTGGTCAACAACGCCGGTATATTCCTCAACGGGACTGTCGCGACGACGACCGAGGCGGAATGGGATGCAGTCATCGATACGAACCTGAAGGGCCCCTGGCTAGTGAGTCACACACTTCTACCGTTGATTCCTGCAGGCGGCAACATCCTGAACATTGCCTCAACACTTGGTCTGTACAGCATGCCCAACGCCGCAGCGTATTGCGCTGCTAAGGGCGGGGTTGTGAATCTGACACGCGCAATGGCCCTAGAGTTGGCGCCGGACGTGCGGGCGAATTGCATTTGTCCTGCCGTAGTCGAAACCCCGATGGCGACTGACCGTATCGAGGCCGGCACGGAGGACTGGGAAAAGATGGAGAAAGCACAGCCGATAGGGCGCATGGGGCAGCCGGAGGAAATTGCTGCGATGGCCCTTCATTTGTGCGGTCCTGAAGCAGAATGGACTACAGGATCAATCATTGCGGTTGATGGTGGCCAAACTGCAGGTTAATCATGGATAAAGAACAAACAGCAGTATCTGATAAAGTGTACGAGAAAAGATGGATAATTCTCGCTGTAATGAGTCTGAGTCTGGTCATTGTCATACTCAACAACGTGACTTTGAACGTCGCGCTTCCGGAGCTTTCCAAGGACTTGAAGGCTGACAATACCGACCTTCAGTGGATGATGGATGCCTATGCCCTTATCTTTGGGGGAACTCTTCTTGTTATGGGAGCGCTTGGTGATCGTTTTGGCCGTAAACCTGCGCTCCAATTGGGCTTGATTATTGTGGCCGTGACTTCTGGAGCCACTGCGATGTATGCCACTACATCTGAACATGTAATTTTTGCGCGGGCAGTTATGGGGCTTGGTGCAGCTTTAGTCATGCCTGCAACCCTGTCCGTGGTCGTTGTGGTCTTCCCTGTTGAGGAGCGTGGAAAGGCCGTCGGTATCTGGGCAGCTATGGCAGGTGCTGGCGCACCTATTGGTCTCTTTGTGGGAGGATGGGCGGTAGAGAATTATGACTGGCAGATGGTTTTCTGGATTAATGTCCCCGTCATTATACTGGCGCTTACTCTGGGACTTTTCCTAGTTCCAAATTCAAGGGACAAACAGAAACGTCCTCTGGATCTGATTGGTTCCCTTCTCTCTATAGGAGCCCTTGTGTCTATTCTCTATGCCATCATAGAGGCTCCGAATGTTGGTTGGACAAGTCCTGAGACTCTCGGAGTAGCAGCTCTGGGAATAGTCCTTACACTGGCCTTCATCAGATGGGAAAGAAGTACTGAGTATCCTATGCTCCCTATCGACCTTTTCCGCAATATGGGTTTCACAATGGGGCTGGTTGCAATCTCGCTTGCCTTCTTTGTAATGTTCTCGTTTATGTTCACTCAGATGCTACACTTTCAGCTTGTTCGAGGACACACAGCCTTGCAGGCAGCCATCAGATTTCTTCCACTTCCTCTAGGCCTTATGCCTGCAGCAGCGAACAGTGACAAGTTCGTAGCTAAATTCGGCAGCAACAACGTTGTTGCGACTGGTTTAACTCTCATCACAGCAGGAATGCTGCTATTCACTACGGTCGAGATTGATACAGACTATGTGAGAATTGCAGTGACGTTCTTCATGCTCGGCCTTGGAATGGGCTTGACTATGGCACCCGCCACGACTCTGGTCATGGAATCTATTCCAGAGGACAAGGCAGGCGTCGGAAGCGCAACCAACGACGCCAGTAGGGAAGTTGGCGGGGCCCTTGGAATAGCCATAGGGGGCAGTGTGTTGAATGAGTACTACCAGAGGAATTTGGTTGTCCCAGAAGGTCTTGAGTCCTTTGGCTCTGTTCTAACTGAGTCATTCCCAGCAGCGATGCGAATCGGTGGGGAGATGATAGCTGGCGGTAATCCGCTTGGTGCCGAGTTAATCATGAACGCGCGTCTGGCTTTCATGGATGGGATGGTAGGATCGGCAATGGTATCTGCTGGGATAGCTCTAACGACTGCTATCCTCGTCAAACTCTACATGCCGGGAAAGACAGAATAATCTATTCATAGAAATGGTCCCGCCTCCCGGATTTGAACCGGGGACCTGCCGGTATCCGCGGCCTCCCGTACTAACGGGACTTCAGGATTAACCCCTACAGCCGGCCGCTCTAGCCAGTCTGAGCTAAGGCGGGTGCGGCTGCATTTGCAGGCACTATATCAGGGTTCAGGCGGCGCCCACGCCTCGTCAGGTGGTTCATCATCACCGCCCTCACTATTCTCCTCGTCATCACCTTCTTCCCGCGGCTCATCTTTCACCTCCGCGCCGTTGCTAGATGGTGCATCGTATGCCACTCCGCGCCTTAGCAGTTCACGCACTAGCGCTAGGCAGGTGACTAGCACTATCCCCAGTGCAGCCCACGAGACAGTCGCCATTTGTGTGTCGCCTGGATAGATGAACGGCAGCGTTGCAGCGCCGTTCCAGGCGCCGTGTATGATGACCCCACCTAGGTAGGTGGCCGGCACAACCCGCTCCGCTGACCAGTTGCTATGTTGCGAGAGCGCCAATGCGAAGCCGACTAGGGCAGGACCGACGGCGTGCAGCACAGTCGAACCGACACCGCGCGCGAAAGCGTTGATAGTCCATGCGTCGGCACCATACCAGATGAGAACTAGCAAATCGTAGAGCATGTTCTCCATCATCGCGAACCCCATCCCGCATGCGACACCGTAGAGCACACCCTCGTAGGGCGTCTTCAGACGATCCAAGACAAACAGTAGCCCCAATGGCTTGAGTGCCTCCTCGACTAGTGGTGCGACTGCAGCTACCAGTAGGATTTCCGGCCGGCCGAACGCGCCACCCTCAAGCATCAGCATCGGGTCAGCAGCCAGAAGTCGTCCCCCAGCGTCGTTAAGCAGGCTCGCTGGCAGGGTCGCGAACATTCCCCATGAGAGTGCAATCAACACCATTCGCTGTGGTTCAGGTTTGCCTTGTGTACGACGATAGATATAGCTGACCCAAAGCAGCGCTGGGAACGAGAAGGCGGCAATGAAAGCGAGCGGGAAGAGCCACAGCCAGTTCCCCCGCTCGGCGAGTACTGCGACACCCAGCGCAATGGCCATCAGAAAGCCGAGCAGTAGCCACTTCGCCTCTGGCAGCTCGAGCTGACGCACTGGCAATTGTCGTAACATCTCTGGCGGTGGCAGCTGCGGCAGTTGCGGCAGCGGCAAGTCGCTCTCAGGTTGCGGGCGATGGTAGTAACGCTCGCTCAGCCCCGGAGTAAAGTACCCGCGGAAGAGCGGCAATTTCCCTCTGCGTCGCGACGGTAGGAAGAGTAGCGGTCGCGGCGTGTGCTGTAGCAGCGCCCCCACAATGAGTGCGCCTGAGCAGAGCAGGATAAGCGTGAAGTACGGCAGTAGTGGAACTTGAGGCAGTAGCAGTGGTGTGCCGTCCTGCTGTGGCGGGACGAGCCAGAGGTATGCCAGTTGTCCTCCCATCAGCAGCAATAGGTTGCCCAGCACCAGGCCATAGATGCGGAAGAGTCCGCGTGGCAGCACCCTGTGCCAGCTGCCCCCGGGTTAAGCGCCTTCGTCCAGTGTTCTAAGCTGCGTGATACATCCCTGTCGCGCCATCCCCAGCAGCGCGTCGGGGTCGCCCTGCGCTTGGAAGCCAGCTGCGCCCGGATGGCCACCCGCCGAGCCCCCTTGTTCGTCAGCTAACGTTTCGAGCAGCTGTGCTAGGTTCAGTCCCGCTTCGATGACGGCGCTGGACGCGCGACTTGAGAGTCGCACTTGCCCCTTCTTGTTACCTGAAGCCGCGAGTGCGACATCAGCACCTAGCAAAACTAGCAGCCGCGCCGTTCCCGACTCGAACGAGCCGGTACGGGTTGTTGCCAGCAGCCACTTTCCCTCTTGCAAGAACTTCAGCCGCTGCGCTGCTTTCAGGAATAGTACTCGCTGCGCTTGTGGCCGCACGCGGTCGAGCAGTATCATCGCCTCACGCGGGTTGCCGCCAGCGGCAGCCAGCGTATGTGCCACACCGAAGCTGTCGCACGTCGCGTGCCGGAAGTGTCCGGTATCAGCGTAAACACCGGCGAGTAGCGGTAGCGCCATCTCAGATGTCAGTACCACGCCAAGCTGGGTCAGCAGCCGTGTCATGATTTCGGCGGTGCTTTTCGCCTCGGGCTCATGTATTAACAGCGTCCCTGCAGGCCACTCGCCCGCAGTCTGGTGATGGTCAATCACCACCACGCTCTCGCACTCTGGTAACGGTGCGCAGTGTTCCGGGTTGGATGTATCGACCACGACTACCGTTCCATCCCAGTGTTCGGGTGGCCGCGCTTCGATTTCGACATCCAGTCGCTCTGCCATTACTCTGCCAGCAGCGCTCAACCCGTCGGTCGCTGAAATCCGTGCGCCTGGGAACGCCGTGGCCAGCGCAATAGCGCTGCCGACAGCATCTGCGTCAGCATGGTGATGAACCAGCAGCAGCAGCTCGCGCGAGAGCGCCGCCTTTAGCGCGACTGGGTCAGGATCCTGCACCGGGACCACCTGGCCCCTGCAGCCGCTGCAGCACTGGAGTCAATTGGGTCTGCATTTCTTTCAGTTGCGCTTCCAGCTTATCAATCTGTGTCTTCAGCGTTTTGGTACGCAGCTCTAGTGTTTCTTGTTCTTCTTTCAGGTCCGCCTTTAACTTCGCCAGGTCATCAACTCGCATCATGATGGCGCCGCTGGCACGGTAGAGTGGTGTACCCTTGGAAACTCCGTCTAGCTCTTCCAGTGTGCGGTCTGCCTCGCGTATTGCCATTTCAACCTGCGATTGCTGCTGTGACAGCACCTGAACCTGCTGCCGCATCTGTTCGAATTGCTCTAGCTGCTTCTGCACGTCATCGGGAATCGGATCAGTCGCCATTTTTGGCCACCTGCTGTGCGCAAGCGGCCCAGCCTAAAAAAGAATTGAGAGCAGCGCGTAGACTTACGATGTCATCAGCTTCCATCTCGAATCGCAGTCGCTCGCCCGCACTGCTCATTTCCAGTGCAACTTTCGGGATGCCTGCCTCCACCTCGGGACGCAGCGCAGCTGCGATCGCCGTCGTTTCGGGACCGGTACGTAGGTCTAGTGATGCACGCATCAGTCTGACGTGACAGTCTTCTTGGTCGAAGGGCGCTTTTTGTAGAAAATCTTGTTGCCGCACTTGCGGCAGGTCAGACCTAGCGTCTCGAGATCCATTTCGAGCGAAGTACCACAGACCGAACACTTGTAGTTGACCATTATTTCTCCACTGGAGTTGGGTAGTAAGCACCACTGGCGAACTCGAGTCCGCAGCTGCGGCAGCGATATATGCCAGTCGAAACACGCCGTACACGCTGCTTGGTGCACTCGGGGCAGTCGTGCCACTTGCGCTGCTTCACCTCCACGGAGCCAATGCGTCGCCTGACGGAGACGCCGTAGCGTGGGCCGAAGCGACCAGTGCTGCCAACCTTACGAGTCGCCCGACTCATCCAGCAGCCACTTTCAGTGCCTTACGTAAAACTTTGTCGGCGGTGCGGGCTGTCTTCACAGCCGCCTTGATTTCATCGCCGGTGAAGGCACCGTTGTAGCCTTTCTGCATCGCGCGTAGGTTACCGTTTTCATCATGCGCCACAGTCAGTCGTGCATTCATCACAGTCTCCTCTTCATGATTTGGGTCGAGTACAATTGCTTCTCCCAGCTTAGCGAAGGTGCAGGATATTGGCCAGCAACTAATAGGCAGGTCAACGTCCTTGTCAGCGATGCCGTGCTGCACGTTCGGAATCTTCGCGTTTGAAAGCGCTGACGCTGCGGCGAGCGTGCAGCAGTCGAACAGATTGCCGCCATGATCTAGGATGTTCATGTCGATGAAGACAATCCACACCTTCTCGCCGTGCTCGATACAGAGATCCTCGAAATTAATCATCTGTGACTCGCGAATACCACGGTCTACGACGCGTGCCAGTTCGATAGCGGGCTCGCGCGGTGGACCAGGCTCGAACTGTTCCGAAGCCAGGCATGCCAGTTCGGCGGTGGTGGTCATGCTGCCGCGTCCTGGTGAATCTGGGTAGGGTGTGCCGACTAGCAATTTGACGCCACACATCACCGTAGTGTCGCCTAGGCTGACACGAGATGACCCTTCAGCGGTACCGATGAGTCCGGTTTCGATGCTGACGTCTCGAAACTCGTTTGTTCCGCGCCCGTCGGTACGCTTTCCCTGTGCGGCGAGCGTTTCGATGTGCCCGCGCATCAGGTTGGCGACCGTTGCGCCACTCATGCACTGCCTCCATAGAGGTTGGCAAGTGCAGCACGCTGGATTTCGTAAACGTCCATACAGCCCTTATAGGCTAGGTCAAACGCCTGCTCGAACTCGTCGGGTGTCAGGTGACCATCCAGCTGTAGCAGTACCACCTCGCCCGTAGAAGGTACGATGGCGAGCGGCAGGTCCGCCTGCCCGTAGTTGTCTTCCTCCTTGTTCAGGTCGAGTACGACAGTGTCGCTCACCTTGCCTGCGGCGCAGGATGGGATGATGTCGCGCATTGGGATGCCGGCGTCAGCCAGTGCAACTGAAGCCGCCGTGAGCGCAGCGCAGCGCGTTCCGGCGTGTGCTTCAACGACCTGCATGTCTACTCGGATAGCGGCGCGTGGGAACAGCTCGACCATCACGACACGTTCCAAGGCTTGGGACGTGATGTAGGAAATCTCGCTCGAGCGGCGGTCGTAGCCGGGTCGCTTCCGGTCGTTGACGCTAAAGGGCGCCATAGTGTAGCGCGCCTGAACGATGGCGCGGTCCTGCTGCTGCTTGTGGCGGGGGTGGCACTCGATGGGGCCGAAGACCCCGGCGTAGACCTTGTTGTTGCCCCACTCCAGGTAGCATGAACCGTCAGCGCGGTTCAGCACTCCGGCTTCGATGCGCACTTCGCGCAGCTCGTCGGGTTTGCGGCCGTCAAGCCGCTTGCCCTTTTTGATAAATTCGATGTCGCTGTTTCCTCCTGCCATGTTTTTACTCCAGTAGTTTTTCGATTTTCTCCGTCAGCCCGCTGCTGGTTGCTTCGCGGGAAATAGTCTCAATTGCCTTCTGTGCGCGGGCAATCTGGTCTGGTTCACCATCTACCCATACTAAGCCGTTCTGGCCCACCTGGATGCGGCAATTGGTTCGCTCGCGAAGTAGTGTAATCATTGCGCCCTGTTTGCCAATCACTCGGCTTACGCGGGGTGGGGAAATGTAGATTATAGTGCCGGCGTAGAGCTTGCGGCAGTCGTCCTTCTTCAGGGTGACCTGGTGGCTGCCACTACCATCAACCATGTACACCTCGGCCAGCACCGCGTCGCCAATGTTGATGAAACTGGCGGTATCGCCGAAGTCCACCTTCCAGTCTGTCTCGCTGTGGTGTAGCATCGAGTTCTGGAACGCGCCGATGTCCATACGCCAGAGTGAAGGACCGGTCTCGACGCAAACCGCGATGACCTTGTCACCAATACGTGGGCTGTAGCGCCCCGCCAGCGGGTGTACGTTGACGTATCCGGAACTATCGTTCGGGAAGCCGAGCACGGCGGCGTGCGCCTCCCCATCACGACGGAAGGTTCCGGAGCCAGGCTTCTGGCTGTCTGCCAGTTTGTCGCCCGGCAGTAGGACAGACCTGCCGCGGGCTGTTTTAGATGAAGATTTTGTCATAAGAAATCACTCCTCTGCTTACCTTGCGTGTGTCGGCGCGGACCTCGTGCGGTATTTGAAGCTTGGCCTGTTGGATCAACATCTCCATCGTCGTGGCGCAGCGACTAAAGCTGCTTCGTCTCGGCCGTGCCGTGCGTCAGTGAGCCAATCCGGTCGAGTAAATCGCCATGCGCACCAGCCGCCAGTTCGAGCACCGCAATCCAGCTGCCGTCCGGCTGGTATTCTTCTTTGGTAATCGTGGCGAGTGCCTTCATGTCACCGTAGCACCGGCCAACATGTTGCGCTGGAATCCTGACAGCAACGCGCATTTTTTCGAACGAAATCGGCAGTAGAGGTCGCAGCGCCTTCACCGCGCGTTCGACCTGTCGCTCTAGTTGCTCCAGCGGGTCGACTATGAATTTCGCCTCTGCTAGGGCATTTTCGATACGCTGTGGCGGGTGTGGCGTACTGGTCTGTGGATTCATCGCCGACGCGGCTATGTGCGCCACCAGCTGCTTGTGCCGGCGCTCAACTAGTGTCTTACGTTGCGCTGCGGTGAGTTGGATGTTTCCCCGCTCGAGGATGGCAGTGCAAACCGCCTCCAGCACGAGCGTTCCAAATGTTTCCTGCATCGCATCATCGCTGGCACGGTCTCCCTTGGCTGAGTCGCTCCAGACTCCTTCGGTCGCGAGTGCCTCGTCCCAGTCAATTTCGCCACTTTCACGGAATTCCTGTGCCGCTTCAGGATCAATTAAAATCTCGAACTTGTGGCCACCGGACTCGAGGCGTGCGATTACCGCCTCGTCCAGCGAGACCATCACTTGACCTTGGCAACCGCCTTCTTCACCGCGTCTTGTGCAAGGGTGTGGAATTCCTGTTTTGCAGAGACAACTGCAATTTCGATGACCTCCGACTTGAGTTTATGCTCACTGGCAGCTGCCAGCGCTCTCAATCCGAGCGTGGTTGCCTGTGATTGCGTCATCCCGCTCTTGTAGTCCTTCTCGAAAACTTCCATTACTTCATTCCGCCCGGCCCCGATTCCGCCCGCCTTGTACGCCATCATCGCACCTGAGGGGTCGGTTTCGTACAGATGTGGCCCCGAATCATCGACACCCGCAATAATCAGCGCAGTCCCGAACGGTCGCACACCACCATATTGGGTGTAACTTTGCTTGAAGTCACAGAGCTTCTTGACCAGCGCTTCGACCGGAATTTTCTCATCGTAGTTAAAGGTGTTAACTTGGCACTCGACACGCGCACGGTCGACCAACGCTCGCGCGTCCGCCACCAGTCCCGAGGTAGCGCAGCCAATGTGGCTGTCAATCTTGAACACTTTCTCGATTGACGCGGGCTCAATGAGTTTGGAACTAAGCCGTTTGTCGACAATTAGCACTACACCGTCCTTGAATTTGACACCGACTGTGGTAGTGCCACGCTTGACAGCTTCACGGGCGTACTCAACTTGGAAGAGCCGCCCATCGGGCGAAAAGACGGTGATAGCGCGGTCATACGCCATGTGGCCTGCCTGCATTGAAATCGTTGTGTCAGCGTTGCTGGAGCGCTAAATAGGTATGGTCGCGCACAATCCTTTAACACCATGCGGCTGCGCCCGCGTGCGCCCTTTCCTACAGCTCACCGTTCTCCTGCTGGTTGCCGGCTGCCTAGACGCCGGGCCAGGGATGCTGGATGGCGTTTCTATCACGTCGCCGGAGGGTGTTATTGAGGGTGACCTGGCACAATTCTCTGCATCGGGTCTGCATCCAGCTGGCGCACATTACTACTGGGAGTTTGGGGATGGTAGTGGTGTGGTTGGGCAAGCAGTAACACACGTCTACATCGATGAGGGCATCTACAGTGTGCAGCTAACCGTCGTGGCCCCGGATGGCGCGGCGGGCTCCGCCAGCACGACGGTTGAAATCCTGCACCGCAATGAGGCCCCAACCGCGAACGCCGGTCCCGGACAGGAGGCACGCGTACACGAGCAGCTACGCTTTGATGGCTCCAACTCTAGTGACCCTGAAGGCCCCCTTAATTGGACGTGGGATTTCGGCGACGGCATGATCGGTGAGGGTTCCCGCCCGTTCCACAATTACTCAATGCCCGGCAACTACTCCGTCACGCTGACTGTCACCGACAGCGAAGGGCTGAACGCGACGGCGACAACCTGGGCCGAGGTGCAGCTGCGACAGTATGCCGTTTCCTTCATTGAATTACAGCAATCATACTACCACAGTGACACCACTCTGGAGGAGGCAACCACTACTTGGAGGGACCAGAACTCAACCCACAATCTAACTGCTGCCAGTTTCTTTCTCGTATGGCAAGATGAAACCTACAATTATAGGATTCCTATTACGAGAACCGATACTGGCATTCCTGTTCCCTTTCAGGATGATAATTTCACTCTTACTGCAACTGCTCCCCAAGGTGAGAGTGGTAGCCGCACTGGTGAAACAGGTCAACTCCTACTGGAATTTTCCGATGTTAATTCAGTCCCTCCCCTACCTGAAGTCGTAGAGGCAGAAAGCGAGGCTGCAGCTCTGGCTTGGCTCCTGAGTCAAGGGTATACCCGCTCCACGGGCTGGGGCCCTTGGGAGATGGAGGTCACTTGCAATGACGCCCCTCCGGATGACGGGATTACGGAACTCTATCTGACCGATGACGACCCTGGCAATGACTGGACACTAACCGTTACTTATACATTCTACGAGGCGCGCGCCATCGAAATCCTAATCTGAATCCAGTTCAAGCAGCTGCGCGAAATATTCAAGGGTATTGAGCGCAGGCTCGTACTGCGTGTCGCTGCGGTTGGCGGTGCGCAGCGGTTCGAACGCCTGCGTCACCGCTCCATCGACGTCGTCTGGGTTTGACTTTAGCGCCAAGTAGTAACGACATACAGCCAAGTTGTGCCAGGCGCGCGGTTCTGCCGGCTCGACTTCTGTAGCACGTTGGTAGTGCTCAAGTGCACGCGCCAGCCTGCCCTCCTTCCAAGCGACGTTCCCCAGTCGCAGGTAGTTGCGCACATCTCCCTGTACCACTTCGTGCGCGAACTCACGGAATTCGCCGCCTTCGCCAGCCCTTGGTGTGGAGGTTGCCCCACCACTCATTGACGCGGCCGGTTCCAGCCCACTGGTATCGGGGGCGGGGGTGCCGAACATTCCAAAACCGAACATCGGTTCTGCGTTGGACTCTGTCGCCTGCTGCGGCAGAGCGGCCGTCATCGGGGTGTCAAGCGCGTATGCTACCACCTCGCTGCCTGTGCCGACGGCCACCAGCGCCAGTCCCTCCGCAGCGCCAATCGCAGTGATTTCACCTCCAGGTCGTCTGCTGTCCTGCAGTTCGCCCTCGGCCGAGAGCCGGTATAGTTGCCCGTCGTGCGAGCCAGCTAGTGCCCCGCCATCATCGAGCACTGCTACCGAGCGCACGTAGCCGCCAGTCAGGTGGTTCCAGCGGTCTGCGCCTGAACCATCGAGGCAGTGGACGCTGCGGTCCCAGCCTCCTAGCAGCACTCGTTCACCGTCAGCGCTGATGGCGGCATCCCAGAGCGAGTCGTCCCGCCTTTGCTGCCATTGTAGCCCCCCATCCTTGCCGAGGCAGAAGAGCAGTTCATCCCCACAAGCGACAACTTTCGTCGCAGAGTGGGCGATTCCTACGCCGACCATCGCGCGCGACGTTTCGTGTTCCCACACCATGATGCCTCCATCGGTGAAGAGAGCTACCGAGTCGCCAGTTCCCGCCACGAGGTGGTTGCCGGAAGGGTCCATCGCCAGTGACCAAATCGACTTGCCCAGCAGTTGTTCCCACTCTAGTTCGCCGTCGCCACTGAACATTCGCAGACGGCAGTCCTTGCTTCCCACTACCAGTCGGCTCCCGTCGCGCGAGACCGTCAGGCCGTGGATGCCCTCCCCTAACTGTTTCTGCCAGCGAAGCGCGCCATCGGGTCCCGCCACAGTGAGGTTCCCTTCACGGTCGCCCGCTGCTACCAGCGAGCCGTCTGCTGGCACCGCCAGACAGAGCACAGGTCCCGGCAGTACCAGTCGGAACAAGGGGTGCGCAGTCATGCTGGCGAGCCGGGATTCCGCATGTTATTTATCGCTTCCCTCCGAACAAATAAATTTAAATAAAGCAATTCACACTCAAGCCTCCCGGTCAGAGCACCAATTCCTTAATAGGAGCAGGTTCATCTGGCAGGTACAGTGACGGTGTTATGATGTCGACGCGTACAACCCATGTAATCCCGGCTGCGATGCTGGTAACAGTCTGCACGGCCGTATTTTTGGCTGGCATGGTCTCCGGAGATGACCCGGTTCTCTCTCTGTTCGACATTAATCCTGATGAGACAATGTACCCTGATGACTTGGTCAACGTGACCGTAGTCTACACTGACGCTGATGATGATGCACCAGGCGCCGTCTGGGCCTGCGTCAATGATTGTAGCGACAACCGCACACTAGCCGCGGCGGACTGGGACGCTGGCGTTCTTAGCGATGGCAACTACACCAACGGCGAGCTCTTTTTCCTTGTGAACACTTTCCCAGTCGGCGACCACACCCTCACGGGGGGTGCGCACGACACATTCACTACGTCTAATTCGGTTTCGAGTGACCTGACAGTGCGCGATGATATCCCGCGACTGAGTAACGCGGCGGTCACCCCGTCTAGTGGTGGCACGGCGGCCAGC
>CALBFM010000078.1:0-9324 GCA_937893445.1 uncultured euryarchaeote
GAGCCTCCGGCAGATATTGTTGAACTGCTACTGCTGCAGCGTGGTCTGACGGGAGCGGAACGTGACACGTTCATGCAGCCATCACTGGCACAGCTGCATGACCCATTTGCGCTTCTCGATATGGAAGCCGCCGTAACAAAGCTGGAATGGGCACTGACTTGGCAGCAGCCTGTAACGGTCTTCGGTGACTACGACTGCGACGGTGTCACTTCGACTGTTCTGCTCTATACACTGCTGCAGAGGGCGGGGTTGCAAGTCGACTACCATGTGCCGCACCGTATTGACGACGGCTACGGCCTCACACCCGATGGTGTGGAGAAAGTGCATGCGCGTGGGAGCCGGCTGATTGTAACAGTTGACAACGGTATCGCGGCTACTGAAGCTATCGAAAAGGCCAACGCCCTGGGCATGGAGGTCATAGTCACAGACCACCACAAGCAGGAAGGCGAACTGCCTCCCGCCTGCGCCGTCGTGAACCCGAATCGCAAGGATAACGAATATCCCTTTCAGGGAATTGCTGGTGTCGGTGTCGCTTACAAACTCTGCTGCGCGCTGGCACCACGCATCCTTTCCTCTGACGAGGCCCGTTCATTCCTGCAGGAAGCACTGGATCTGGTAACACTTGGTACCGTAGCAGACATGGTGCCATTGGTTGACGAGAACCGCGTGCTGGTAGCGCAGGGGCTTTCGTGTGTTGCTTCTTCCAAGCGGGCTGGAGTTCAGGCACTCATCGAGCAGGCGCGTGCCAAGCGTGACCTCGACCCGACCGACATCGGCTTCCGACTCGCACCGCGCATAAACGCCGCTGGACGGATGGAAGGCGCTGACATTGCACTAGAATTATTGCTGGCGCCGAACCTGACGACGGCACGTCCGCTCGCGGATAGACTGGGTCAACTTAACACAAAACGGCAGGCAGAGACCCGGCGCTGCGAGGAACTGGCACTTGAACTGGCTGAAGCTGAAAAAGGAGCGGATTTTATCGTCATCTGGCACCCTAAGATGCATGCCGGCGTAATGGGACTAGTCGCGTCGCATATCATGCGCCGCTTCCACCGGCCGACGCTGGTTCTGCAAGTAGACGGCAATACAGCAGGCGGCTCGGCGCGCTCAATTCCAGGTTACGATCTGAGTGCTGCAATCGATCGCCACAAAGTTCTCCTCGACGGCGGTGGTGGCCATGCCATGGCAGCCGGTTGCCATCTTCCGACAGGCAACCTCGAAAAACTGCGCGAAGCGCTGCAAGCAGACGCTGCTGAGCGACTCACTGAGGAAATGCGACAGCCACTTCTGGAAATCGCAGCACCGCTGGATCGAAAACGCCTTGACCTGCATTTTCTGGAACAGGTCGAGCGACTTGCTCCTTTCGGACAGGGGAACCTAGCACCCACCTTTGCGCTACTCGGTCAGGAGGTGCAGACTGCGCATACGATGGGGCGCGATAATGATCACTTGCGGGTCTCGCTGGCACGCTGCCCAAACGCAATTGGCTGGGGCATGGGTGAACGTGCTGAAACACTGATGCCTGGTAACAAAATTGACATCGCCTTCAGGCTAGAACGAAATCGCTACAGGGGGCGTGAAGAGCTACAGCTAGTGCTGAAAGACCTGAAACCTTCGAGGTAGATGGTGGTGGTGAGGGCCGGATTTGAACCGACGTAGATACGCTCTGCAGGCGTACGCATAGCCTCTCTGCCACCTCACCACGGTCGCGTCACTTGCCGGCGCGTTTAAGGATTGCCGGTTCGGGCGATGGTGCGAGAGATATCACTGCCACCCAGACTCTCGCGTTTCATGTCCGCCAGCAGCCGTTCATAGTGGGTAATCTGTTCCTCAACGCGCTCCATCTCCGATGCGTCGCCCTCACCTTGTTCTATCCGCTGGCGGACGCGTTCGCGGCGTGACTCCCACTTCTCCAGCTCAGCAACAGCCTGTAGGATTCGGGCTTCCTCCATATCAAGTGAACCGTATGGTTTCCAAGTTGTGCGGGACACGCACCTCCATACGTGCCTTGCGGCGGATATCGGTGGCGAACTGCAGGCATTTCTGAGGGTCGCCGTGGTTCAAAAGCACAAGCTTGGGTCGCGGACGAATAGTGCGTAAGTAGCGCATCAGTTGTCGCTTGTCGCTGTGCCCCGAAAATCCTTCACACGTCTCCATGTTCATCTCCACTTTCACCGGCACCATTCCACCATTATTACGGTCGTGCAGGTGAATTTCATGCGCCCCCTGCTGCAAGCGCTGCCCAAGTGTGCCGGATGCTTGATAGCCAACGAAAACCATAGTGTTCCTCTTGTCGGGCGCCCAGTGACGTAAATATTCCATCACCGGCCCTCCATTAACCATGCCAGATGTGGCGAGGACAATGGTAGGCTCCTCCCGAGAACAGATTTCCTGCCGCATATCGGGTGAGTCCACCTTGCGGAACATATCGTCGCGAAACGGGTTGCCTCGATTCTGGTAAATCTTGTTGCGCAAATTGTTATTCAAGTATTCGGGGTAGGCGGCGTGGAGCGCGGTTGCTTCCCAGATCATCCCATCTAGGAAGACGTCCATATCACCCAGCTTGCCCTCGCGATGAGCCTTCTCGAGTACCAGCATCACCTCCTGGGACCTACCTACGGCGAAGACAGGGATGAGAATCTTGCCCCGTTTCTCAACCGTGCGGTTGATGATTTCAGTCAGTTTTCGCATCCCCTCCTCGCGCGACGGTTGAAAGTCCTTGAAGCCACCGTAAGTTGCTTCCATGATGAGTGACTCCATGCGCGGGAAGCGGTTGACGGCACGGTCGAAGAGCCAGGTGTTCTCGAACTTGATGTCACCTGAGAATACCAGATTATGCTCCCCCTCGCCGACGTGGAAGTGGGCACTCGCCGAGCCAAGGATGTGACCGGAGTTGTGTAGGGTAAGCTTCAGGTCGGGCGCGATGTCGGTTGTGTCACCGAAGTTGAGCGGGATACAGTTCTGCACCTGCTGCCGGATGTGCTTGCTGGAATATGGGACTTTTTTGGCTTCGGCGTTCTGAATCTTGATGTAGTCTGTCTGTAGAAGCGCTGCAAGGTCGCGTGTGGGTGGGGTGCAGTAGACGGGGCCGTCGTAGCCATAGACAAACAACATCGGCAGCAGTGCTGAGTGGTCCAGGTGTGCGTGTGTCAACACCACGGCGTCAAGACCATCGAGAGGTGTCACCTCCGGTGCGTTCAGGAACGGGCTAGGTTCCTTTTCGTTACCGGGATTGAAGCCGCAATCAACTAGCACCTTGCTGTCCTTGGTCATTAGTAGGTGACAGGAACGGCCCACCTCGCGGTAACCGCCCAGCGCAGTGAGGCGGACATACTGTTCACCCTCGATGGTATCGCGGAACACCTTGCGGCCGACGCGAGTCATAAAATCTCTCCGCTTTTTGGCCACCTTTGGCTCAAGGACGAAGTTGCGGATTTCGCGCAACGTTTTCGACTCCATCGGAGCGTCACGGATGACAATCGGGTTCCAGCCGACTGCACGGCGCACCTCGTTAAGCACAGCGCCGAACTTGCCAATGGCACGGCCTGGGTTCACTGCTTCTATGTAAACGTCGCCATTAATTTCGTCGAAACGCACACTGCTAATTTCGGCCTCGCTGGGGATTACTTCGCGCAGCTTCTCTTCCGCCTCCTTGCTCGGCAGTCGCACTGACGGGTCAGCGCGAACGAGTATACGCTTGCGCACTTTTTGCGCCAGTTTGCGCACCACATCACTGTTCTCAGCAAACACGTCTACATTCTTGGTGTAGAGAACTACATTGGAAGCTTCCACGCGCACGTCGGTAAACTCGATGGTGTCAGAAATGACACTCTTTGCAGCTTCGCGGACCTCCTTGATGACGTCTTCTACGGCCATGTTGACCTTCCTCTCGGCGTGTGTGAAGGCTGCCTCAAGCAGCCAGCTTAGCCTGAATTTTTGTGACGGCTGCCGCGTCCATCGCGGTATAACCGCTCGAATCGATAGTACAAAGCGAGATGCCGTCGCCAGACGCCGAGTCACGCTTCATAGCCACGGTAAGTGCCCGGATTGCGAGTTCTCTCCCTTCAGCAACACTAAGGCCCTCACGGAAGTGGTCCTCAAGGACTCCATAAACGAAGGGGGAGCCAGAACCAGTTGTGGTAAATGTGTCTGGTATCGAACCACCGGCTGCATCTAGAGAGTAGACGTGCCCGCCCGCTCGATCCACTCCACCGATAAGCAGCTGAACCCAGAATGGCATGTAGCGCCGACCGTTCATAATGTTGGCCATCAGCGTCGAGGCGGCTTGCACGGCCATTGGCTGTTTGCGTTTGAGCTCATAGAGCTTCACCTCCGCTGAAAGCCAGCGCGCCAGCATCTGTGCATCACCGACAAGGCCTGCAACCGTCAAAGCCATATGATCACTGATGCGAAAGAGCTTCTGCGTGTTCTTGTGCGCTATGAGATGTCCCATCGTTGCGCGCATCTCGGTCGCCATGACCACACCATCGTGGCACACCATCCCTACTGTGGTGGTGCCCTTCTTGAGTTCTTTTTCGGACAAAGTTACTCCCAAACCGGGAAAAGCAGCAGTTAAACCTAGGGGGGGTATTTGATAGTTCTGTTATCGTCAAAACTCCGAAGAAGAATTAAATACAGTTCACCACTAAGCCGGCGGTGTAACCGTGATTAAGGCCAGAATTTCAGCAGAGCAACTGAAAGAGTTCGTCGGAACCATCAGTGCGCTGGTCGACGAGGCAAAGCTTACTATCGATAAATCTGGGCTGACCATCAAGGCGGTCGACCCATCCCACGTAGCGATGGTAGAAGCGAAGCTCAGCAAGGCCGCCTTCGACTCCTACGAAGCTGACGAGGCTGAGCTGGGGCTCGATGTCGACAAGTTCAGTGCAGTGCTCGCCATCGCCAGGGCAGGTGACATGGTTGATCTGGAACAGGACACTGAGCTGAACCGGCTAGTAGTCACCATTGGCAACCTTACGCGCGCAATGCCGCTGCTTGAAACAACAGGAATGCCGGACCCCAAAGTGCCGGCGCTCGACCTGCCGGCCACAGTCAAGGTAGTAGTTGAGGAAGTGCTGCAGGGCCTGAGAGCATCAAAGGCAGTCTCCGACCACATTGCGCTTTCGACTACCAAAAAGAGCTTTGGACTAGTCTGCGAGGGGGACAACCAGAACCGAGTCGACCTCGAGCTGGGGAAGAAGCAACTCGAGAAGCTGGACTCCAAGGAGGACCAGACCTCACTTTTCTCGCTGGAATATTTCACACTGATGGTAAACTCACTCGCTCGCGACCGGGTGCTCACAATCCAGCTGGGCAGCGACCTGCCAGTACGCATCACTGCTGACTTGGCGGTCGATGATTTGACCGGCGCACAGGGCGAAGTCGCCTTCTTGCTCGCACCGCGCATCGACCGCGACTAGTATGCCTCGCGGCCACCCTTGCCGGCCCCGGGGAAGCTGAATGGCTCGGCACTTTCTGCACATCTCTGATTTCGAGGCGGACGATATTAGGGAAATATTGCAACTAGCGACTAAGCTGAAGGCAAAATTCCACGCACGGGATGATTACAGACCATTTACCGGACAGACACTAGCGATGATTTTCGCGAAGCCCTCAGCACGGACACGGGTTTCCTTTGAAACCGGCTTCACCTGGATGGGAGGACATGCACTCTTTCTGGGGCCGAACGACATAGGCATTGGTAAACGTGAAGCTATCAAAGATGTCGCGCGACTGTTCAGCCGCTACAACGACCTGATAATGGCGCGACTGTTTGACCATGCGCACATCATGGAACTGGCCGAGCACTCGACTATCCCAGTCATCAACGGCCTCACTGACTACAACCACCCCTGTCAGATTATGGCAGATATCTTCACCATTCAGGAGCACCTGCCAAAAAAGGAGAAAGTCAAGGTTGTATACCTCGGCGACGGAAATAACATCGTTCACTCATGGCTGCGACTGGCAATGCGCCTCCCACTCCACTTTAGCTGCTGCTGTCCGCAAGGCTACGAGCCAGATGCAGATACTGTAGCTGAATCACGCGAAGCAGGGATTTCAACCATCGAAGTGCTGCACGACCCCCAGGCGGCTGTCGCAGACGCCGATGTAATCTACACTGACGTCTGGGCCTCAATGGGGCAGAAAGATGAGGCGGATGCACGAGAGAAAGTCTTTGCACCCTACCAAGTTAACTCAGCACTAATAGCCGCCACCGGTCAGGAGACGTTATTCATGCACTGCCTGCCCGCTGAGCGGGGACGCGAGGTGACCGACGCAGTAATGGAAGCCGATTACTCTATTGTCTTCGACCAGGCGGAGAACCGGATGCACGTCCAGAACGCAATAATGGCCTGGCTGGTAAAAAATGGCAATTAGCACTGTCGGCGTCATCGGTGCCGGGCAGATGGGTGCCGGAATTGCGCAAGTAGCTGCGGCTACCGGACGCAATGTTATCCTGCAGGATATCGCGTCGGAATTCGTCGAGCGCGGCATGGCAACAATCCATGGCAGCCTCGAGAAGTTTGTCGCGAAAGAAAAACTGTCCGCAGGCGAAGCAGAGGCAATTGAGGGACGCATCACGCCAACCGTAGAGCAGGGGCCACTTGCGAAGGCAGACATGGTCATCGAGGCGATAATCGAGGATCAAGGCCTGAAGGAAGGTCTCTTCGCCACACTGGGCAAACTCTGCCCGCCCGGGACAATCCTGGCTTCCAACACCAGCAGTATCTCTATCACCGAACTTGGCAAGGCAAGCGGCCGTCCCACAGAGTTTATCGGAATGCACTTCATGAACCCAGTACCGCTGATGGAGCTGGTCGAGGTCATCCGCGGGCGTGAAACTTCTGACGCCACCTGTGCAACAGTAATGGCGCTAGCGCGCGAGATGGGGAAAACACCGGTCGAAGCGAACGATTTCCCGGGTTTCGTCGCCAACCGGATTCTTCTGCCAATGCTCAATGAAGCGTGTTTCGCGCTAATGGAGGGAGTTGCTGAAGCTGAGGCAATCGATACGGTAATGAAACTGGGGATGAACCACCCCATGGGGCCACTTGCGCTCGCTGACTACATCGGGCTCGATACCTGTCTCTCAATCATGGAGGTACTGCACAGCGGCTTCGACGATGACAAGTACCGGCCTTGCCCACTGCTTCGTGAGAAAGTTGAGGCAGGTCACCTGGGCCGCAAGAGTGGCAGAGGCTTCTACGAATACTAGTTATAATCAAAAAATATTCTTGCATGAAACATATATAAAGCACGCGCAATAGGAAAATATGAATAAAATTACGATAGCAGTCATAGCAGTTGGCGTCCTGCTCATTATCGGTGGTGTAGCTATATGGCTTAAATCTGGAGATTCAATTGAAGATCTTGAAAGCTCGTCAGGTGAGGAATATCTCCTGTATAGGGGTGCGGATTCCGAGATGGAGCTCGAAGGTTGGAACAAAGATGACAATTACCTAGTCGTTGTTATGGAAGGCAATTACGCGAATGGAAGATCTTCTACGCCTGAAGGGGGGAGTGCGAACCTTACCACTAAAGATTGTGACCTGGTTAGTAATTTTACCTTGAAGGACTCTACTGGGAAAAACTTTTTCAGCACTGAATGTGTGTTCGACGATGACACCGAGGAAGATGGGACGATACATGTAGGATACATCTGCAAGGAAGGTTGTCCGGACGGTACATACACATGGAACACTAATGGTACTAAAATAGAAGTTTATGACGTGGAAGGAATTATAGATGATATCGTAGGTGCGATAATTGGCTTCGTAGCCTCATTTGGAGTCTGCTGCTGTGGTAGCATTGTGTTGCTGGTTGGCATAATCATGGCATTCACCATGCAGGAAGAAGACCCCAATCAATGGGCAACGGCGCCTGGCGAAAGCGTCAGTACACCAGAACCCGGAACCGGCTGGGATGACAAAGAAAGCTCTTGGTCTGAGAAAAAAGATTATATCAGAAACGATGAGGATGATGGCAACTGATTTCACGTCTCTTCATCAGTGATTAGGTCTGTATATCCAGTTCCGCTATGCTCCAAATCCGTCTTGAGGCACTGGAATGGGGCCAGACCAGTGCTGTGGAACCACAAATGTCTTGGCCACGATATCATGCAAACCTTGCTTCTGTTCAGTAAAACCAATCATAAAAAAGGCGAGAACCGGGACGACTAAAGACATGAGCGCCATGCAAACAAGGTAAACTATTGATCTCACGAATGATGTGCCCATGTCCAACCTCTCACCATTGGCTTTTACAACTTTCATCCCCAACATATATTTTCCCAGTGTACCTTGAAATTCTGATGCTTCCATGAGAGGTTTGTAAAGAAGCTGGAAAATTGTAAACACTAGTATTGCAAGTAAGAATCCCATTAATCCTGCACCGAAAGTGCCTTCCTCGCCACCAAGAAGACCACCGAGGCCTCCGAAAATTACCGTGATTGAAATTGCGAATACAAAAAATGCGATTAACAACAAAATACCATCAATAATCGCAGCTACCAATCGTATCCAGAAACCTTTGAAAGGGCTTCCTCCAGCATAACTTGAACCTTGTACGACTGAAGAAGGGGTTTCATCCACGTCTTATGAATTAGGGGACAGTTAAGAAGCTTCGCAAGACTAAAATAACCGAAGTCAATCATAGGATATGGCTGGAGTGCTAGAACTGAATCAATATATGATTCGGGAGAAATTCTGGAGAATATTTGGTAACAAATTCTGGTTTGAGGGTGTAGATCAAAAACGATATGGTTACTGCGAACAAAAACGTTTCAAAATAAAGGAAGATATTCGAATATATTCGGATCCATCGAAAAGTCATGAATGGTTAAAGATTAAACAAAAACAATTGGTTGATGCCTGGGGAGGCTATGATGTAATTGACTCCGGAACTGGTGAGGTTTTAGGTACGGTAAGGCGCAAATTCTGGGCATCCGTACTCAGAACCAGATGGCACCTTCTAGATGCTACAGGCAAGGAATTTGGAATCTTGATTGAAGATAGCATGGGGCAGGCCTTGGCCAGACGATTACTATTGGGATTAATCTTGCCAAAGAAATTTCACATTCAGATTAAAGACAGTACCGAACCTGTAACAATGAGGCAGATGTTCAATCCTTTCATCAAGAAACTGGTGGTCAATATTCCACCCAACCATCCTCTCGATAGAAGATTTATTGCAGGTATAGCTATAGTAGTAGCTGCGATAGATGGGCGAAGAAAATAATAGAGTTAGTCGCAAGCCCAAAACACTAAGGCATTAGATTTAATTAATAATTATAATATAATAGAATATACTAAAGCATAT
>CALBFM010000079.1:0-30142 GCA_937893445.1 uncultured euryarchaeote
TGCTGCCGCCACTGTTCGGCGCGTGAAGTGCCTGGCGGCTGGGAGCTGCACGACTCGTCGGTGGACGCGGCTGATGCAGCGCTGCGTGGGGCGCCTTCGTGGGCGAATGGTTTGGTGGGGAACCAGCTCGAGTTCGAGCTGCGCAAGCTCGACCCTCACCGCTTTCGCGCCAGCGGCAGCGCGAGTGGCACGCTCGATGGCGTTGCGCTCGAGCAGCAATTCGAGCGTGATATTCTGCTCGAGTTCCGTGCCTGCACCAGCTGTTCGCGGCAGGCGGGAGGATACTACGAGGCGACGCTCCAGCTGCGGACTCCCCGTCAGGTGGTGCTGAAGGCAGCGGTCGCTCGCGTCCACGCTGCACTCGAGGAGGGTGCACCAGAGTTCTTTGCCACTGAGGACGGGCCAGTGCGTGGTGGGCACGACTTTCAGCTCTCGTCGACTGACCGTGCACGGGCACTGTCGCGTGCGCTGCTGCTGGCACTAGGTGGCGAAGTCAAGGAAAGCTCGTCGCTGGTTGGCCGTCGCGAAGGTCGTGATCTGCTGCGCCACACGTTCGGCGTGCGCCTGCCCCCAGTCCTGGCGAAAGATGCCGTAATCCACGATGGTGTGGTCTGGCGCGTCGCTGCCATCGAGCGGCAACGCGCTCGGCTCCACTGCGCTTCGGAAACGCGGCCAGATTGGAAGCCGAAGCTCTCTGAGCTAGAGGCGGCGCGCCGACTGGAGGAGGAGCGCGAGGGGCAGGTTGTGAGCCGGCGCAGCCGTGAGTTGCAGCTGCTTGACCCGTTCACGCTGCGTACGGTTGAGGCACGCGCGCCGGCAAAGTGGAACGGCAGCGTTACCGCAGTCCGTGATGGCGGTGACACGTTTTTCCTATGGAAGTGAGTATCAGCATGCAAAACAGTCTGTTTATGCTTCGAATTCTTCCAGCGTTGCCTGCCCACGCACCCTCTCACCTGGAATTGGGACCGGATATTCCTCGTTGATACAGCCGAGGCAGAGTTCGTCGTGTGGCTTGCCAACCGCGCGCACCAGTCCATCGATTGATATATAAGCAACAGAATCGGCGCCAACGTCACGCGTAATTTCTTTCATGCTCTTGCCGGGGGCGATGAATTCCTCCCGGCTGGGCATGTCGATACCGAGGTAGCAGGGCGAGATAATAGGTGGGCAGCCAACCCGCAGGTGCACTTCCTTGGCGCCCGCCTCGCGAACCCGCGCGACAATGCGGCGCGAGGTGTTGCCACGCACAATAGAATCGTCAATCAGTACTACCCTTTTCCCTTCCAGAAACTCGCGTATTGGATTAAGCTTCTCGTTGATGGTCGCCTTGCGTTGCGCGTCATGGGGCTGAATGAACGAACGCCAGACGTAGCGGTTCTTGATGAGCCCCTCGCGGTACGGAATTCCCGCTGCTTCAGCGAAGCCGAGTGCGTGGGCAATTCCGGAATCGGGTACTGGCACTACAAGGTCGGCCTCGACCGGATGTTCTCGCCACAGCTGCCGTCCCAGTTCCTGGCGGACAGAGTATGCAAGCGTCCCGTCCATGCGCGAATCAGGACGCGCGAAGTAGACGTACTCGAACATGCAGAAGGCGTGCTCGCCGCCGCTCGGGGGCGGGTGCGAAACGACGCCGTTCGGCGTCAGCTGGACAATCTCGCCCGGCGTGATGTCTCGCACAAACGTGGCGCCTATCGCATCGAGCGCGACACTCTCCGATGCAACGATATGTCCGTCGGGCAGCTCGCCGAGGCAGAGCGGCTTGATGCCGAGCGGGTCGCGAAAGGCGAAGAGCTCGTCGTTATGTAGCATCGCAATCGAGTAGCTGCCGACCATGCGCCCCATCGCCTCGCGGATGGCACCGATCATCGAGCCGGCGTGCGGCAGCCGGTGCGCAATTAGCCGCACGATGATTTCCGAGTCGGTGTCCGACATGAACGCGGCGCCCTCGGTTTCCCAGTGCTCGCGCAGCTCCTGCTGGTTGGAGATGGTGCCGTTGTGCGCCAGGCTCAATTCCCCAGTCGCGAAGCTTGCGGTGATTGGCTGCGCGTTACGCAGCGAGGAGCTTCCCGCCGTCGAGTAGCGTACATGGCCGATGCCGGTCACGGCGTCGTGGAAGCGCGTCTCGAAGTTGGTGAGTGCTTCCGCGACCAGTCCCATCCCGCGCCGCGTCAGGTGTTCGCCGTCGAAGAGCGCGACGCCGGCCGATTCCTGCCCACGGTGCTGAAGTGCTCTGAGGCCAATCAGCAGGTTGTGCAACGCTGGTGTTGTAGTGGAAATACCAACGACGCCGCACGCCTCCCGCAGGGGCATCAGTGTGACTTGGCCCAGCTGTAGCTGCGCAGGCGCGCGGAGTCGCCAAAGCCGCAAGCGGCACAGCGCTTCTTGCGAACGTGGTAAGCGTGACGGCCACAGCGTCGGCACAGGATGTGGGTCTTCTTCTGCCGCTTGCCGAAAGACGCTGTACCCTTGCTCATGCTGTTTCACCAAAATCCGCGGCACATGACCGCAGAGAGACGGCGGACTTGGGTCGCTTATTAAAGAATTTACTCGCTCCTACCGAGCCCAATAGCGCGATACTCGATGCCCGCATCACGCAACGCCTTGGCATCCAACGCACGTCGGCCATCAAGCACTAGCGGGCGTGCCATGCGCTCCTTGAAGGTGGCTGGGGCAAGCATAGCATACTCGGGCCACTCTGTCATTAGGATGGCGCAGTCGGCGTTGTCGAGCGCCGCTTCCGCGGAGGCGGCAATTTCGATGCTGCACAGCGCGCTAAAATTGGCGGCCGCTTGCGGGTCGCAGCCGATAACGCTCGCCCCCTCATCGAGCAGCGCACGTGCTACTACTACGGCGCGCGCCTCGCGCACGTCGTCAGTATCTGGCTTGAATGCCAGACCGAGCAGCGCGACACGCTTCCCCTTTAGCGAGCCCAGCGCCTCACGCGCCCACTCCATTAGCAGCAGCGGCTGCGACTCGTTGACCGCGAGCGTAGCGTCGAGCATCGCCACCGGCAGTTTTTCGGCCGCAGCGGCAGCGCGCAGAGCCTTGACGTCCTTAGGAAAGCAGGAGCCACCAAATCCCGCACCAGCGCGCAGGAAGCGGGGCGAGATGCGATTGTCCATCCCCATCCCCTTCGCGACGATGGTGAAGTCAATGCCCCATGCCTCGCACATGTTCGAGATTTCGTTAGCGTAGGAGACCTTCGCAGCCAGAAACGCGTTACTGGCATATTTCACCATCTCTGCTGTGCGGGGGTCGCACTCGAGCACCGGACATTTCGCGTCGGCGTAGAGCTCGCGTAGCTGTGCCAAAGCCAATTCGTCTGTAGCGCCGATGACGATGCGGTCAGGATTGAGTGCGTCCGGCACGGCGGTACCTTCACGCAGAAACTCTGGGTTCATCGCAAAGCCTATGCTGGCACGGTCGCGCCCACTGCGCTCGAGTACTCGCGGCAGCACTAGCTCTTCGGTCGTCTTTGGAAGAACGGTCGATTTTACAATAACGATGTGCTCGCTCTTGCTGTCGACGAGCGCGTCGCCGATGGTTGCTGCGGCCGACTTAACTTGCGTCATGTCCATAGATCCGTCATCGCGCGATGGGGTGCCGACACAGATGAAGGTCAGGTCAGCAGCCGCAATCTCCACAGTCATCTCGCCCGAGCCGCGCAGCTTTCCGGACGCTAGCCCAGCCTTTAGAAGCCTCGGCAGTCCCGGTTCGAAAATCGGGCACTCGCCCGCGTTGAGCGCTACTACTCGCTCGGGCAGGATATCAAGGCAGACCACGTCGTGATTGGCGGCAGCAAAGGTGGCGCCGGTGACTAGCCCGACGTAGCCAGTACCCATGACTGCGATGCGCATCGTGTGCCCAGCAGGGGGTGCTAAAAGACCCCCTGTCATTAAGGTCGCATGGCACAGTTTCACATTCGTCGCCGCCACCCGGTCAACAAGCGCGAGGTGCGCGCGCTGAACAGGGCATTGGAAGCAGTTCATAGACTAGAATTCAGCTACCGCCCCGGCGAGGTGGAACTGGCGCAGTCCCCCAATGGACAGGCTCTGCTGCGCGACGGCCATGTCATTGCGCTTGAGTGGGGTGAGAGATGGCACCTCTCGGTACGCGGCCTGCTTGAAGTGACTCCGCCAGGCGGCTGGGTGCAGGTGGATATGGGCGCAGTCCCGTTCCTTCGTAACGGTGCCAATGTGATGGCGGCCGGAATCAATGGGACTGACGAGATAATAGTGTCAGGCGATTTGGTCTGGGTGCGCGACGAGATTCACCAGCGACCGCTTGCTATAGGTGAGGCTCTACTAGACGGCGCGGCCATGGTTGCAACAACACGTGGAAAGGCGGTGAAGACGCTGCACTACATCGGTGATAGCATCTGGCACCACGGCGACGATGATTGAGGCAACTTAAATATGGAAGCTAGTCTCGCGGGGGGCGTGGCTGCAAGGCACTGTCTGACGCTATTGCTAGCGCTACTGGTAGCAGCAGCGCTGGCGGGAGAAACTGATGCAGCTGAGGTGGAGGCCGCACTCTACCTAAAAGGAGACGCCGACAGCCAGTCCGATGGCGAGTTGGACCCGTTGACCCCAGGTTCGGAGATCTACAGCCGGGCACCGGTCAACAACACCCCCGGAGCATCCTACATCGAGGTGGCGGAATGGGCGTCGCCCGTGCTGGAGTTCGAGGCTAATGCCTCGGGAACCTGGACTGGCGAAGTAGTTGCGCACTCCTCAGCCGATATCAATATCCAGCTACAGTTCAGCCTGCTGGTCAATGGCGAGATAGTCGACCAGTTCGAGACATCCAACGAACAAGTTTCAATGAACGGCGATGTTGAGCTCTCCGGCAGTGGTAGCCTGCCTGCACAAACTTTCCCCACATCCGGTTTTAAGCTGCGTATTGAGAGCCGCTGGAGCTACAGTGGCCAACCGCCGCCACTGAGCCCGGAAGCCAACCCCGAGCTGCGCTACGGCTCTACCAGCGAGGATAACTACGACGGCCATCTCGTGTTACTGGTTGACCACGTCCGCGCCACTTTGGACGGTAATCCAGCACACGATAGTGCGACACGGCAGGTGGCGGTTCACACCTTAGTCGAGGATGCTTTTGGTGCCGAGTGGCTGCCGGAGGAGAAACAGGCATATACACTGCGCATGGGGCCGGCCGGCGCTTCACAGTGGGATGCGACCACTGACCGCATCACTGACGAAGACTCGCGGCTGGTGGTGAAGTTTGTCTGGTCGTACGATGGCCAAGAGGTCCCGCCTGGTGATAACGACTACAACCTGCACCTGAGCTTCAGTGACATGCTCAGTGAGGTAGGCTGGGATTTTAGCTTCAGCACCTCGCTTTACGTCGCGCCAGTGCCGGACATTGAACTGAGCGGTAGCACCACTGGGACCGTGGCACCGGGCGGCTCGCGCATCTATAGCGTCACCGCCACCAACACCGGTAATGGCGATGACACTTTCCGCTTCAGCACTGAGCTGACCGTCCCAGGCTGGGACGCGGCTTTGGACACAAGTGCTCTGAGTCTGGAAGCTGGCCAGTCGCAGACTGTCAAGCTAACCATTACCGCGCCCGATGACGCTGGGAACGGCGACCCGGACGGGACCCGACTCACCGCGGTCGCTGACAGCGACTCCGGCATCCATGACAGTCTGGAATTTAGCACCAGTGTGGTCGTCCCGCCGCCTGACTGGAGTTTCAGCCTGGTTGCCGAGCCCAATGACGACTGGGACGGCACTTACTACCTGATTCGCGACCGTGCACCAGTTACAGTGACGTTGACCCTGACTAATCAGGGCAACCAGAATAACGATTTTAGCTTGCAAACGCTTGTGTCTCCAGTAGGGGCCTTCAGCGCTACAGTGCAGCCCTCTTACATCTCCAGCATCGCTCCTGGTGGATCGGAGCAGATGGTAGCACAGATTGCAGTCATGGAAGATTTCCTTGGCAGCACCGGAGTTGTGACAATCGAGGCTAGCGGTGGCGGTAACGAGGTCGAACGAGCCGACTTGGACCTGCGGCTAGAGCAGAGCGGGAGCCTGAACCTGGGCACCTCCAACTTGCAGCTCTCAGCTGAGCAGTCTGGTTCCGCGCACCACACACTTATTGTTGCCAATTCTGGCCCGCCACTACAGGTCTACTTCACTGTGAGCGGTCTGACCACTACCGATGCTCCAGCCGTGGGATGGGTCTCGTTCATCGACCGTGAGGGCTCGCCCATCACTGGCGACTCACCGCAGGTGATGCTGCTGCTGCTAGGCACCGAGCAAGTAACGCTGGAAATCACAGTGCCGGCTAATGGCGAGGCGGGCGACTACGTTCTGGAGGTGTGGATGGTTAATCAGGAGCACAAGCGCATATCTGAGAAGCACACTTTCACAGTCACTGCCACTGCGGCGTCCGAAGTGACAAGCTCCAACCTGTTCCTCTACGGAATTATGGCGCTGCTGTTCGCTGGAATCGCTGGTGGGGGTTATTGGTACCTGTCACGCAGCGATGATGATGACGATGATGATGACGAGCCTGGAGCGGATGTGGAGCTTCCAGCGGTGGCGGCCGCCACGACTGGGCCGGTAGCAGCTGTAACTACAGCTCCACTCGAGGCAGCGCCTGCCGCTGTTGCAGCCGTCGGGCCAGTGGCTACCGAGCCTAGGCAGGTTGCTGCCATACCCGCAGTTTCACCGGTGGAAGCTGTTCAACCAGCAGTTGTCGAGGCTGTAGCGACTGCACCGCTCGCCGTCCAGCCAGTCGCGGTGCAGGCAGTAGCGGCTGCACCGGTGCCGGTTGAGGCACAACCAGTGATAGCGCAACCAGTAGTAGCGCAACCAGTAGTAGCGCAACCAGTAGTAGCGCAACCAGTAGTGGCGGAGGCGGTCGCGGTCGAACCAGTTGCAGCGCAGCCAGTGATTGTCAAGGCGCAGCCCCTCGAAGAAGAGGAGATGGAATTTGAGTAATTTCAGCTCCGGCCAAACTTTTATATCTGGGTAGGTGACATAAGGTTTACAACTTCAGGTTGTATACTGGAGCAAAAGATGACCCGCAGACACAATCCCGATGACTGGTTCAGTCAGGACTGGAACCTCGACGACTTGTTTGGCAGTCTAGACGCCGAGTTCAGGCGCATGCGCAGGACGATGGATGAGATGATGCGCGACGCAGCCGAAGGCAACTTGCCCGAGGCAGACCGCAAGTCACCTTTCGTCTGGGGTTTCAGCATGCGCACTGGCCCCGACGGCCGACCGCAGTTCGAGGAGTTCGGTAACACCAGCGATGATTTCTTCGGTCCTAGGACCAACAAGGCAACGGTCGAGACGACCAGTCGCGAGCCGTTGACCGACACCAATGAAACCGAAGACGAAGTCGCCATCACTGTTGAGCTTCCTGGTGTCTCGAAGGCCGATATAGATATTGATGCTACCGAGAAGGAAGTAACAATCAAGGTCGAGACCGACGCGCGGAATTACTTCAAGCAGCTTCCGCTAAAATCAAAGATTATTCCAGACTCAGCGAAAGCGACCTACACCAACGGCATCCTAGACCTCGTGCTCAAGAAGCAGGAGTCGGAAAAACCACAGGGCACAAAGATCAAGGTCGACTGAATCGGACCTAGCTACTGCTTATATGTCTATATTCGATAGCCACGAGGCTATTCTGGTGCCAGCTCCCGTAGCCGTTCCGGGCCGCCAAATCGGCGTACCAACACCACTATTTCTGGCTGCAGCGCCGCTTCCCATGCCTCATCGGCGGCCAAGGCCTGACGGATGGCGGCGCCCTCCCACACCTGGCGGTTCTGCAACTTGACTGCAGTGACGGAATAATCAGCCTCGCGGAAAAGACGCTGCACCAGTGAGTTGGCAGAATAGACGTAGTCGAAAGGCGGTAGCTGTGCAATGGTGTGCGCTACCCAGCGGTCGTCATCGTTGACGTCTTCGACTGCTAGAATTGCCTTGGGCTCGAGATTGGCTATTGCTAGTCCGGCACTAATCATCTCGCGTCGCTCACTTGCTGAGAAAGGGTTCTCCCACGTTACCGCCTCTTGCGCCGAGCCAATCATCACTATTAGTTCGTGGCCGTCAGTGACTACAGCCTGCGCAATCGCAACGTGGCCACGGTGGAAGGGCTGGAAGCGCCCTGGCAGCAGCGCGACGCTCATGCCGGCGCTAGCGCCTTCAACCCGCCCATCCACTTGCGCAGCGGCCGCGGGATTGCAACCGATCCGTCCGGTTGCTGGCAGTTTTCGAGGATGGCGGCCAGCGTGCGCGTAGTGGCAATACCAGTGGCATTGAGCGTGTGCGGCCACGCTGTCCCGTCAGGGACACGGTAGCGCATGTTCAGGCGGAGCGCTTGATACGCGGTGCAATTACTGGCGCTTACTACCTCCTTCCATTCTCCTACAGATGGCATCCATGCTTCCAGGTCGAACTTGCGCGCGGCGATAGTGCCGATGTCGCCGGTGCACATTTCAACAACGCGGAACGGTAGTCCCAGTCCTTGGAAGAGGTCAACCGCGTTCTGTAGAAGTTCCTGGTGCAGTGCCGCAGAATCATCGGGTTTGCAGATGACGACCTGTTCTACTTTCGCGAATTGGTGCACTCGCCAGATACCCCTGTCAGAGAGGCCGTGCGCACCTACCTCGCGTCGGAAGTTGGTCGAGAGCCCGCAGTAACGCAACGGTAAAGCTCCGGGTTCGAGGATTTCGTCGCGGAAGCGGGCCGTTAGCGGATGCTCCGAGGTGGCAATCAGGTACAAGTCATGTTCCTCGATTTTGTACATTACGTCTTCGAAGTCGTTCAGGTCGACGACGCCTTCGTACGCCTTACGGTTCATCACGAAGGGTGGCACCACCGGTTCGTAGCCGCGCTCCGCCAACAGTTCGACCGCATAGTTGATGAGTGCTAGCTCAAGACGTGCAAGTCCTCCACATAGGTAGTAGAAGCGCCGCCCAGCAACCTTAGCAGCACGTTCGAGGTCGGCGCCTGCCAGTGTTTCGAGCAGCTCGTTGTGCGATCGTGGCTTGAAACCGAATTCCGGTCGCTCGCCGTGCTGCGCCAGCTCGACGTTTCCATCGGGGCCGTCGCCTTGTGGGACCGCCTCGTCCAGCAGGTTGGGGACGCGCATGCGTGCAGCATCTCGTTCCGCTAGCGCATTGGCAGTTTCCTGCTCGAGCTGCGGTAGTCGTAGCTTGAGCGCTTTCATCTGTTTCAACAGTTGTGCCGCATCGCTGTCTGCTTTCTTGGCGGCGCCGATTTCGCGCGAGACGCGGTTGCGGTCGCTACGCAGTTTATTGCCCTCGTCAATGAGCGTGCGCCACACATTATCTTTCTCAATCACCTGCTCTGCTATTTTGCGGTCTAGCCCGCGCCGCTCCAAGTCGGCGAAAATCGCCTTAGGTGAGTCACGGAACAGCGCCATCTCGAGCATCCGTACGGTAGCGCCAGCGGGCTTTATGGCTTCGCGCTCTGGGCGTCCATGCTGTTGCTGAAGGGGGCAGCGCAGGTAGTCACGCCCCCAGCGTCTGATTCACCACTAACAGGCGACATGATGGGCCGCGTTGAGCTTCACACTCGTAGTGACGTAGCAATCCACAACGGCCGTATCGTCGAGGTGGGGCGCAAGCTGGACTACCCCGATGCAGAGGTCATTGACGCGCGCGGTAAGGTTGTTGTGCCTGGTTTTGTCGATCCACACACCCATTTGGTGTGGTCCGGCTCGCGCGAGCACGAACTAGAGTGGAGGCTTCAGGGGCGCTCCTACCAGGACATTCTGGCTGATGGCGGCGGTATCCTGCGCACGGTCAAGGAGACTCGTGCGGCGAGTGAGGAAGAGCTGCGTGAGGAGTCACTACAGCGGCTGCGCAACGCGACGCGCTGCGGCACCACAACGATTGAGATAAAATCTGGTTACGGGCTTCAACGCGAGGACGAACTGAAGCAGCTACGCGTTGCCCGCTGGCTCGGCGAGCAGGGATTGGCTGAGGTCGTCTCGACGTTTATGGGCGCACATGCATTCCCTCCCGATTCAAGTCGCAGTGAATACGTCGAACAGATTGAGCAGATGCTGCCTGAGGCGGCCGAGCTGGCAGAATACTGTGACGTCTTTTGCGAGGAGGGTGCCTTTACCATCAATGAATCGCGTCGCTTGCTGGAAGCAGCACGCGAGGCGGGCATGGGTCTGCGGATTCATGCCGACGAGTTCGGCGATACTGGTGGCGGCACGCTCGGCGCCGAACTGAAGGTAGCGTCGGCTGATCACCTGTCCGGCTCGAGCATGGCTACCATTGAGGCATTGCGTGATGCAGGTGTCACTGGTATTCTGCTTCCCGGCACGCCGCTGGCGCTGCTCTCATCCGAGTTCGCGCCAGCGCGCAAGATGGTCGCCGCGGGATTGCCCTTGGCGCTTGCAACCGACTGCAACCCCAACTGCTACACCGAGTCGATGCAGATGGTGATGCAGCTGGCGGTCTTCCGTATGGGGCTGAAGCCGGGTGAGGCACTGACGGCTGCGACGCTCAATGGTGCCCTGGCATTGGGGCGTAGCAACCGCGGCGCGATTGCCCCGGGCTGGCGCGCCGACCTGCTTGTCTGCAACGTCCCCGACTACCGCCACCTGACCTACCACTTCGGCATCAACCACGTCGAGACCGTGATTATCGGCGGCCGGACTGTGAATGCCTGAACCGCTGCGCCGCGCGGGAGAGGTGCTGTTGGAGGGGGCACTCTACACAATATCGCTTCCGGAACGCTATCTGCGCGGTCTCACAGGGTTGCTTGGTGGGATGCTGAAGGAGACCACTGACTTAGTTGTTCCAGACTTCGTCAAGGATACTACCAGCTACAACCTGTTCGTCGGCAATATCCTGCGCTTCGCCGTCGAAAACGTTGGCGGTGTCGAAGGACTCTACAAGGACGATGGGCTCGGCGGCGACTACGCGACGCGCAAGCTGCTCGGTAATGCCATTGAGGGTGTCGGCGTTGCGACGGTCCATATTTCTCCGCTATGGGTCTTCGCGTTCTTTGCTGATTCAGTCAAGGGCGGGCAGGCGTATCTGAATCGCCTCCACGCGGAGATGGTCACAAAGGGTTACCTTGACGCTGATAGCGAACCTGGTTCGCTACAAGAGCTGCTTGATGGGCTCGAGCGCACAACCGCCAGTTTCGCGAAGAACATTGACGTGCCGCCGCTCTCTCGTAAGGAAGTGATGGAGAACATCGACGAAATCCGGAATTCGATTGGCGAACTACTCTCAAACACGGGCCGTGCGGCGGAGGGCGTTACCGATGAGGTCGCTACAGTCATGCAGGATTTCTTAGATACGGCGACTGATGAGGGACAATCGTTACTCGAACTAGGGGGTGTCATGACGCTACAGGCGACCGCGCGCGCTAAGCAGGCGGCTGGGGTTGCCGTAGCTGCTCCGCAAGTGGCGGGCAAGATGCTCTACGAGAATATTCTGGGCTACTACGGCGATACGTTGGCCGATATCCATGAGCACGGGTACGCAGCCGTTGCAAGCGAGACAATTGAGCCCTATGGTAATGCGATTATGAAGCAGTTCAGTGGCGAACAGGAGACCTGGACTGAGAAGCTATTTCGGGGCTCTGCGCGTGGTCTAAAGCGTGTTTTCGGGATGCAAACCTCCAAATAGTCGTCCTGACGAGAGGGCAGGCTGAGCTTGGCCGGGGAGCTAGACGTACCCTGTGACCCTCAACCGCCTTTAGGGGGGGCGACAGCCGGCGGCGGCGCACCCAGTGGGTCGCCCAATCCGCAATCCGACCGTGAAGTCCTGTCCTCCGGGGTCGCAGGCGGTCAACGTGGTCTGCCGGAGGGCAGGCTGCGGGCCTTCACCACGGGAAACGGGTCAGGCCCGGAAGGGAGCAGCCCCACCGTGGACTTCCGACGCTCGGATGGGTAGCGGGGCGGAGAAGGAGTGTGGCAGCGGGCGCTCCGCCAGGACGACAACGCCGGTGGCTCGGCACCCGAATTATTTAAATACTAATCGTCAGGAATTAAATTTGCGTAGCCACTGCTTTCCCGGTGCCCAGTCGGTGAACATTGTTAGTGCCATACCGCTGGTGGTGAGCAGCGCTCCGGTCCACACCAGCATGATGCCGGGGATTTGCCGTACCGTGAGTGTGGCGCTACTTGGCTCATCACCCTCACTGGGGACCGCGTCGTCTAGTGTGACATAGATATCGCGGGTCAGGTGGTGCTCTAGGTAGATGAGCGTGCGCCATTCAGTGGTTCCGGCCGAATTGACCTGTGCCGCCGTACCGTCGACCACCAGCGCGTCACCACGGTGCAGCCGGAACTGCGCTTCTAGCCGGCTTTCATCGCCGGAGCGCATCACGACATCGTCGAGCGTGACCGTGAAGCCGGCCGCCTCGGTCGCGCTGCCCTCCTCTAGCTCGACCGTCTCAACCTGGTCGAGCCCGTAAGAAATGCTGTAGCCGAGCGCGATCAGAATAATGCCCAAGTGCGCAACGTACGGTCCCCACGCGCGTAGGCGTGGCAACAGCGGCTTCCCGCGGTAGCTCCAGAGGTAGCGCAATGTCGCCCAGCCTGCCAGCAGCGCCCACGGCAGTGCTGCGCCAGCCATCCAGGAGCCAGGGCGCGCGCCGAGCAGTAGAAACCCCAAGATGGCGCTAGCGACAGCGGCGGCGATACAGTATGATAGCAGCAATCGAGGTTCGTACCAGCGCTGGAGCGTGTAGATGGTGAACAACGCCGCCAGCAGCGCGACGAACAGCGCCAGCCGAGTCTCGAAGACGAAGCCAGGCAGGTAGCCGTTAACTCCCATCAGTAGCAGCACTAGCGTGACGGTCAGGATGAGCAGCTGGGTGTAGATTGCCCCGAAGAAGGTAGTATCCTCGTCAAGCCACTCATCGAGTTTCTCACGCTTCCGTGGTTCGGTCGCTGGAGCGCGCAAATAGGCGCGTACCGTTGAGAAGCCGGTTGCCGTCAAGCAGCCACCCAATAGCAGCACCAGTCCCTTGACTGATGTGTCGTCGTCCATCACGGTCAGGAATCGCTGTGCAGCGCTCTCACTCTGTGTAGGCAAGAAGGCGTGGACCGAGAGCCAGATGCCACCGCGCGTAACGAACGATTCGAGCAGTACTAGCAGCAGTACCAGCATCGCCAGTAGTGGCCCCAGCAGTGAGTACTGGCGTTTGCGCTTTCCCATTACAGCTGCATGTAGGAACGTAGTGCACGCTAGCCACGGCAACAGTCCCGAGGTCTCGACCGGATCCCACGCCCAGAATCCGCCCCAGCCGAGTGTGGTGTAGGCCCAGTAGCCCCCCATTGTCAGTGTACTGGCAGTCAACAACCAGAACCAGCGTCCCCAACGGCGTCCCACATCGAGCCACACGTCGCCGTGCGCTGCAAGTGCCGCCAGCCCTGCTGCATAGAGTAGCACTGCAAAGCCAAAAGCGGTGAAGACGATTGGTGGATGGATGGTCATCCAGGGTGATTGCAGCAGCGGGTTCAGCCCGCGTCCCTCGGTCGGAACAGGGTCGGAGTGCGTGAAGGGATTAATCGCCAGTTGGATGGCGGCCAGCGCCAGCAGGATGCCCGACGCAAAGAGCACCAGTAGCCGCTGCTGGTCCGCCTCACTGTGGGGATGCGTGCCTTCACCTGCCCCGCTCCCGCGCCACAGTTCCCAGTTGAGTGCCAGCGCGGTGGCCCAGCACCAGATTAGCAGTGTCCCGTCGCGGCCGGCCCAGACACCGGCCAGCTTGTAGCGCAGCGGTAGCTCGACCGCTGAGTAGTCGGCAACATACTCGAACTCTAGCGCCGTGCGGTAGAAGTAGGAGGCGAGAAGCAGCAGGCTGGCAGTCAGCGACCCCAGCAGTAGCCCCAGCGAGACGCGCTGCAGCAGTCGCTTTTCAGGGTCGCCGTCGCGCAAGTGTAGCGCCCCGGCAGCCAACGACGCTAGCAGAAGCAACGGGTTCAGGTGCAGCAGCAGGTCGCCCGGGTTCACAGGGTGACGCAGATGGGGGTGATATTACGGCTGTTCCGGCATTCAGTGCCTTCGAGCGACCCACGCCACAGCGATGGCAGCTACTGGCAGTGCAATTGCTGGCAGCCCCTCGTCTTCTTCGGCAGGTGGTGCGGCCTTGCGGTCCACTCGCACGTAGTAACTACCCTGCATATCCTCGATTGTAAGCCCAGGATAGCTTTCACCCTCGTCGGGTGCCTTGGTCTCGTTATCGCCCTCGATAAGTTCGTAACGGTAGCCAGGATAGACTCCATCGCCAACCTGATGTGAGAAGCTGTAGCGGTAGGTCCCGTCGCCATTCGACTCAGCATCTTCGCGCACCACCTTCTGCGGTGGATAGCAGGTATAGGGATCTTCCAGTGTACAGACGTAGAATTTCACCTCTTCGTAGATTTCGTCGGCGTCAATCCACGCCATGAACGTATTTCCCTCATCAACCTCATGTGGGTTATGGTTCACTTCAGCTGCTGCCGCTGGAACCAGCAGCAACAGCGCAAACAGTGGCAGCAGGCGCATACCACGGGTTTCGCGAACACGTCTTTAACAGTTGCGCCAGCACCGCAGCACCGAGACCGATAGAACTGGCATCACTGCTTCCACCGTATCCACCCAGCAGCAAGCAGCCCTGCGCCGACCAGTACAAGTAGAGGATACAGCGAAAACAGCCACAGCATTATCGCCGAGCTAGAAGCAGCGCCCGCAGTCCAGCCCAGAGCTGCACCGACGTAGCACCCACATCCTGGTATCAGCAGCGGTAGCGCTGCTCGCAGCTTATCATCCATATGGCGTTAACAGCCCCCAGCTAAAGTGTTCATCGCTGGAAATAAGTCACAATGCAGTCCTAATCAATCGTAGCCATCACAATTATATAACCAGATACAGCCTCGGAACATATGAGCAAAGCCAGATTTTCTGCGCTAGCTGTAATCCTCATGATGGCCATGAGCGCTTTCGTTGTAATTCCAACATATAATGTTGGAGCAATGGAATCGGATGATGATGAGGGCGAAGATGGTGGAGCCCCCGAATCCATTGATGTGGCTGTTGACATGATAGCTCTGGATGAATGGGCTGTTTCAATAACGGCCGAGATGCCAGCCACCTCGTCCGATGAAATGCGTCAAGGGATTGCATGGATGTGTGGCGACATGATTGGAACCAGTGATGATGAGATTACCGAGGCATGTTTCAATCACTGGATTGAAATGATAGAGATGGAATCGGATGATGGCGACCATGGTGAAGATGGCTGCCCCCCCGGTCTGAGTGATGAACAATGCGATGACCTGAGAGATTGTTTTGAAGGCGAGGGAGGAGGTCCTATCCTCGGATGTTTTAGAACGATGTATGACATATGTGGTGATGAGTACCCTTACGATTTCTGCTATACAGGTGACGAGACAATGGAATTTTTCGACACTTTTTTCGCGTATGAGGATGGAGATGTCAGCCCGGACGAGTTCATGGCTGCCGTAATGTCACTTTTTGACAATTCTGAAGGTCCGGGTGACGATGACGATGAGGTATGGCTTTACGACATCCAAACTTTCACCATCGGTGCTGAGGATGCAGGCTACCACAGCATCTACCCCAATTTGTATTCCTTCCCTTGGGGCGGTCGCGTGTACTTGTACAGCGGACACTTGCAGGATCCAGATAATACAAGTAACCTCATCGCCGGTATCGGAGAGGAACACTGTCAATACACCGGGACTAACGAGCTTAATGTAGAATGCACCAATTACTGGGAAGGGAACCTTCCTACAGGCGACTACTCGCTTCTAACTGCCGCCCGTTGTTACAACGAGTGGACCGATGAGGACGAGGATGGAGAAGATGATTCAGACGAACTTGATTGTGGTATCTACTCAGAAAATGGAACCTATATCCACGCCATTCCCCATCTCCAGGTCATCGGTGGTACGATTGGTGGTTCAATCTGCCAAGCGCCGTGCGGGCCTGGTGATAGTCCAATGATGGAACTTAAGTCAGACCATCATGAATCCCATGACTATAGCCGTCAGAACTTCCCCCTCTTTGATACCTATCAATTCACCGTTGGTGAAGATGGTCTCAATGGTTCTATAGTATCTGCCCACTACATTTGTTACGACAATGACGGCGAAGTTCCGGATGATTGTGATGGCACTGATATGTCCCTGTACCTGTACGAGTACAGCTTCAATCCCGATGATACAGGTGACAATCTCCTAGGTTCCAATAGTGAATCGGAGGGGCATGGTCTGGATTGCCCTGTAGTTGAGGAGGGTGAATCCGTTTGTGATTATAGTCGCCTTGAAGTCGAATTGACTGAGGGAAACTATGTTGTTGTTACTGCGGGTGGTCACACTTACGAAGAGGGTACCTATGTGAATAGGATTGTGAACCAAGATGGTGAAACAGTAGAAAATCACATTTGGGATGGAACTCTACAGGGTAGTCACTGCGATTATCTCGGCTGGGATGGAATTTATATTTCCCCATCTCCAGGCGTGACCTATGATGACTGCGTGGTAAATGAAGGCCAGCAGATTCAGAACATCAGTCTGGACGGTGATGGCAGTATCTTTGTGAATTTCACCGAAGAATTTGAGACCGATGGTGAGGGTAGCGATATTTGGATAGAAGTCTACATGTTGAATTCCACTATCGCGGATTGGGAAGTTATGGATGTCACGGGCCTAGATAACGGTGATAACCACAGTAATTTCACTTGCGACCCAGTATATTGGTGTGATGAGTGGGATGGCGCATCCATTCTCAGAATTGCCCTCCATGCCTATGGTGTCGTATCCGTGGTGATTGGATTGCCAGGTTCCGCTCCGAACGATTGGTCATATGCTAATGCACCGGTTGTAGCGCAAGGAGATGACAGAGCATACATGCCGTGGGCCGAAGAGTACGGGTCTGGCGGCGACCCTCATTGGCAGCTTTACATGGACATGATTGAGGTCGCAAAGTCATACGAGGATGGTGCTTCGACATCTGCCGTGGCGGCGGAAGAGATTCGTACTCTGGTTTACCAGGCTGACGCGATGGGTTTGTACAACCAACCTGGCCCTGATGACGATTGTTACGATGAACATGGTAATCCGGTCAATTGTTCTGATAACGGAGATAACGGAGATGGCAGAGATGATTGTCCTTTCGACGACGATGAATTCTGTTCTATGATTGGACACTACTGCGATCCTGAAAACCCAGATTATGACCCAGAGCACTGCGGTACAGAAGCAGCACACTATTGTCTAGAGGACGGAGCGGATGATGAGGGGTGTACTGATGAGATTATTGAAGAAGCTTGTGAGGATGAAGACGCTACAGAAGAGATTTGTGAGGCATACTTGAATTTCGATCATGATGCATACCACAGTGAAGACACGGAAGACCATGTCCTTCTTGATGGAATCATCGGTAAAGAAAATCCTGCAGATTTCGATTTTCTACCACTCTCCACAAATGTAATTGGACCGTTGTCCGATAACGAGGGACTGCCAGTGATGATGGGGGGTAATCTTGTGGCGACTTTCGATGGCGCTGATGACACCCTTGCACACCATTCACTCTTTATTCCGGGTGATGAAGACCCAACATCATACACCTTCACGCTGCTAGAGGGATATCAGTTCGATTCTTGCCTGACAGAGGGCGCCGATTGTACCGGGCTGGAGGTGGACGATGACGGCCGTACATTCCACTTCGATGGTAGTGAGGAAGGCGTGACCATAGGCTTCAGTCCTGTATTACCCGAGCCTGAGCCGCTTGAAGAGGACGGAGGCATTCTCCCTGGCCCCGGTTTGATAGCTGCACTGATTAGCTTCTTTGCAGTTGCTGTGTTAAGAAGGCGAATTTAGGCCCTCAGCTCGCATCAGTAGCACGCTGCGCCCGTACTTGAGGTGCCAGTAGTTGCACAAGCTGGTAGAAGCATCAAGATGATTTGAATATATATTTCTCAAAATCATCTACGAAGGCTTTCTTGCCCCGATATGTTATCGAATGCCCTTCGGCTTCGAGACGTTTGGCCTGTCCTTCAATTCCTTCTGGAAACCTTGGATTTAGTTCTCCATTTCGCTTCAGGCTCCTCCAATAGGCCACTGAAAACGAACCATGTTCTTCCTTGTCCTCGTGGGATGCCTGAGCTACAATCGACGTGAAAATACCTGAAGTCATTGGGCATGCGATATCGGCACCATTTTCCTCAGCCAGACTGGTACGCACCTCGTCAAGAGTGGAAACCCGGCCTTCAGGAATGGAATTCATCAGCTCCCTTACTTGCATGGGGTGAGGGATTACCATTGTACCACCACCCCATATTTCGGGTGCTGGTTTCACTTCCGGTAGATTGTGGGACGTGTTCAACTTTTCTCTTGCTGTCGTCCTCTTATATCCCAAATTCAAACACTCCAGCGACCTGCAATACCTAGACACATCGCTACTACCGGACCTATCCCGATTGCGAATAAAATTGTACCTATTCCAAAGGTTCCGCCCAGGATTATTCCAAAACTCAGAACCGCAACTTCAATACCAATTCTAACTCGGCCAATTGGCCATCCTGATCTTTGTTGAATGCCTGTCATCCACCCGTCTCTTGGACCCGGGCCCAGATTGGCAGTGAGATAGAAACCACTACCTATCCCTACCAATATGATTCCGATAATTGTCTGTACTACTTGTGGTCCTATTTCGGTGGGCTCTGGAAGAAAAGGTGCCATCACATCTATGGCCATAGCAATCAGTATGGCGTTCAGAATTGTCCCAATTCCTGGAGTCTCACGAAGTGGAATCCACATAAAGAGAACCATAACACTAACGATGAAGGTTGATTCACCTACTGTGAAACCCGTCTGTTCACCAATTCCTTGAGCTAGGACAGTCCAGGGACTGACTCCAATTCCTGATGCAATGATTATTGCCTCTCCTGTACCAAATATCCATAGGCCCGTAACCAGAAAAAGAAAAGTTATGGGTTTTGGCCTCAATGTCAGAGGCGTATCTGAACTCCAGATTGTCTTAGGGACCTCATGGGCAGGTCTGACAAACTCGAATACAGTCTTTAGTGACAAGCTTGACCGTACTTCTTCAAGCGCCAGTAATTGTAGGGCCACGGAGTCAGGAAGCCGACAATGAGCATGAAGGGGATTGCAATGTACATGAGTCCAAGCTCTCCATCAGTAAAGAGAAGGTCGGTAATCTCCATTGCTATCTCCATCATCAGCATTGAAATGAAAGACATTCCCATTGCTGTCGATAGCGCATTACTGAAATCCATCTGTCCTCGCATAAGCAATATTGTTTCAAGCATCACACTGGTAGCAAGACCGTTGATGAGCGGTAGGATTGCAAAGAAATACCACATATTTGAGTACAGCGCGAGACCAGCGGTAATGCCTGAAAATGAGTAATAGGCGAGAGTTCCGAACTCGCCAATTGAACACCCAATCAGGCACCACTTGGTGTTGTTCGCCGATTGCCACCAAGTATCTCCATCGCTCCAGTCGAAACCCGCAGCAGTTCCCGTGGACGGGCTGCCAAGTTGGTGAAGTCCACTAGCTCCAGCCGTTTCACCAACGGAATATCCAGCACTGGTAACAGCAGCCTCGAGGTCACTTTTATCGACGCCTGAGTGTGCGATATTGGCGTTGCCCTCAACATGATTCACCTCGGCTGAGGTGACTCCCACAACTGCCTCCAGCGCCCGTTGCACATTACCAGCGCAGCCTCCACAAGTCATTCCGCCAACAACGAGAGTAGTGTGAGTTGTCTCCCCCATACTCGGCGCGAATCCAGCGCGCTGATAAGGGTGCCGCCAGTTGTATTACGAAGCAGCATCTTGTGGTTGGTATGAAGCTCGTATGTCTCGGTGGCACTTTCGACATTCTGCACGCCGGTCATACACGGTTGCTGGAGGCGGCGCTGGAGGTGGGTGAGTCACTCATAATTGGCCTCACCAGCGATGAGTTTGCCGCCAGCAGGCGCCCGACGGAGCGTGAGCTAGCGTCCTACGAAGATCGCGAAGCCGGGCTTCGCAGTTGGTTCTCTGCGCGGGATGCACTCAAACGCATTGAAATCGTACCTCTGGTCGAGGAGTGGGGGCCACCTGCCGAAAACGCTGATATCGATGGTATTGTTGTAACATCCGAGACGCGTGAAACCGCGGAACGACTTAACGCGCACCGCGCTGGGAAAGGACTTGAACAGCTGGAAATCATTGAAGTGGAACACTTACTGGCGGAGGATGGCCTACCAGTAAGCTCCTCGCACATTCGTGCCGGTGAGGTTGACGCAGAAGGACGGCGGAAGTAACGGCCAGCCGCACTCCGTCAACGACATTAGTCTTATAGTGAGGTCCAAGGTGGCGACGCCACTTCGTATGGAGACCGCAGCATGGAACAGACAATTACCAGCCTGTCGCAGGAGATTCGTCAGGCGATTACCGAAGATTCCTCTGTCCCGCGCAACGTGCGCGGCAACGTAAGCAGCGCGCTCGAAACCTACCTCCTGAACACGCAAGATGAGCTGGACCTGAGAGTTTACTCGACCATCTCGGTACTGGAGGAGCAGATTAACGACACTAACCTCCCACAGCACGCTCGCACGCGACTTTTCGAGTTTATTCGAGACTTGGAGGGCGTGGTCCGCAAATGGGAAACCAACGGCGGAGCTTGAAGCGGAACCTATTTATCACCGACCCCGGTCGAATCGACCCGTGAACCGTATCCCCGCTTTTCTGGTCGCGGCGTTGATGCTGGGCCTGCTGCTGCCGTTACCAGTCATCCATATGGCTTCGGGGGAGGGCGAGCGAAATATCAACCTCTATCTGTACGCGCTGGGCGGCGATGGCTATATGCACACCCTGCCCAGCGGCAATAATGGCAATACCAACTCGGTCACGATTGGCAGTGGTACTGGTTTCAACTTCGCGCTCACCGATGACCAGAACCAGAGCCTGCGCGCTACCCTGACGCTGGACTCGTACCGCACCGGCGTCGCGGCGCACGCCTGGGTGTGGGCCTGTGCCAACGATTGGATTGCCGACAGCACGCTTGAATTCTTGTTGATTGACGCCAGCAACCGTGAGGGAACGAGCGGTACCACCTTGGCCAAGGGCGAGATGACCGTTGACACTAACTGCCCCTCCATCGATGAACCGGGCGCCAATGACAACGACAACTTCGACCTGACTTGGGAATCTGGAATTCCAGACTCCGATGGGAAGTATGAGATAGAACAGGGCCGCTACCTTGTGGTGCGAGCGCAGAATACCGGTGGCACCGCTATCAAGATAGGGATTGACAGCGGCACCGACGGTGACACCCCAACCAGCTTGGAAGTGGTCACCAACCCAGTGAGCGAAATTTCACTCGACAGCGAGTCGTTGGACCTCAGCACTCCTGTTTCCGAGGATGACCGTGTTGTGACCAGTAACTTTGAACCAAGCCTGCCGGCTGAATTGGCCAAGGCATTCTTCTCTGGCACAGCTTTGAATGCTTTCGGCGCCTATGACATCAAGTTAGTGCGTGTCGACGTTTACGACCCCGAGGACGAGCCTGGTGATACACCCCGCTTTAGCGGCAGCGCAACCGTCACCCCCCGCAGCGATGGCAGTGGCTACATCGACTACTCCGGGCTTACTTGGCATTACAACGACGTTGAGAACCACCCATCAGAGCAGCAGCAGGGTGTTGGCACCTACCAGGTGCGCGCGACAGTTGTCAACCAGCAGGACCTGGAATTCCCGGCTGATTTCGAGCTGCAGATGGACCCGTATGGAGTTTATGTTGAGACCGCCCAGCCGGAGCAGACGGTCGCAGTCGGCGGCACCGTAACTTACCAGCTTCAGGTCTACAACAGTGGTGTCCAGAGCGATTCAGTCGTCATCACCCCTAGCGAGACACCGAGTGACTGGACGGTCTCGCCCGAAACGTGGGAGAGTGGCAGCCTGAACCCAGGCGGCAGCGATACCGCCACTTTCACTGTTGAGGTAGCCAATGACGTGGAGATGGTTGGAGACAGCGCAGTCATCAGTTTCAGTGCAGAATCGCAAAACGCACCTGGCTCGCAACCCAAGGTGTTTGCACTGACGACCACTGTCACCGTCGGTGCCGAATATGGCGTTTCACTCTTTTTTGATATGGATGGCTCGCACCTCAGCACCCATTCGGTTGATGCGGTTGCAGGCGAGTGGAACAGCTTCACGCTAATGGTTGCCAACTTAGGGCAGACTGCCGACTCTATTGACCTGAGCGCCAGTGGGCAGCTACCTGGTTGGGACGTCAACTTCGAGTATGGTAACGTTAGCTCGCCCGGTGTTACGGTTAACCTGCCGCGTCAGGACGATGGCGATGACCATATCGCAAGTGTTACTGTTTTAGTGGAACCAACCGAGGCTGGCGAAGAGGATACTTCTTCCATCCAGCTCACGGGAACTTCGCAGGGAAACAGCAGCAAGACCGCCAGCGCTATGCTGGAGGTGACACGCACTTTCGGCCTTTCGCTGCGGGTGGCACAGGATGGTTCTACCAGCTATGGCAACATGCAGCCGGGCGGCACACAGGAAGTACACCTAACACTTCACTCTGAGCTGGACGATACTTACACGGCACGACTCTACACTCAGGGGCTTGAATCTGGCTGGTCGGCGCCGTTCAAGCAGTCGGGCCAGACAATCACCGAGGTCGAAATCGACAGCGGCGAGAGTTTGCCGCTGGACTTGGTCGTAACGATTGCCAGCAGCGCCAATTACCGCGACGGAGGTTATCCAATCGAGGCATTCGCCGAGGATGTAAGCGACCCATCAGTGCGCTCGCGTCTGGTGCTCACCTTCAACCTAGCGTTGGCAGCCGACTTCCAGCTCAGCTCACCCCAGAAGCTCGCGGCGGTGGGTCCCGGGGAGGAGCATAGCTTCACACTCGAGATTGACAACCTTGGCAATACCAATGACAACTATACGCTGCAGGCGCCGTCGGTGCCGAGTGGCTGGCGCGTCAGTTTCTATGACAGCGACGGAAATTCAGTAGGCGTGCTGCCAGTGGAAGCCGGTCGCACCGAATTGGTTAAGGTACGCGTCACAGCCAGCGACGAGGTACGCAATGGCGATAGCGAATCCATAACTGTCACAGCGACCAGTGATTTCTCGCGCAATCAAGAAGAACTGACTTTCACGCTTGAAATCGAGGAGGGCTTTGGCGCCCGACTCTCGCGTACTTTGGTAGACCTATGGTATGTATTTGTGCTGCTGGGGTTGCTAATGGCCGTTGGTGCGGCGATTTTCTCTCGCTCTGAAGAGTGGGATGATGATGAGGAGTGGGAAGATGAGGATGACGAACCATCCTCAGCGCCCGCTGCCGACTCCGCCGGTGACGATTGGGACGACTGGGAATAACTCCGTGACAGCGACTTTAACGTTCCTCGGAGGAGCTAGTGAGGTCGGCCGCGTTGGTGTCTTGCTTGAGGGTAACGCAGGTCGGCTATTGCTTGATTACGGAATCCAGCCCGACGACCCACCACGCTATCCGTCACCAGCGCCCGATGTTGACGCACTCCTGCTAACGCACGCACACTTGGACCACTGCGGTCTGGCGCCTGATGTGGCGCAGCGCGGTACACCCATTATCTCGACACCGGCAACGCGCGATCTTGCCGCCAGGATAGCAGAGGATACACTCCACGTGGCCGAGATTGAAGGCTACCCAGCACCGTTTCCGAAGACAGCGATTGGTGAATTACTGCAACAGCACCGCTCGCTGGTGCCGGGCCGCAGCGCGTTCCATGGCGGCTTCGAGTTCAGCATCCATAACGCCGGCCACATCCCAGGTGCAGCCATGTTTCACTTCCCCGAACTGGATTTCCTCTTTACAGGAGACCTACACACCGTTGACACCGGCCTGACACGCGCCGCACAGCCAGTGAAATGTCATACGCTTGCGATAGAGTCAACCTACTCAGGCCGCGATCACCCTGAACGTGAGGAAGTGGTTGATGCGTTGCTCTCCGCCATTGACGCTACCGTCACGCGCGGTGGCCGGGTCATCCTGCCCGCCTTCGGATTGGGGCGAAGCCAGGAATTGCTGATGCTACTCGCCGGTCAGGGATACGAAGTGTGGCTCGACGGGATGGGGCGCGATATCGCGCGCATTCTGCAGAAGCATCCCGGCGCACTGCGTGATGTCGGCGGGCTACATCGTGCGCTGAAGCAGACTCGTTTCGTGCGTCACTGGCGTATGCGCGAGCAAGCATTGCGAGGCGATGTCATTGTCACTACGGCCGGCATGCTTAGCGGCGGACCGGTAATGCATTACATGCAGGAACTGCGCCACGACGACAAATCGGCACTTTTCCTGACCGGTTTCCAAGTTCCAGGCACCAATGGCCACCACCTTCTTGAGACTGGAAAAATGCGTTTGGAGCGTGACCCCGAGTCGCCTGCCTTCCGCCTCGAATGCGAGGTGGCCCAATTCGCCTTGAGCGGGCATGCTGGGCATACGCAACTGCTGGAGTTCATTCGTGGCTGCGACCCTGAGCGCGTTATCCTCTACCACGGTGACAATCGGCAGCCGCTGGCAGATGACCTTGACTGCGAGGTAATCCTGCCTACAGAGGGAAATCCTATTCAGCTCTCGTCGAGTTCGTAGTCAGGACCGGCAAACATTCGCAGTACTGCCAGCAGCAGGAAAGCGGCCATGGCAGTGAAGACAATTCCGTAGAGCGAATCCAGTTCAAACGAGTCGGCGATGCGGCCGGTGGTGTAGTTCGTAATCCAGATATTGATTTCCAGGATGGCACCGCCCAGCAGCGCCGTAAGGCTGAGCATGATGGCAAGGTGGACTCCGTAATGCCCCATCAGTGACGCCAGGGTGGATTGAACGACTCCACGCTCATCCGTGGAGAGCAGGTTGCCAGTGGCGCCAGCAGGCTGGAACTGGAGGACATAGTTTTCGTATTTCAGCGCTGCGAGCGCCAGTTCGATGTAGAGCAAGAAACCAATCCCGTAGCGCACCCCCCCCTCGAGAGTTGTGACCCGCTCACCGGTGTGTAGGTATCCAACCGCAATCGCCAGGATTACCGAGAGCGTAATCGGCATCGTGCGTCGCTGCCAGATACCGTAGGAGCCGAGCGCCAGTGACGATCCAAACACTAACATTGTTGTGTGACCGAACCAGAGTCCAGCACGTTCTTGCGCCAGCAGTGGGTTGGCGTAGCGCACGTAATCTTCGGTATGGTAGGCGATATAGGGGCCAAAGAAGTACAACGCTGTCCCGGCCACCACCACTAGTAGCAGCAGTCGGTTCCAGGGACGTAGCAGCAGCGTAAACAGATAGAGCGCGAAGCCGGCCAGGAAGCCACCAATCACAAAATCGTGCGCTGCCGGGTCGAAAGCTGGATAGTAGTCACGTGCGTACTCGGTAATCAGTGACTGCTGCGGGTCGTGGAATTCGAACCAGAGCGTCCCCATCCAGAGCAGGCAGGCCGACGATAGCACTCGGAGGGCGAGCAGCAGCGGATACTGACCCAGCAGGTCACGGTAGTCGATAACCTGCTCGAAACGCGGCAGTCGTGCAGTCCAGTTCACCGTTTTACCCCTGCCAGCGCTAGATTGACTGCGTCTCCCGGCTTCCAGTCGCCGAGGTAGACGCCCCAACTGCGCAGCTCGGCGATAGTGTTCTCGCGCTCCATGTGTGCCGTTTTCTGCGCTAGGGCGAGCTTGGCGCGGACCTCGGTACTAGTTTCAGGGTGCGGCGCAAAGCGTCCCAGCCCCGTATCCAGCTCGATGCTCGATGGGGAGACAACGGTCAGTGCGTATCCCCGTGTCAGCGCCAGCGTGAACGCATCTGGGAGTGTATCATCGTTGTCTAGCGCACTGAATAGGATTATTGGCGACCCGGACGGGATATAGGGCAGCAGATCCTGAATGACTAGCTTCAGCGGTAGCTCTCCTTCCGCCTTAGCGTCAGCCAACGCAGTCAAGATGCGGTGCAGTTGCGTATCTCCACGTCCCAAGTGGACGGTCGTAGTGCGGCTGCCGTAGACTATTAGCCCGACATTGTTGCGCGACCGCAGCAGTTGGTCGGCAAAGCTTGCTGCAGCGCGGCAGCACATCTCAAGTGGATTATCCGTCGGGCTGCCAAGACCACTAACACCTCGCGCGTCTAGGAGCAGGAAGATGTCCAGGATGTCCTCGCGCTCGGTCTCGTTTACCATAAGTTCGCCGGTGCGTGCCACCGCCTTCCAGTTCACTTTACGCAGTGAGTCGCCCGGTAGGAAATCTCGAAGAGAGTAGAACTGCGTACCCTCGCCGACCGAGTAGATTGGCATTGCACCTTGGTAGAGCTTGGGATTCTTGCCAGCCAGTATTTCTGAATCCAGCGCTTCGATGCGCGGGAAGACCGAGAAGGGCTCGAGGGTTTTCTCGTGCCGTTCAGTGTAGAACAGGTCAAACGCATCTTTGACCCTCAATCTTACCGGGCCGATGTGGTAGTGGCCACGCAATGGAACTTGGACGACGTAGGTGAAACTTACCTCTTGCTGTCGCTTAAGGTAGAGCAATGTGTAGTTAGATCCCCGCACAAGGCGCGCCTGCGGTGGGATTTCATCGTAAATCTCGACGAATCCTCCCAGAAGGCCGCGATTACGCAGTCGGAAAGAGATTTCCAGCTCGCCTTCTTCGAATATATTCTGCGAGCTGGTGGTACGCTCGATTGTTACGCGCGGCATCCAGAGATTTAGGAAGCTGGCGAGGAACAGGAAGCTTAGCATCACGATGCCAACCGAGATGAAGAGGTAGTTGAGCAGTACCAGTCCTGAAAGTGCTAGGAAACCGCCACAGCCGGCGAGCGCGGTCGCTTTCCGGCTCCACATTCAGGCGAAACCCTGCGTTGTCGGGACTTCGACTTCCTGCAGGATTTGCGAAATTATTTCCTCGGGTTGAACACCCTTGATGCGTGGCTCCGGTTTCAGGATGATGCGGTGCCGTAGTGCGTGGATGGCGAGCCGTTTAACATCGTCCGGCACGACGTAATCACGCCCATTCAGAACAGCTAGTGCTCGAGTGAGCTTGAACAGCGCCTGAGTGCCGCGTGGACTCGAGCCGACTGAGACGCGTGGGTCCTCACGGGTGCGGCTGACAATCTCGACTATGTAATCGATTATTTTCTCATCCACCTTCACCTTTTCCAGTGACGCTTGCATCTGCAATAGCTTCTCAGGTGACGCTAATGCGTGGACATCGTGCTCGTCCTGCATTCGCTGCATGCGCTTGACAATGATAGCACGCTCGATGGGGCGGCCGGGGTAACCAACCGAGAGCTTCATCATGAAGCGGTCCAGCTGTGCCTCGGGCAGTGGATAGGTACCCTCCGACTCAATGGGGTTCTGGGTCGCGATAGTGATGAACGGCTGCGGCAGCTGGTGCGTTTCCCCCTCCAGAGTTACCTGTTGCTCCTGCATCGCCTCCAGCAGTGCAGCTTGCGTTTTGGGAGGTGCGCGATTAATTTCGTCAGCTAGCAGGATATTGCAGAAGAGCGGCCCGGGGCGGAACGCGAAGTCGTTTGCCTTACGGTCGAAAATATAGATGCCAGTAATATCGGCCGGCAGCAGGTCGGGAGTAAATTGCACCCGCTTGAACTTGCATCCCAGTGCGCGCGCGAAAGTATTTGCGAGAAGCGTCTTCGCTAGGCCAGGGTTATCTTCGAACAGGATGTTGCCACCTGCCATAACGCCCACCATCACCATTTCCAGCACAGGTCGCTTGCCGAGCACTACCTGCTCAGTCTCACTCAGGATGCTCTCTGCCAGCGCGTGTGTCTCACGCACCAGCTCGTTCGTCAGGTAGGTTTGGCTGACTGCACTTTCCGCACCGTCATCTTTCGTTTGCTCTTCTTCACTCATTTTTTCCACCCGCTGACTGCTTCTAGCACCATTTCCGGCTGCAGCTTTGCGTCCCTATTTACAATAAACCTCACCAGTATTTCATCGTCTAGCAGCTTTTCCAGTCGCGACTGCGGCAGCAACTCGAACTCCTCGCGTGCATAGCCATGCGCGATACGGACGCGGTCCAGGAACACCTCGCGAATGGTGTCGGGATGAACGTAGTGTGCGTGCGGCACCCGATAGCGGCTGCTGCGCCCGAGCCAGATGTTGTGCAAGTGGCGCCACGGAAGTGGGTTGCGCGTTCTCATCAGCGCCACTTCAGCGCCAAGTAGGATAGCGGCGAGGAGGATGATGCGCGCTACTTCGTTGTTGCCGGCGAATACGATGTAGCCGAAGAGCTGCACATAGACCAACGAAAGAAAGTCGGGCTGTAGATGGCGGCTCTCATCAAAGAGCAGGGTCGCGTTGTTGCCCCCGGCGAGGTAACCGATGAGCGCGTGCGCAAAGTCGCGGTTATCAAGTTCGCCGTAGAGCGAGTTGATGAAAAGGCTCGGGTCAGAGAGCAGTACCATGCGCCCGCTGCCGACTTCTACTTCGGCCATAATGACTGCACCGCCAATGGAAAAAGTTCCTTCATCAGGGTCGCCGAAACTGTTGGAGTTGAGGTCGACGAACCCCTGCTCGGAGGAGCGTAGTAGTGGAATTGCCTTGCCCCCTTCGGCAACCGTCAGTGCAGTCGGTTCTGATAGCAGTAGCTGCCCGCTGAACCCCACCCTAGGTAGGTCAGCGTCGACGACGACGTAGGAGGCATTGTGTGGATGGCTCGGCTCATCCCAGTGGTTCATGTCGTAGAGCTGTTGACCAAAGAAGCTGGCACCGACGGAGTAGAGTCCGGAGACGGCGGAGTTACCGTGGCCAAAGTCGTCCGCCAGCAGCACTCGCCCACCTTGCCTGACGAACTCGCGAATTGCCTTTGCCTCCGGTTCGGTGTATGCGCGCTCGACGCCTAGGATGAGCAACACAGTAGCGTTGCGCTGCACACTATTCAACTCGTCTAGTGCCATTGGGCTGGAGAGCAGCGCTTGCGTCGCGTATCCCTCGGCGCGCATGTCGTTTGCAAATCTGGAGATGTCATTCCAGTCTCCGTCCCACGCCGAGAGCTGCGACGGGTTCTGCGAGCGGATTGTCAGTTCAGGGTAGACTGCGCCGATGATGAGCAGTGCTGCCGCCAGCGCCGTCAGTTTGAGGCCGTAGCGATTCCACCAGTCTTTCAGGTCGCCCACCTCCTTATCCAGCGGCTGGTGCGGGTCACGAACCCTTGCTCTAGCACTCCATCCATCTCTCGCTCGATTTCTGCTAGCGTCTCTAGGGCTTTGCTGCACCAGAGATTGTACGAGCCATCGCTCCAGGTCATACCGAATTCGTCGACTACTTGCGGTTTGACACCCGAGTAGCGTGCAATTTCGAACAGCTGTGTCATGAGATTCACCCCTTCGGGCGAAATCGGCATCGCGCGCGAAAGTACCTCGCGAAATTCGCGTGCGGTTTGTGTAGACCGTCGCAGGAAGCCATACTTCTCTAAGATACTGGTGAGCTGGTAGTATGATTGGATGATGATGCGGCGGTAGTCATCTTCCTCGTTCATTTGCTGTTGCATCTGTTGGATGAGGTTGCGCACCTCGTATTTGTGCCGTTGTAGCCAGTAAAGGTAGTAGCCAGTTACTATCAGCGCGATGGGGATGCCAGCCAGTAGTGGCAGGTAGTGGCTCCAGTCAGTTCCGGGGACAACCGTGAGTTTGCGTTCAACGCGTGTTCCGCCCTCAGTCGCGGCCCAGGTACCTGCGCCACCAAAGCTGCCATTGACGCGCATGTATTCTGTCCCAGGCAGGAATTCAACCACCAGTTCGACAGTCCCGTCGGAACTAGTGACCAGTGTTGTGTTCTGCGTGTCCACGACCTGCTCTAGCTGGTCGAGTAGTACGACTTCCAGCTCTATATTCTCGACCGGAAGTGGTGTTCCGTCATCCTCCTGCAGAGTCGCCGTCAAAGTTACGTTGCTACCCGGTAGTACCATTTCCGGGTCGGCCGCCAGCAGCAGTTGCGTCGCGACGTATATCGTTACCTCAAGGCTGCCATTCGCGCCACTGTGAAATTCATCGCCCAACCAGCTGAATGACAGAGTGTGATTCAGCCGGTAATGTGACGGGATGGTGCCGTTAGAGCGGTAGCTGCCATTTCCGAGATAGCTAACGCTGAAATCGTGAG
>CALBFM010000080.1:0-1795 GCA_937893445.1 uncultured euryarchaeote
GCAGCGCCATGTGCCGCTTCTTTGGCAGTTCGCCCAGCCGGTGGTAGCGGTGCATCAGAGGTTGCCTCGCTCAGCCTGATGCTGTTCAATAGCTTCGAACAGCGCCTTGAAGTTGCCCTGACCGAAGCCGCGTGAGCCCTTGCGCTGGATAATCTCGTAGAAGAGGGTTGGCCGGTCCTCGACTGGTTTGGTGAAGAGTTGCAGCAGATAGCCTTCGTCATCTCTGTCAACAAGTATGCGCAGCTTGCGAATGGCTTCCATGTCCTCATCAATCACGCCGACCCGTTCCTGTAGGTCATCGTAATAGGTGTCAGGCACTTCCAGAAACTCGACACCATTGGCGCGCAGGTTGGTGATAGCCTTGATGATATCATCGGTCAGTAGCGCGACGTGCTGCACGCCTGGGCCGTCGTAGAAATCGAGGTATTCCTCAATCTGCGACTTACGTCGTCCTTCGGCAGGTTCGTTGAGGGGGAACTTGATGCGACCGTTGTCTGATTCCATTACCTTGGACATCAGCGCGCTGTACTCAGTCGAGATATCCTTGTCGCTGAAGTGCTGTAGCTGGCTGAAACCGAGGACGTTGGCGTAGAAGCCGGCCCATACATCCATCTTTCCCAGCTCGACGTTGCCGACGATATGGTCCACGAAACGCAGCCCCACAGAATCGCCCGCAACCGGTGCAGCGTGGTAGCCCGGCAGGAAGGGCCCGTCGTAGTCATCGTGTGAGATGAACGAGTGCAGCGTGTCACCGTAAGTGTGTATAGCGGCATGCCGCACCGAACCGTTTGCATCGTTGAGCGTCTGCGGTTCGCTAGCTACTTTCGCACCACGTTCAATCGCAGCGGTGAAGCAAGTATCGGCGTTATCAACGTGAAACGCAATGTCGTGTACGCCATCACCGTGTTGCATAAGGTGTGAAGACATACCATTGTCACCGCTGAGCGGGGTGGAGAGTACTAGCCTCACACGCCCCTGCTCTAGCACATAGCTGGCGCGGTCGCGCATGCCGGTCTCTAGACCGGCGTAGGCGATTTGTGAGAAACCGAACGCCCGGCGATAGTAGTAGGCAGCCTGTTTGGCATTGCCTACCCACAGCTCGACGTGGTGGATGGCTTTCAGCGAAATCGGGTCTTTGCTCATCGGGCTTGTGTCAGGCCTCAAGGGGTCCTTAATATTAGTTATGAGTGCGATGAGTGCGATTAATCAGGCCGCAAGGCGGTAATCCAGCTCCCACGCCACTTCGTAGCTAAACTCGAAATCCTCCGATTTGAGGTCGACACTCCAGTCACCCACCTCGCCGTCGGCAGTCCAGAGCCACTCAACCGTTGACTGCTGGGAAACCGTGACGGTCTGCTGCTGCGTCTCCCCGGAAGGCGAAGTGAGCGTGACGGTGACGTCGGTCGAAAGGAGCGGGGTCTCGCCGCTCACGGTAATCACGGTGCGGACCTCGCCGATGTAGGGTCTGGCGGCAATTGTCTCGGTCGCGCTGTCGAGCACATCAACATCGCCGCTCGCCTGTGCGCGCTGGTCGATGACCACCGGCTGGTAGGCGCGGGCAGCACCACGTACCAGCGGCCCTGGTGTTCGTCCTCGCAGGGCTTGATCACTGCGTCGTACGTGCGGCGCGCGCGCCACCACTCTCCTGTCTCGCAAAACCAAATGGCATGTGGCGAAAAAAGTGTGTTTTGGGATATAGGAGCAAATATCGGGTTGTATAGTTGCTACGCTGTTAAACGTGCAGATTGTCAAGTTTATGCTTTTGAACCTTCGGTATTTAATTTAGAGTTATTGG
>CALBFM010000081.1:0-9736 GCA_937893445.1 uncultured euryarchaeote
GCATGGCTTAATCGAACTCCAATAGCAGTAGCCTTCGGCAGGATCAACCGAAGTTATACACACATGTTCTTGAAATTTTTGGGTTTACTGCACTGGTTTCACCATATCTCGAATGTCGGATCACAGCTCCCTTAGGAGTTATTGCCATCCCCATAGATTTACGCAGCAGCGGAAGACATCCATCATTGACTAATCAGGACTCAGCCGAAACTGCTGCCACCGCATAAGCGGCTGCCCGGTAACGGCAATGCCGGTCGGACCCGCGTCCACGCAAGGTAGGGTATTTAAGCTGAAGGGCTAATCGTCCAGTTGCAATTTAGTGGCACAACCTGTGCAGTTCACAATAACGGGACGTTGGGCTGTAGTCACTTTCAAGAGTGTGTTGCAACTTGGACACTGGATACTGACTGGTGCAGCGGTACCCATGGCACTACTGGCAGCAGGCGGTGGCAACTGTGACAGCAGCGCATCATCCTGCGAGCGCTGGTAGACAAAATAAGTCCCGGCCAGGCCACCCACCAGCACTAGTATTACCAGTCCCAGCACTAACAGCGACTTGAAGTCGGCATCATTTTCGGTTGCGGGACGAACAGCAATCTGCGCCGGTTCAACCTCGAAGGTCAGCGAGGCCGAATTATCCAATAATGCGCTGGAACTGCTCGACTCGGATGGCTGAATGTCGAAAATCTGGAATTCAACGCTTTCCTCGCCACCAAAAGTGAGGGGGATTGTCCATTCAAGAATGACGTCAGTCATATCGCCTCCAGCTACGCTGAAATCACCAATGATATCGCTATTACCCTCGTATAGCACTCGAACTCTGCCAGTGGCTGTCGATTCACCATCGTTATAGATGATGAACGAAACCTCCGCGCTCTCGCCAGCTACCGGCTTACGGGGGTTAATGATGAGCGTCCCCGGGTCAATCACTAGGTCGGGTGGCTGTGATACTTTGACCGTGTAGGTAGCGTCGTTAAACTCCAGGTCGGTGGGAGACCATATTCCCAAGTATGTACTTTCCTGTGGCTGAATATTGAATAAGCGTACATCAACCTGCCAATCTCCGTAGAGCGCTTTGCCCAACTGTTGTGCACCGGTCTCAGTAAAAACCGCATTGAATTGGAAATCCTGCGTACCGCCCTTGTCAAACTCTACGCTAGCCAGGTAAGCCGGTTCTGTCACCAGTTTGTAGGAACCTTTACTCAACTCGAGTTGCAGGTTTCCCACAATGTCAAACGAGCCGTCATTCAGCATTGTCATGTTGAACTGCACTGTCGTACCATCGCTGATCTCCTGTGGATAATGCTCCAAAGTGTCTATAGATAGGCGCGGCAATTTCATCACTTCCAAGTCTATGAATTGCGTCTCGACTATCCCACCAGTCTCATTATCTGTAACCACTAGATAGAGCCTTGAAATATCGTGAGCCTGCCACACCCCAGTGCGCTGGATGGTTTGACCCACTTTCACCTTAACACCAGGTTCGAACATTATGATCTCTCCAGCGGAATTGAACTCACGCACTGTGATATCTGCCAGCCCGCTCCGCTCACCTCGGTTGTTAAGCCGTACAAACAAATCAACTGGCAAGCCTTCTACAGCAATACCATCAAGTGCGAATTCCTCCAGATACATTTCGGGGTAGGTGGCACGGAAATTACGATGAACGACCTTTTTATATTCCTCTTCGGTCGCAGTAGGGTCACCGGGGAAGCTATAGGTGATGCGAGCAATGACATCCATAGACCCAGCTGGAACGTCACGCCAGGTCACACCAAGAAGCCACTCATCGCCATCAGCCGGGACCACTCTTTCAGAGCTTCCAATCTCGTTTGATGGAGTCTCCTGATTGTACCAGTAGGTGACCTCTACACGCGCGTCGGCATCGCCGGTATTACGCACTGCAGTAACGAGCTCGACATCCTCACCCTGGTCGGGCTGATCTGGTGTCAGCGACAGTTGGGTCAGCTCCAAATCGCAATCATCAGTTTCGATAATCAGATCACTCACAATCACACTGCCAGCAGTCTGGCTGCTAATCCACAGCGTGGCGGTTGCCAGTTCGTCGTCCTTGTCCTGCGCGTGATCAACGCGCTTCTGGAGCTCTGCTTCTAGCTCCGTGCCGTCGAAGGTGAATGTGACAGTGTAGCGGACATCGAGCTGTGAGAGCCAAACCACACCCCTGCTGTCGCTCTTGACCTCGATACGCAATCGGGCCATTTCTGTTCCATAGGGATCGATGAAGGTGTCGGCATCTTCCAGCGCATCCTCAAGCTCCTGCAGGAATGAACTCCCCTGTGCACCGGGCGAGCTGGCGGAGTCCCAAGTAATGGGTGAGTTCTCAGCGTTCAGCTCACCACTCCAGCGCCAGTCCACAGTGCCATCAGCGCTAATGTCAAGCGAAGGGCCTGATGGGAAATCACTTTCTACTGTGGCACGCACGAATATATCGCTATCATCACTGCCAGCGCCGTCAATATCGCCGTTGTCACGGAATGCAAGGAATATGCGCTCTCCAATAGCAAGTGCCGGAAGCTCGTTGCTGGTGGCAAGTTGCGTGTCCTCATGATCACTTACAGAAATAAAATCAGACCAGTTTTGCCCCTGGTCCATTGAATAACGCATATAGAGGTCATAACTAGTGGCTGTGTAACCACCAAACAACATAGTAAGCTCGCTGCCCGGGAGATAGGCTATGTCGTGGAAATAGCGCCCCTCAGGAGCCATTTCAGTGTCCAGCTTGCCCCAAGTACCACTAGCAGGATCAAGCGCCCAGGTATCATCCATGTAGTAGGGAGGCGCACCGAGAACGTAACCACCGAACATCACCATTTGTTCGTTGGCACGGTCATAAGCCATGGCGTGCCCATAACGAGGTTCTGGCGCCGCACCAGTCTCCAAATCTGTCCAGGTACTACCTTCAGTATCAAGAACCCATGTGTCATCAACATAACCAAAGCCATCGAGATAACCTCCATACGTTATGACGCGACCGTCATCATCCCCGGCCATAGCGTGGTAGGAACGGTTGCCAGGTGTAGTTCCAGTATCAAGTTCTTCCCATTCCAAAGTCTCAAAATCAAACAGCCAAGTATCATTGAAGCGATGGTAAGTTCCGCCTTCATCCTGACCGTACCCTCCGTAAAGCACGGCCTTACCGCTGACGTTATCGAACGCCATCCCATGCTGGTATCGTGAACTTGGATGGGTACTGAGCGTTAGCTTCTCCCAGAGATCACGCGTACCATGGTAAAGCCAAGTGTCATTACGGTAGCCAAAAACTCCGTCGTCGTCCTGTCCATAGCCCCCAAACATTACCGCCAGGCCTTCGCTATCTACATTGTTCCAATCACCTACCATGGCGTGCATGTAACGGGCGCTGGGATCGACTTGGGAACTGCTCTCGCCCCACCAGTCGAAATCTGGATAGTAAATCCAGCTCTCATTACTATACCCTGCAGCATTTGAACCACCAAAAAGCAGAATGTTGTAGCCAGAACCTGAACGGTATGGTTCCAGAGTATGATAGTAAACGGCGGCAGGGTGTTCTGAAGGAGTTCGTTCCGTCCAGTTGCTACGCTCAAGGTCCATTACCCAAGTGTCGTCTGCCCTGCCACTGTTAGGCGTTTCCATCCATAACGCATAGAGAAGTCCGTTGTTGGCTGCGATTGCAGGATGAGCTTGGGAATTGCTCCTTGACGCCTGGTCATCATCACTTACGACTATGGCCGATGCCCAACTGTCACCATTGTCGTGTGAAGCTTGCAGAATCACATCGTAATCGCTTGTCCCATCCCCATCGTAATCACCATAATCCCGCCAGGCGACAAAAACTCCAGATTCATCTGCCGCCAAACAGGCATACATTGCACTCTGGCTCGTAGAATTGGTAATTTGTACAGCTTCCTCCCAACTGTTTCCATAGTCGTCTGAGTTCGCATAAAATATTTCGTAATCTGAATTGTAGTATGATTCCCAAGCTACATGGACTCTATCGCCACTAGTGCCTATAGATGGTGAATAGTTGCTAGTGCCTTCACTGAGCACATGGGATTCATCCCAAGTAACTCCATAATCATCGGAGCTGCGTACCACAATTTTATAATTCTCTTGATAAACCACATGTACCCTTGCACCATCCGCCGTCACTGCAGGTTTGTATGAATACACATATCCCTCTGAAAGAGTGAGTGGCTCACTCCAGCTGGAACCCTGGTTAGTGGAACGGGCCAGCTTAACCACGTAGTAGTTGCTGTCAGGGTCACGGTCAAGCCAGACGGCATAGAGGTAAACTCCAGAACCTGCGAGTTGCGGTTGATACTGATAACTCCCGCGAGGCGTGTAAATCAGTTCAGCCCCATCATTGGATACTATCCCTGGGTCGCTCCAGGTCTGGCCGTTATCGTCCGAGCGGCGGTGTAGGATGTCTCCATCGTCGCTGTGTGCATTGTTGCCGTTATCGCTTACTTCGCCTGCATCCCAATACACAAGATGCAAGTAATCCTGTGTTATTCCCAGTGCAGGCCCACTGGATTCGACAGACTCGTAATACTGGTCCGAATGCAGAGTTTCTACCGACCAGCTTTCTCCGCCGTCAGAGCTACTTGCTGAAGCAATATCCATATCTGCACCATAGACAAAATTGCGGTCACCCCACGCCGCTGCCAGATTAGACTCGCCACTATCGTCTAGCGCAACCCAGTTCCGCCCGGCAGCTGGCGCTCCAGAATCTATCGTGATAGCATCTCCAAAACTGCCGCCAGCGTTGTCCGAAAGGGCAATCACACTGTGAGGGGTGCCATACAAGGAAAAACGGCTCCACGCCAGTTTTACATCACCTGATCCGCTGCTGGAATCATAAGCCAGCAACTGGGTTGGTGCATAGGGAAACAAGTAATTGCCATCGTCATCTTCATCAGATATTGTCTGTACGGGACCAAAGGTTAGTCCGCCATCAGTTGAGCGCCGGAACTGGACCTCATAACTCAATGTAGATCGTGAGTACTCGTACCATGCCACGTAAACATAATTGCTGGCACCAATAGTTGCAGCCGCCACAGAAGGACAGAAGCCGGAAATATCGCTGTCACCAGGCGTCTGCAATGGGGATGGCTCTCGCCACAGCAGACCACCATCGGTGGAACTGGTGTGATGGACAATGTAGCGGGTCCCGGTCTCGGCGGTGTAATTGTATTCGGTCCAGACAGCGTGCAAATTGTTGCCGTTGGCAAACAACCGAGACTGGTAAGAAGTGCTGGTGCTCGAGGCGGAATTAACCTGCACCGGGTCACTCCAGGAATCAGCGTCATCGGTAGAAGACATGTGCCAGATATCATAATCTGTACCGCTACCTGACATGTTTCCGGAGTCGCTCCAGAGCAAGTGCAGCGTCCCATCGTCAGCAACAAAATTATAATCGTACATGTAGCGCCCGTCCGGCACCTGTACCGTGAAGGCCGGGTCCCAACTACTACCACCATCATCCGAGCTCGTCAGATATATGCGCCCAGGGGCGACATCATACAGCCACGCAATCCAGATTATACCATCATCCTGGACTATCTGAGGATAATCGTAGATTGAGGTGGTACTCGCAACAAGTTTTGGAGATTGCCAGACACCATCATCCTGCCCGCGATAGATAATGGCATCCACATTTATCAGGCGGCTCTCCAAATCACCATCATCGCGCCATACAACATGCAGGTCACCGTCCGCTTCGCGCAACACATCAGGAGTCTGTGAGATTGAACCCCCATTCGTGTCGCTGCTACCAAGCTTGTAGGGCTGCAAGTCGCCAGTGGCGTAAGGATAACCAGTAATGTCGATAGTCGCTGATTGCAAATCAGCATCCGCCGGCAGAAGCAATTCGACCTCCTGGGTGCCTTCGCCATGGAACACCGCACCTTTGGCTTGCGAGCCAGTGCTAAAAGTGCGCTGCTGTCCTAACGCACCGTAGCCCTGGTCATCGTAGCGCCAGAAGCTATTGCGCACCTGCAATTCGACTCCTTCCGGATAGCTGCCATCGAACTCGGCACCAGTTATCGACATGCTCGCCGAACGTATACGTGTAGCGGGAAACTCCAATTTGGCTGAGTTGTTACGCTCTGGACCCGTAAAGTCAATCCGGACAGTCTCGAACCGCTCATCAGAGATTAGGAAGGTGTCAGTAACTTCACCCTCCAAAAAGGGCGCCATGTCTGTAAACAGCAAAATCAGCATCAAGAGAATCGCTACGCGGCGCATATCGTGCCGAGGCTGGGGTGCTATAAAAATGCGGCTATTGCTCTAGTTTGAGGTGGGTCTGGCAGCCCGGACACGCGACAGTCAATGGTCGTTGAGTGTCGGTAATCTTGAGTTGGGTGCTACAGCCAGGACACTGAATTGTGACGCCTGCTGCAGCTGCTGGAGCTGCTGGAGGAGGTGGAGGCGGCGGGGCTACCGGAGGTGGTACCATTTCCGTCTCAGCGGCCGGAGGCGCAGTAGTTGCAGCAGGTGCGGCAGGTGGCACCTCGTCTCCGCTCTCGCCTGCATCGTCGCGCCTTTGCTGGAAGAAGAAATAGGCACCTCCAAGCACCACCAGCAATACACCCATGACTGCCAGCGGTATCAGCAGGTTAGGTCCGTCATCAGTTGTGCTGGGTCGTGTAGTGACGGTGCCCTCTATGTTCACGGTCACTGAATCGACATTATCCTCGGTAAAGGCTTCCAAGGATTCAGTCGGTGACAACTCGGCAACCTGAACAGTAAAGGCAAAATCACCCGCCATGTTCTGTGGGACAGTCCATTCCAGATCGAAGGAATCCATGCCATCTCCCTGGAGGTTGAAGTCTCTTGAGACCAGTACTACTCCGGCCGCCATCTCGCTCTGATAGAGTCGAAGCGTGCCGGAAACCGGAGCGCCACCAGCGTTGAAAAGACTGACAGTGAAAGTGACTGTGTCACCTGTCTTTGGAGTTGACGGCGAGAAACTGAAGCTGCTTACACTCACATCAGGCGGAGTGACGACCTCAACCTTGTTGGTGCGATCCTCGAATTCCAGATTTTCGTCCCACAGCCCCTGCCCACTGGAGTCATCGGCGATAATGTTGGATACTTTCACTACCAGGTCCCACTCACCGGTATCCAGCCCGCCACTACCACCATCGAAGCTGAAGTGGGGCAGATTCCCCAAGTCGCTAATAATTACAGACTCGCCCCCCTCGAAGCCGATGTTAGTGATGTAAGCCGGCTGTGGCACAATCGGGTCCTCGCCCGGTTTCTCGAGCCGCAGCTCGACGCTGGCGTGGACGTCGAAAGTACCACTGTTCAACAGCTTGATAGTTGCTTCCGCTTCTGTACCTTCAGCAAAGACTGTGAGCGGATTGCCGTCCAGGTCAGCCCATGTCACCTCTTCCACTACGAAGCTGACTAACGTCTGCACCTGCACTTCCATCTCCTGTGGGGCAATCAGGTCAACGCCAGTCTGGTTATCACGTACCACGAGAATCAATTTTTCAACGCTCGCGTCAGCCAGCCAAACGACAGGTGTTGCTTCTGTACCACGGGTGACACTTTCATCAATCGCAATGTGTATCCCCGGCTCGAACATCACCAACTCACCGTCAGCCTCGTCCTCGAACACTAGCAGGTCCACCAGCCCATATCGGTTACCTGAGTTACCGAGAGTCACAGTCAGTGTAATTTCCTGCCCCTCCACCGCTGTGCCATCCAGTTCAAACGTTTCAACCTCGATAACAGGGTCGGCCGCTGCAACAGTAACACTGAGTGTGTACCGGTTGCCGTCCTCATCGCGGTCGGTGGGGGTGGATGTTACAATCACTGCAATCAAAGTGTGCCCTCCGACAGGAAGGTCGCGCCAATTGGTGCCAATCGAAACGGGGTCGCCGTCATTGTCCACCTGCGATGTGGCGCTGCCGATGTAGTGAGCCTGGTCCTCCTCATCGTACCAGAAGCGCACCTCCACCTGCGCCGGTGCGTCACCATTATTTTCTACAGCCGCCGAGATTACGACGTCAGAGCCCTGCAGCAGTTCGCCACTCACAACCTCGAGCGACGTTATTTCGAGGTCGGCGTCTGCGGTGAGTAGTGCCAGCCCGGACAGTGTGACACGGCCTGCAGTTCCGGTCGAGACTGTGATTTTAGCATCAACAGTCTCTTGGTCGGCAGGTGCATTATTCACAAGCACTTGTAGCGTCGAACGCAGCGTCTCTCCGGTGAATATTAGCTCGACATCATACTCTATTTCGAGCGCGTTGAGACGCAGGACACCCTGGGAATCGCTGCCAAGCGTCAGCTCCAGCCGCGCCATCTCGACACCGTATTCATCGACTTCCGTAGTCGGGTCGTCTTGTAATGCAGCATTAAGTGCGTCGGTAAGCGACTTCAGCGCGCCGGGCGAGCTGCTGTCACTCCACGTCACTGGCGAATTATCGTCATTCAGCTCGCCGCTCCACTGCCAGTCAGATGAGCCCCCATCGATGTCAATCGTGGGGTTGTCGGGATACTCTTCGCCCAGCGTACAGCGCACGAAGATATCAATATCGTCCTCGCCTGCACCAACCATGTCCTCAGCGCTACTGTAACCGAAACAGGCGCGCTTGCCGACCGTTGCACCAGGAGCTGCATAATTGACATTCTGCTTCTGGTTGCCCGAATCTGAAATTTCGGTCCAGTCTGACCATGCCGCACCCTGGTCGTCCGAGAAACGCAGCTGGTGACTGTAATCAGAACCATTGTAATTCTGCCACGCCACGTACACCAATCCGCTACCCGCTGCGAGGGTTGGAAACAGATACGAGCTGGAAGATGTGGCTGTGTCATCCGAAATCACGACCGGTTGCGACCAAGTCGTGCCTCCGTTCCCCGAGGACTTGAAAATGACATCGTAATCAGAGACGCCGTCACCATCGTAGTTCCCGTAATCAGTCCATGCAACGTAAAGGGTGTCACTGTCCGCCGCAAGTACTGGATAGTCGGCAAGGTTGCTTTCATCCTCGTTGCTGACTACAACCGGTTCGGTCCAGCTGTTACCATGATCATCGCTCCAGAGAGACATTACATAGTAATCGTATAACGTAGAGTCAGGGTCCTGACGGTATTCAATCAGGGCCAGATGCACGCGGTCCCCACCGAGCGCCAATGCAGGATAGTAATCGGCGCCGTCAGTATCGTATGGCACGACGGTGTCATCCCAGTTCTGGCCGTAGTCCTCAGAGTGGCGGAAGACGATGTCATAGTCGGTGCCAGAGCTAGCAACATTTCCATCATCGCGCCAGGCGACATAAACGTGCGAACCCTCCGCTACAATTACTGGCTCGTAGGAGTAATCATCTCCATACGAATCGCTCAGAATGAATGGCTCGCCCCAGCTTGCACCATAGTCGGACGATATGGCAAACATAATCTCGTAATCATAGTAGTCATCGATGTCCATCAAGTTCCAGTCAACCCAGGCGGCATAGACATAGGAATCAACAGCGGCGATTGCAGAGCGATACTGATAGCCAATGGTGCCGCCGTTGCTATCACCGTCACCAGTGATTTGTGAGACCACCACAGGGTCGCTCCAGCTCTCGGCATTGTTGCTCGAGCGGCGGAAGAAGATATCGCCGTCATCAGCGTGAGCGTCGTTGCCGTTGCTGTCGCCATCTTGGTCCAGGTCGCCGCCGTCGCGGTAAAGCATGTAGAGCCAGTCACCAGCTGACGCCAGCACCGGAACCTCGGAGTCCGCCTC